>JBGMRN010000004.1:28264-51883 GCA_048061535.1 Thermoanaerobaculales bacterium | reverse complement strand
GTGGTCGACAACACCGCCGTCGAGCAGGCGATGGGGCTTGCCGCAGCCGGAAATTCCAGGGACGCCGTCGCGGCTCTCGCCAGGGAACTTCGGTTTCGACCGGATAACATTGATGCGGCAATGGCATTGTGGAATCTGAGCTTCCAGGGGGGCGATGTGACGCCGGCGGTTCCACATCTGCTCCGAGCCGTTCGGCGGGCCGCACGAGATGGCGACAGCGAGTTCGTCGTCACCCACTGGGGCGAGTTGATGGGCGCCTGCACAGATTTGAAAGTGGAGCCCGCGCTCGGAGTTCGTCTGGCTGAGCTCCTGATTTCAGAACGTCGGGACGGAGCGGCTCTCGACACCCTCGAGATGGCCCGTACATCTGTGGAACCGTCGACGCCGGTTGGGGTCGTCGTGCGGATGGCTCGACTGGCTGTCGAGCTCGAGTCGCCGTCAGCCGCGACGCTCATCGAAACCGCTGTTGCCCATCCGGAGGTTCCGTCGGAGGCTCGGGCCGAGCTCGAAGAGAAGCTGGCGGCTCTGCCGGGACAATCGGCGGAAGAGACTTCCGATGGTGAGCGAGATCTCACCGATGGCGGCGGCGAGGAAGACGATCAGATGGCGGGGTTGGAGAACCCGAGCCCCAGTCGCTCGCTGGAGGTGATGGCGGCAATTCCGCGCTCTGTGGACGAGCACGCGCTGATCATCGAGGTGGATGGCGCTCAACGCAGCATGGGATTGGGGCAGATCCAAGCCATCGGTGTCGGTGGCGTCTCCCGACAGGGCCGGGGGCCGGTGGTGGTTGTGGACCTTCTACTCGACTCGCCATGGGGAGATCGGGCCACCCTGCGAGCGATCCGGCTTACCAGCGACACCTTCGATCCAAGGGAGTTGGTCGGTGGCGACAATTCGTTGCACGCCTTTCAGGAATTCCTGCAACACGTTCTCACGGTGTCCGATGCGGTTCCGTTACCGGATCCGGATTCAGCCCGCGGCGACCCCTTCCACCCGTTCGCCTCGCTGGTGGAGTACCAACGGGAGGTGCTCGGAGTCGAAGACCCAGATCCCGAATCCTGACCCTCGATTCTCAGTTCCAACATGTTCTGGCCGCGAGGCGGGGCTCGACCTGTGAGGGAATCCGAGGCCGAGAATTCGCGGTTCACTCTTCGCTGAACACTTCAGCGGAAAAGGTCGAGATCATCACGTCTGGCTTTTGCCACTGCCCTGGTTCGAGGCCCGCCTTGCGGCAGGTGTGGTCGAGAAAGGCCTCCCGGTCCCAGCCATAGCTGGTCGCGACCTGGGGCAGGAGCAACCCACGGGCGGTTCCGCGTTCGACGAGGATCCCGTCGCGTCCGATCTCGACGTCCTCGAGGGAGTGAATCCGAACGAGCGGAGAGAGAGCAGAGATCTCGATCCGCACCGTGCGGAATTCGTCCTCGCTCAAGGCCGGGAATCTCGGGTCGCGGAAGGCGGCGCTGATCGCGTTGTCCCGCACGGCGCACCACAGCGGCGCCACTCCGACAACGTGTCCGATACAACCGCGGAGCTCGTCGTCGATGGTGAGCGTGACAAATGCCCCCCGGTGTTCCAGCAATGGTCCCGATACCGGCGGAGATGGGTCTGGGGTAGGCCCGGAAAAACGGGCCGCGATGGTGGTGCGCGCGAGGTCGAGCAGCCAGCGGCGCTCGTTCTCGCCCAGGTCGTTGCGGGTCACGGGATCCATCGCTCCAGGATGGTATCGTTCCGGGGTGATTGTCAACATCCCCTTCGGCAGCGGGCGGGTTCCTCTTGATTTGCGCGGATTAAGAGTCAGGGCTCTCAGGCCGGCGGCGCCGGCCGGTTCTTCCAATCCCGGCGGCCTGGTCGGCGAGGCGCTGGCAAATCCCCTCGACGGATCTCCTCTTGCTGAACGGGCGCGGGGGCGCCGGACCGCGACCGTGGTCGTGCCCGATGCCACCCGCAAAGCGGCGCTGCCGTCGGTTCTTCCGGAGATCATTCGCAACCTGCGGCGGGGAGGCATCGAGGAGGAGCGGATCACGATTTTAGTCGCCTGCGGAACCCATCCCGGTGTTGGGGGCGACGCTGTCGGCAGACTCCTTGGTCCACTCCCGAGTGGAGTCCAGGTCCTCGAACATGACAGCCGCGCTGCCGAGAATCTGGTCGTTGCCGGCGAACTGCGTCCCGGGATTCTCCTCCGTTTGCACCGGGCGGCGTTGGATTGTGATCTCCTGGTCACCGTGGGATCGGTCCGCCACCATTATTTTGCCGGCTTTGGAGGGGGACCGAAGATGATCTTCCCCGGGGTTGGGGGCTACGATGAGATCCAGGCCAACCACGCCCTGGTGCTCCGGGTCATCGATGGTGAGCCGGAGCGCCATCCTGGCTGCGAGCCCGGCATCCTCGACGGGAATCCGGTGGCGTCTGAAATCACTCGAGCAGCTGATCTGAGGCCGCCTGACTGCGCCCTGTGTCTCGTTGAGGGCTGCGACGGCGGGATTGCCTGGGCAGGCGCGGGAACGTGGCGGGTGGCATTTGGGGCGGCGGTCGAGCGGGTTCGATCGTGGTATGAGATTCACTCTCCTCCGCCCTTCGACCTGATGATCGCGGGCGGGGGAGGGGCGCCCACGGATACAACCCTTATCCAGGCGCACAAAGCCCTGGACGCCGCCTCCCGCTTTCTCGCTCCAGGGGGAGAACTCCTCTTCCTCGCGTCGCTCGATGGTGGCGCCGGTTCTCCCGAAATGACCCCGTTTCTCGAGGATCCCAGCACGCACGCTATTCTCGCGCGGCTCGCACGGGGATGGGTGCAATACGGCCACACCACTTTGCGGATCGTCGAGAAGACTCGAAAGTACCACGTAAGACTGCACTCCCGGCTGGATCCCTCACTTGGCTCCGCGCTCGGTTTCGACCCGACCCCCAATCCCGAAGCGGTGCTCGAGAGCTGGCGCAGGCGGCAGCCGGGGGCCTCGGTGGGCGTGATGGCGCAGGGCCCCGTTTTCCCATCGCCGCCTTGATCGGGATCAAGGACAGCGAAGGCTCTGCGAGAGATGATCTGTTGGAGTGGAGGCAATATGAAATCAACCAAGACATCACTCGAGGCGCTGCCGGCTGACCGGGGCAGCCTTCTCAGCGAATTGGTCGACATCGCTCCCGGCGCGATCGTCAGCCGCGTTCTGGCGAGCACGACGGGTGGGACTGTAACCCTGTTTGCTTTTGACGGCGGCCAGGGGCTTTCCGAGCACACGGCGCCCTTTGACGCCTTGGTGCACCTTCTCGATGGAGAGCTCGAGTTGAAGATCGGAGGGGTCGAGGTTCTCCTCAAGCCCGGAGAAATCGTGTGTATGCCGGCACACGTCCCCCACGCCCTCCGGGCGACCCTTGCCTGCAGGATGGTGTTGACCATGCTCCGAGAACCGAAGAACGAGGGTTAATCATGGCAGTCCGCGAGGTCATCGAGATTGACGAGGCGTTGTGTGACGGCTGTGGCGACTGCGTGACCGCTTGTGCTGAGGGGGCGATCGCGATCATCGACGGCAAGGCACGGCTGGTGAGTGACAGCTACTGCGACGGCCTTGGCGTTTGTCTTGGGCACTGTCCTCAAGACGCGATTGCGATCACATATCGTGAGGCTGAGGCATTTGACGCCGCAGCCGTCGAACTTCATCTGGCGGGAATCGCGAAACCGCCGGCGGTGGTGATGTCCGTGATTCAGCCCCCGGCCTCTCGGGGAGCGGGCTGTCCGAGTTCCCGGGCGCAGTTGTTGGAGCCGGCCCCGGATACCGGTGCGGTCTCGGATGACTCCGCTCCGTCGCAACTCCGCCACTGGCCCGTCCAGCTCCATCTCGTTCCACCCACTGCACCCTTTTTCGAGGATGCCGACGTTGTGTTGGCCGCTGACTGCGTGGCCTATGCCGTCGGTAGTTTTCATCGGCGCTTTCTGTCCGGGAAATCCCTCGCCATCGCCTGTCCGAAACTCGACAGCAACCAGGAGATCTACCTGCAGAAGTTGGTGGCGATGATTGATCAAGGCGGCATCCGGAGTCTGCAGGTCATGGTGATGGAAGTTCCTTGTTGCGGCGGGTTGGTACGGCTGGCGGAAATGGCAATCGGGCGGGCGAATCGAACGGTGCCGGTCGAATGTCTTGTCGTTGGAACCCAGGGGAACATCATCGGCGCACACCAGATAGCGATCTGATCTCCGTTTTTTTCTCGGCCTTGTAGGTGTGGGATAATCAACACCAGAATGTGATCGGGAAGGAAGTCGGGTATTTGCGGCTTCACAACACAGGGGAGGGCCCATGTCCGCAGATTTTCGCGCTGTCACGCTGCTGATGGTGCTGAGCCTTGTTCTGATCGTCGCTCCTGCGCTAAGTTCGGCAGAGGAAAACGCCGGTGTTCTTCGCGTTGAGGAAGCCTCGCTCCAGCTCGATCCTGTGGTCGCCGGACGGACCGTGTTGGCGACCTTTGTTTTCCATAACGACGGCCCCGAAGATATTCAGATAATCCGCGCCAAGCCCTCTTGAGGATGCACGGTGGCCGAGCACGACTCGGTGATCCCGGCAGGTGGGTCGGGAACGTTGACCGCGAAGATGCATACGTCGCCGGTTCAGGATGGGCGCGTTTCAAAGAGCGTTACGGTGGAGACAGACGCACCGCTTTCCCGCGTGATCACCCTTCGATTCACGGTTGATATCAAGGCCGCGATCAAGGTGAAGCCGCGCCTTCGCTTCAACCTCACAACCCTACAGGGGGAGACGGTGAGTAGCGGGATTCTGCTCCACCGCAGCGACGGGAAGCCGCTGGAGGTTCTTGATGTCGAGACAGGCGACCCCTCCCTTGTGGCGAGCGTCGTGCCTATCGAAAAGCCCACCAAGAAAGGGAGTTTCCCGGCGGTGGCGGGTGACGTCTGGGTTGAGGTCGCGGTTGACTCGAAGGCCCAACCCGGCTCCCGAACCGGGACCACCCGCATTCAGCTCAACCACCCGGACCTGCGGCAGCTCGACGTGCCGTACACCCTCAGGGTGCGACCGTTGATTGAAGCCCGTCCGGCTGCGGTCCGTCTCTGGCTCTCCGGCGGATCTGCCGAGGGGAATTCGATGCTCCTGTCGTTGAGGGGTAACGGAGGCCACGAGTTCTCGGTTACGGGAATCGAGGTCTCCGACCCTGAGGTGTTCTTTGCCTCCGCCAAACCGACCGAGACGTCGATGCAACATCGGATCAGGGTCGGACTGGCGAAGGACCTCGACCGCGACTCGGTGACATCCACCATCGAAGGTTCGATCAGGATCCACACGGACAGCCCCGTCCGACCGGTGATCGATATTCCGGTTCTGGTTGCCCCCAAGCGCTCTCTCACGAGGAGGCCGGCCATTCGCAAGGGTCCGAACACAGAACCGGCTTCCGGTCACAGATAGTCGCTTCGAACCTTCGGCGCTTCGGGAGCGGCCTCCGGTTTTGTCAGGAGGGCGCCGACGTAATGAACCGCCAGGGTGGATCGCCCTCTACCGGACGCTGAGTCGATTCCTCGATCGAGTGCTTGAACCCGGCGAGGAGTTGCGCGAGAGCCTGGCCTGAAGCTGAGAGATCGATGGCCGAGAATGCGGAGGTGTCGCCGCGAGCGAGGTAGCCCTGCCACTGGGCCTCGCGATAGGACGGACGGGTCGTCCGGAGATTCGGAAGCCCGTCCACCGCTCTTTCCACGATCTTCATTCTGCGCCGCGCTTCGTTGCGGGTGAGCATCGCCTCGCGAGAATACGGGGTGTATGGTTTGGGAACGAGAATGTTGAATCCTGCGAGGAGGGTTCCGAGGAAACCACGATCGCGCCCTCGCCCGCGCATCACCGCAACGGTTCTCCGCAACAGATCTGCGATCGCCTCGAGATCTTCGTCGGTTTCACCCGGGAGGCCGATGATGAAGTACATCTTGAGGCTGGAGATTCCGCAGCGCTGGGCGGTATCCACCGCCTCGAGAATGGCGTCATTGGTGATCGGTTTGTTGAGTCGGTGTCGAAGGCGGTCGGAGCCGGTTTCCGGAGCGATCGTGACCGACCGCGCACCGGATTCCGCCAGCGGCCGCAATACCTCCTCGCGCATCGCCGGAATCCGGAGAGATGAAACGGCCACGTTAAGGTCCATGCGGCGGCAAGCATTCAGGATTTCCGGAAGTTGCGGGTGGTCACCGACGGCTGTCGCGACAAAACCGACGCGATCGGTTACCGCGCGCAACCGGTCGACTCGCTCGAGAATCCCCGCCATCGGGTAGCAGCGAAGGCGCCCATAGTTGTAGCTCACCCAGCAATACCGGCACTTCTCCGGGCATCCCCGAGACATCTCGACGAGCCCCCGGTTGCGGTACTCCGTGTTCGGGGTGACGACGTGTGATACCGGGACCATCCCCGGGTCTGCCATGTGTGCGTCACGCTTCTCGATTCGCCGCCGCCGTACCAACGGTCGGCCTTCGATATCGAGGTGGTGGCGAGGAACGAAGTACCCGTCGCGCGAAGCGAGCTCGTCCAACAGGCGATCGCGATCGGGGATCTCGAGTACCAACTCCAAGAGGGGAGGCCACAGCAGTTCGGCCGAACCAAGAACGAAGATATCGACTGCGGGCGCGAGAGGGAGAGGATTGATCGAGGCAACCGCCCCGCCGACAACCAGCAGTGGGTAGCGGTGGTCGCGGTCGGCGCTCTTTCTCGGAATTCCGGCCGCGGTCAGCGTGGCAAGCAGGTTGGGGGCGTCGAGCTCGAAGGAGCAGCTCCAGGCAAGCAGGTCGAAGTCGGCGAGCGGCGTCGCTCCGTCGAGGGAGAGTCCGTTGTCGGGAGGGCCTGAGAAAAAGCGTTCGACGCCGACATCGGCGCACGAGGACGCCAGCTCGACCACCCACTGGAAGGCGAGGGAGGACATCGCCACGTGATAGGTGTTCGGGTAGCCCACTCCCACCCGGAGCTTGCCAGCGGTGCTGATACCGAGGCAGCGCCGTTCGTCGGCCAATATTCGCTTCTGAGCCTCCTTCATGGCCGTAAGGGTACTCCACCCGAGAACGAGTGAAGGAGAACATGGAGGTGGGCCCGACGGTGAAAGGGTACAATGTGGTCTTACGCCATCATCCTCCCACCGAGGAAAGGAAGAACCCGGCCATTGTCCAAGCATCCTACCGCCGCAACCGACTCCGCTTTGTTGATTGCCATTGACGGTCCGGCGGGCGCCGGAAAATCATCGGTCGCCGCCCGTCTCGCTGCGCGGTTGGGCCTCCCGTATCTCGATACCGGCGCCATGTACCGTGCGGTGGCGCTGCTCGCTCTTCGGGATGGTCTGAGTGTTCCTCTCGGCGACGAGGATGCGTCGCGGGTCTCGGCGCTCATGAAACGACACAAAATTGATGTCGCGAGTGAACCGGAGGGGATGAGGATCTCGGTCGACGGCGACGACGTGACCTCCGAGATCCGAACGCCGGAATGCTCGCTCATGGCCTCAGCGGTTTCCGCACTGCCCCAGGTTCGCCGGGCCCTGGTTCCGATGCAACGTCGCCTCGGTGAGGCTCGAGGAGGTGTCATGGAGGGCCGGGACATCGGCACCGTCGTCTTCCCCGACGCCCAACTCAAGGTTTTTCTCACTGCTGACGCCGACGAACGGGCCAGGAGGCGTCATCTGGACCTTCTGGATCGAAATGTCGATGCGAGCTTGGCAGACGTGCTTGCTGAACAGGACCGAAGAGATCGTCAGGATACGTCACGAGCAAATTCACCCCTCCAGGTTGCGAGGGGTTCGGTCGTCGTCGACACCTCGGGCTTAACCCTCGAAGAGGTGGTGGAACGATTGTTCGAAGAGGTGGGAAAGAAGTTGCGCCAGCGTGCTTGACAGCAACGGGGAGGAAGCCGTAAGGTCGCGGAACCACGGAGCCTAGCTGTCTCTCTAGGGTGTGCTTGGCGAGGAGGATGAGTCGTATTATGGATCCTGAGATGAACGGAGAACAGGAAAATGGTGCGGGAATGGATGAGTTGTCGATGGAGCAACTCATGGAGTCGTCCCTTCAGTCGTTGAAGGAAGGCGAGGTCGTCCACGGCACGGTGGTCGCCATCAACTCTGACGAAGTGCTGGTTGATATTGGATACAAGTGCGAAGGAAGCGTTCCCATCGCCGAGTTCACCGACATGGAAACCGGAGAAGTCGAGACCAAGGTCGGCGACGAGGTTGAGGTCTTTGTCGAGCGGCTTGACGAGATGGAAGGGCGCGTGCGCCTGTCGCGCGACCGCGCCGCGAAGCTCAAAACCTGGCGCGTGATCGAGGAAGCGTTCAAGGCCGGTACCACCGTCACCGGACGGGTCTTGGAGCGGGTCAAGGGAGGGCTTTCAGTCGATATCGGCGTGCGCGCTTTTCTTCCCGGTTCGCTTGTGGACCTCCGCCCCAATCGGCGGCTCGAGGACTATCTCGATCAAGAGATCGAGGCCCAGATCATCTCGTTCGATCGCCGTCGCTCGAACGTCGTGTTGTCCCGCAAGGCAATCCTCGAGGAAGAACAGGGAAAGCACAAAGATGAGACAATGGCCAACCTCGAAGAGGGAAAACTGGTCAACGGTGTAGTCAAGAATCTGACCGACTACGGTGTCTTTGTGGACCTTGGAGGGCTCGACGGGTTGCTTCACATCACCGACATCTCGTGGGGTCGGGTCGGCCACCCCGGCGAGTACTTCGAGGTCGGCGACAAGGTCGATGTCGTCGTGCTTCGGTTCGATCGCGAACGTGAACGGGTCTCGCTCGGTTACAAGCAGCGATTTGAAGATCCATGGATTCTGGTTCCCGAAAAATATCCGGTCGGGAAGCGGGTCGAAGGCAAGGTTGTGAGCATCGTCGACTATGGCGCCTTCGTGGTCCTCGAGGAGGGTGTGGAAGGCCTGATCCACGTCAGCGAGATGTCGTGGACCAAGAAGGTCAAGAATCCGAGGTCGGTGATCGAAGTTGGGCAGGAGGTCGAGGTCGTCGTTTCCGAAGTCGATGCCGAAAAAAGGCGCCTGTCGCTGTCCCTTCGGGCGACCGAGCCCAACCCATGGGAGCAGGTGGCTGCGTCGTACAGTGTGGGGAGCAAGATCAAGGGTGTCGTTCGCAATCTCACCGACTTCGGAGCGTTCGTGGAGATCATTCCGGGCGTTGACGGGTTGGTTCACATCTCAGATATGTCGTGGACTCGCCGGATCAATCACCCGTCTGAGATCGTCCACAAGGGCGACGAGGTCGAAGCTGTGATCACCTCGGTGGATGCGTACAACCAGCGGATCTCCCTTTCGATGAAAGAGCTGTTACCGAACGAGTGGGAAGAGTATGCCAACTCGCACGGGGTCGGAGACGTCACCTCCGGAACGGTGACGAACGTGACCGACTTCGGGGTTTTCATCGAGCTCGCGGCCGGGGTCGAGGGGCTGTGCCATATTTCCGAGATTGATCGGGATGAGAGCCTCCCCTTGGCCGAGGTTTTCAGCGTCGGTCAACAGGTCCGCTGCCGGCTCCTTCGGATCGACTGGCACGAAAGCCGCATCGGACTCTCGATGCACGGAATGAGTCCGGACGAGGTGGAGGAAGATTCCGCTGCTGAGGCTGATTCATCAGCGACCGCGGACACCGCCATGGCGGCCGCTCTCCGAGCCGGCGGGCTTGTCGAGGGGGAAGAGGAAGACGCAACCGACTCCGTTGAGGCGGAAGAGGGTGCGGAAGCAACCGCCGGTGATGAAATTCCAACCGACGCCGCGACTGAGGTTGGGGAGGACGGCGAGCAGGCGGCTGAGGTCGCTGAAGAAAGCGAAGCTGAGGAGGCGAGCGAAGGCGACGAGGCCGCCGCGGTCGAGGCGGTGGCGGAAGAGGACGAACCGGGGGAGGCATCTTCGGAGGCTGAGGTTGAGGCCGAGGAACAGGCCGAGGAACAGGCCGAGGAAGAGGGCGACAAACAGGCCAAAGAAGAGGAGCAGGGAGTACGCTGAATGACGATGACCAAGGCAGACCTGGTGGAGATGGTTGCGGACGCTGCCGATATCCCTCGCAAACAGGCGGACGAGGTCGTGCAGGTGATATTGGAAAGCATCATCGTAGCGCTCCGCCGCGACGAGAAGGTGGAGTTGCGCGGCTTCGGTTCCTTTCGGATCCGCCAGCGCGGTGAGCGAACGGGCCGGAATCCGAAGACAGGTGAAAAGGTCCACGTTCCACCCAAGAAGATCCCGTACTTCAAGCCCGGCAAGCACCTCAGGGAAGAACTGCTGCAGCAGTGAGCTGTGGTGGTGGAAAACATCTTCGCCCCGTGGCGGCTTGAATACGTCGCTGCGGTTGATGCCCGCGACCGATCTGAGTGTGTTTTCTGCCAAGCCTTCTCCTCGGCGGACGATCGCGAAACTTTAACCTTGTGGAGGAGAGGGCGGAGCTTTGCCATACTCAACCTCTATCCATACACTACGGGTCACTGTATGGTTGTGCCGAACATCCATTGCGCTGATTTCGCGCTCCTTGATGAGGAGACAATCGCCGAGATGATGTTGGGAGCCCGAGAGCTGACGAACGTGCTTCGGAGACTTTACAACCCGCACGGCTTCAACATCGGTATCAACGTCGGTGAGGCCGCCGGTGCCGGCATCGAAGAGCATCTCCACCTGCACGTCGTGCCTCGGTGGCGGGCGGACAACAACATGATGGCGGTAGTCGGAGAAACCAGGGTAATTCCCGAGGATCTCGGCACAACCTTCGAGCGAATGCGGGAAATAGTCTCGGGCAGTGACGGGGGGTATGAGTGAAGACTGGCGAATCGAAACAGAAGGGTCCGGAACGATCGAAGACTCGATCAAAAAGGGCGCCGTCGATGCTCCTTATTGCCGCCTGGCTGGTGCCTGGTTTGGGCCATTGGATTCTTCGACGCCGGGTTCGCGCGGCGGTTTTTGGGGCGGTCATCTTTGCCGCCTTCTTCACCGGAGTCCTTTTAAGTGGCGAGCTCGGGACCCCGAAACCACAAAACCCGTTTTCGTGGCTCGCATCCTTCGCCTGTCTTGGCAACGGGCTACTTTATCTCGTCCGACTCATGTGGTTGAACGGTGTCGGGAGTTTTCTCTCGTCAATCCCATTCGGACTCCAAGGCGGAGGAAGCCCGTCGGCAGCCGGTTTCGCGTACGGCAACACATTTCTGTACACAGCGGGGCTGATGAACTTGCTGACGGTTCTCGATGTTTCGGATATTGTTCGCGGGGAAAAGGCCTGAAATGGACCATCTGGTTCTGATGTTTTGGCACGCCCTGTTGGTCTCGACCTTCTTTGCCTTCCTTTGGCGCACGGATCGCAAGGGCCGCCGCAACCTGTTCCTCAAGACCTTTCTCATCATTTTACTGGGCGGCGCCATGCTCAGTTGGCTCATGTATCCTTTCCCCTAAACCGAAATGAGGACCAGGAAACAATCACACGAACCGGGCTCGGAATTGGCCCAGCGCGATGGAAGACCAGAACGACGGTGGAGTCATCTCAACCTTTGGTACGCAAATGCGGTGTACGCAACCCTGTTGGCGATCGGGGGGCTGAGCCCCGGGATCCCAGCGGGCGTCGGTCTCCTGACGGACACATGGAGTCATTCGCTGGCATACGGCGTTCAGGCCATCCTCTTATTCCTTGTCCTGAGCGACCCTTTTCCGCCGGTTCGAGCGGCGTGGCTTTCATTTCTGGGCGCCTCTGGTTTTGGCGCCGGGGTCGAGCTCCTTCAGTTTTTTCAGCCGGCGCGAGAGGTTGAATTCGCGGACCTGATCGCAAACACCGGCGGCGCTCTTGCGGCCAGTCTGTTGAGTCTCGCGCTCCGGCATTGGAGCGTTCGCTGGAGGAAGGCCGGGGGTGAGTGATCCCACCTTGATGATCGTCGCCGGCGAGGTGTCAGGCGATATTCATGCCGGCAACATGCTGCGCGAGTTGCAGGTGGTTTGCCCAGATGTCCAGGCCTTTGGGGTTGGTGGTGAACGTCTCGCCGCCAACGGGCTCACGGCGGTTGCCTCTTCCGAAGAACTGTCCCACATGGGTCTTGTGGAGGTCGTTCGAGAACTTCCCAGGATTCGTCGCCTGATGCGTAGGCTGGTGGGCGAGGCTCGAAAGCGACGACCGGCCCTGGCCGTGTTGGTTGACTCGCCTGATTTCAATCTCCGGCTGGCGACTCACCTCCGGAAACTCGGGATTCCGGTTGTTCTCTTCGTCTCGCCCCAATTGTGGGCATGGCGGCGTTGGCGCGTGCGCAAGGTACGCCGCCTTTCCCGCGAGGTGTTGTGCATCCTTCCCTTCGAGGTGCCGTTCTATCAGAAACAAGGAGTTCCGGCTCGTTATGTAGGCCACCCCCTGGTGGACGAGATCGCCCGGGCAGACCTGCTTGATCAACAGAGGATGCCGCGAGACAGGAAACTCGGTCTGTTGCCGGGTTCCCGAGCGATGGAGGTTAGGCAGCTGCTGCCGGTCATGCTCGAGGCTGCTCGAAAGCTGTCGCCTGAAACTTTCGACGAACTCATCCTCGTGGAGGCCCCGGGTATGGAGGGGGAGGTGGATAAGGTGCTCGACGCTGCCGTGTCGGACTCACGCTTGAGACGGGTTCGAGGCGAGGGACGCCGCCGGGATCTCCTGACCTGCACGATGGCGTGGACGGCCTCGGGGACTGCAACCCTCGAGTGCGCTTTGCTGGGCGTGCCGATGGTGGTGGGATACAGGCTGCAGTCATTGTCGTATGCCCTGGCGCGAATTCTCGTGAGGGTGCCTCACGTTGCCTTGGTGAATCTGATTTCGGGCAGTCGGGTGGTTCCGGAGCTGCTCCAAGCCGACTGGGAACCCGGGAGCTTGGCTTCTGTGACGAGGCGACTTCTCGACCATGGGATCGACGCCCAGCGTGATGCTCTTGAAGTCGTGCGAGAACGTCTGGGCGGACCCGGCGCTTCCCGACGGGCTGCCGAAGCCATCGCCGAACACCTTCCATCGCCGAATGGTAGAATCCCGCGGCTGGAGGTGCGATGGGCGGAGCGGAGAACGAAATCGCCGTAAAGGTGGGAATGATCAGCCTCGGCTGCGCCAAGAACCTGGTCGACGGCGAGATGATGCTCGGGCATCTCCAACAATCCGGAGTCGAGATCACGGCGGACGTTTCTGAAGCAGACATCGTGGTCGTCAATACCTGTGGATTCATCACCGATGCCAAACGCGAGTCTATCGACTCAATCCTCGAGGTTGTCGAGGCCAAGAAGCGAGGCGAGGTCCGGCGTTTGGTCGTGTCGGGCTGTATGACCCAGGCTTATGCTGACGATCTTCGTCGCGAGATCCCCGAGATCGACGCGTTTATCGGCCTCGATGAACTCGAGCGGATCACTCAGGCGGTTCGTGGTGAGTTGGATATCCGCATCCCTGATCAACGCGGGGCGCTCAAGGTATACGACCACAATAACCCGCGCCTGGTATCGACATCCGGGTTCGCCTATCTCAAGGTTGCTGAGGGCTGCGACAATCCATGTTCGTTCTGCCACATTCCCGCCATGCGCGGCAGTTTTCGATCCCGGGCGATCGACGACCTGGTGGCCGAAGCAGGAAACCTCGAAGCTCAGGGAATCCAGGAACTGGTGCTGATCGCCCAAGACACCACCCGTTACGGGGAGGATCTGGGAATCGAGTATGGCCTGCGCCATCTTATCGAGGAGCTTCTCAGCCGAACCTCAATTCCGTGGATCCGGTTTCTCTATGCATACCCGGCGACCCTGGACAAAGGAATTTTCGACCTGATGGCGCGGGAAGAACGGTTCGTTTCCTACCTCGACATTCCGCTCCAACATGCCAACCGACGTGTACTCAAGGCGATGCGGCGTGGAGGCGACGCCGAGATCTACCGGTCGATCATCGAACAAGCCCGCGGAACTGTTCCCGGTCTTGCCATCCGGACCACCTTCATCGTGGGTTTTCCCGGCGAGGCGGAGAGAGAGTTCGCCGAATTGGTCGATTTCGTCGATGAGATCCGCTTCGATCACGTCGGCGTGTTCACATACTCCTGGCAGGAGGAGAACCCGGGTGCGAACCTCGGTGACCCGGTCGGCGAGGAAGAAAAAGGTCGGCGGCGAGAAGCTGTGCTCAAAGGCCAGCAGAAAATTTCGCTCGAGAAGAACCGCGGACTCGTCGGAGCGACCCTCCAGGCTTTGGTCAGCGGCCCGCTGGCCGAGATGGAGATCCTCCTCGAAGGACGGCTGCGGAGGCAGGCACCGGAGATCGACGGGCGCTTGATCATCAACGACGGAACCGCTGCCGCGGGATCACTGGTGGATGTGGAGATCACCGAGGCTCACCATTACGATTTGGTTGGACGAATCGTGCGGGTGGTTCGCCCGGCGCCAAGCTCCAGTACGCGCCTGCCGGTTATTGGCTGAGGACAAGGGGTGGAGACCTTCCGCGATCCCCTCGGCAACGATGATCCCCCGCGAGGGGCGGTGATGAGCATCGGAAATTTCGACGGGGTTCATGTCGGCCACCAAGCCGTCCTCAGGCATGTTGCTGAACGAGGAAGAGCTCTGAGAGCGGCTTCGGTCGCGGTGACATTTGACCCGCACCCGGTCAAGCTACTCCGACCAAGCGAGGCGCCGTGCTTACTCACAACCCTCGAGCAGCGACTCAGTCTGATCGCTCGAACCGGGGTCGATGCGACTCTGGTGCTACCCTTTACCCACCGTCTGGCCAGGATGACCGCCGCCGACTTCGTCCAGCAAGTGCTGGTGGACCGGTTCGAAGTGCGCGAGGTGTACATTGGTGGGAACTTTCGTTTCGGCGCCGACCGTGGGGGAGGCGTCGATCTTCTGACCCGCATGGGAAAGGACCTCGGATTTGAGGCGGCAGCGGCGCCGAGCGTTATTCTGAACGGACAGGTTGTGTCCTCAACGTTGGTCCGGGCGGCACTGTCGAGAGGGAAAGTCCGTGCGGTGAGCGAGTTCCTCGGGCGGAGCGGGTTCATTGACGGACGCGTGCTCGAGGGCAAACGGCTCGGAAGGACGCTGGGGTTCCCAACGCTGAATGTAGAGGTCGAGAACGAGCTTTACCCCCCGCACGGGGTCTACGTGACCGCGGTGCACATACCGTCCTTCGAACGGACATTTCCGGCTGTCACCAACATCGGGGTCCGTCCCACCGTCTACCAGGATTCGCTGACGACGGTCGAGAGTCATTTGTTGGATTTCACCGCCGACGTTTACAGGGAGCGGGTGAGGATTTTCTTCCTCCGGCGCGAACGCGAGGAACGAGCATTCTCTGCAACCCTTCAGCTCATCGCTCAGATTCGAAGGGACATCGAGGCAGCACGAACGTTTTTCGCTGCGCATCCAATCGCGGAATTGCCTCTGGTGCTACCGTGACCGGAGCCGGCATCTTCGGTCTACTGATTGCGCTCGGTCTCTCCTCGATCGTGCTCATGCTCGTGGTGACTCTCCTGTGGTGGCTCGATCGCTATGATCGGGAGCCGATTCACCTCGTGGTTGAGGTGTTTTTATGGGGGGCAACGGCAGCGCCGGCGATCTCGATCTTCATGCTGTCCTCGTTCTATGAGCGCCTTGCGTCGGGGGGGCAGGGGAGCGTTCTGACGATGGTTTTGGCATCCCTGGCGGGTCCAACGATCGAAGAGCTGGCGAAGGGCGCCGGCATCCTGCTGGTCGTGCTGCTGACCCGGGAGTTTGACAATCCCACCGACGGGATGGTCTACGGGACCGCAGTCGGACTCGGTTTCGCGGTCACTGAAACCGTGCTCTACGGCATCGCAGCTTCGGCTGCAAATCCGAATCAGCCGACTGTTACCCTGATCGTGATCGCAGGCAGAACGGTGATGACAGCTGGAATTCACGCTCTTTCCAGTGCCACCTTGGGTGGTTTCCTTGGATACGCCCAACTCCGTCGGCGCAGCGCAGCGTGGCTCCTGTTGAGTCTGGTCGGTTTGGGCGCGGCTGTCGCCCTCCATACCTCCTGGAATCTCGCGTTGCTCTTTGTCGGGCCGGTGGCCGAAACCGGCCATCCGAGAATCTGGTTGGTCGTTGTTCCAGGGTTGTATGTCATTTACCTTCTGGTGTTTGCCGCGTTCCTCCGCCTCGAGCACCATATCCTCAAACGTGAGCTGGAAGAAGAGGTCGCGCTTGGTCTCACGCCCACCTGGGTGGCAGACGTGATTCCGTACTACCGCCGGCGCATCCGCGGGGACTGGTGGCCGTCCCGCCCCGAGCGGACGGTAATTTCTCGGCTTCTCACGCGGCTGGCCTTCCGCAAGCACACGCTCCGCAATCGGTCCGCCAACGTCGACGCGGTGGCGTCTTTAGAGGTCGTGTGGCTGCGGAAACGAGTCCGGGAAATTCTCGGTCCCGAGGAGAAAAGCCGGCTCTGACCCGCAGCCTTCGCGACGAAACTCGGTGAGAATCGCTGGTTTGACTTTGTCAAAGCTTTGTTGAACGCGGCGCGGAAGAGGTTGTCCAGAGCGCTTTGGAATGTACGATATATCTCATGGGACCCACTGATCGCCCGATCGCCGAGATGGACGGTGATGCCCTGCTCGAGTTCGTCCGTGAGAAAGAGCTGGATGAGGTCGAGCTACTTCAGGTTCTGCGGTCTCCATTCTGCTCGGTTCAGGTGGCCGAGCTGGTCGCCTCCGATCGCGGATTGCTGGGTTCTCATGGGGTTCGTGAACGATTGGCAGGCTTCCCGGGTTTTTCCTTTGCGCGGGCCGTCGGCTTCCTGAGTACCCTTCCATGGGCCTCACTATTGACTCTCGCGCAGGCGCCGAAGACGCCCCCCGTGATTCGCCGCCAGGCTGAACGAAAGCTACTGGAGCAGTTGCCGACAATGGCCCTCGGGGAGAAGATCGCCCTCGCCCGGCGTACCCACCGAGCTCTTCTCGGAACACTGATAGCGATCGCCGATGGGCAGGTGCTTTCGGCGGTGCTCAACAATCCGCGTTTGGTGGAGAATGATATCTTGATCATTCTGAACACGACGGAACCATCACCCGATTTTTTTGCGGAACTTGCCCGTCATCACAGGTGGGGGCAATATCCAAACATCCGACGAGCCCTCGTCGAATGCCCACGGACACCACTTCCCCTCGCGCTCAGCGTTCTCGTTCAGTTGCCTCTTGCCGAGTTGAGCCGCGTTCTCTCCAGGCCCGATTTGTCGGAGAAGGTTCGAGATGCTTCCAAGGCTCTTCTCGAAAAGGAAAGTAAGGGCTTGAGACGCCGGATGATGGTAAGATCTTCTGGTGATGTCGGCGACGGAGGGGCCGCCCAACCACCCGAGAACTTTCGGTGAAGAGCTGAGCCGGTTACGCGAGAGCGCCGGCTTGTCGGTGCAGGATATCGCCGCCGAAACGAAGATCTCAACGCGCATCCTCAACGCACTCGAGCGAGGAGACTACCGCTTTCTTCCCGAAAAGATCTTTTGTCGGAACTTCGTGATCCAGTATGCCGTAATCGTCGGCGCCGACTCCGGACGCCTGGTGAACGACTTTGAGAATGCGTGGGAGAGGTTCCTGCTCGCGTCTGGATCACATCCGCGGCTGGTCGTGGAAGAGGCGGCCCCGAGGAGGACTTTTCGCTGGCGCTTCTGGATTCCAATCGGAATCGGAGCATCCATCCTCCTGGCTGCCGCGGCCGTTATCCTGAGCGGTTCGGCCCCAGACGTCGATCTCTCCCCGGACCCGCGACGAGGCACCGCCCAGCGGTTGAGACCAGAGGCACTGCCGGCTGTCCCAACGGCGGGGCCACGACCGACGCGGGTTATCGAGGAAGTGGTCGAAAACGTTCCAGCGCCTCCGATCGCCGTCACCGTGAAGGTACTGCCCGATATGGAGTGTTGGATCCATTTCCGGGATCGGGACGGGGTCGCCGAGCAAAGGCTGCTCCTGGGGGGTGCAGAGCTGCGGATCTCCCTGGCCGGACCCGCGAAGATCACGGTGGGGGACGCAGCGGCTGTGGTTCTCGAGGTCGCCGGCCGGGAATACCGAAATCTCGGTGTTCCGGGGCAGGTGGTGCATACGGAGGTTAGTGAGGAAGGTCTTGTGATCCTCGGCGCCGGACGGCGTGATGAGTGAGGTTGGGAAGACAACCGGAGCAGATCTCATTCGAGGAATCGTCAAGGGACAGGTGCCGAGACAGGTTCGCCTTTTCGCCGCCCAGGGCCTGCTGCCGGTATCTCTCGAGGAGCTGTTCGGCTTGCAGGTTTTGCTCTCAGCCGACCCGGACGAGGAGCTGGCCCAGCTCGCAACGAACTCGATCAATGAGGTCGACGTCGGTACCCTGCTCAACTGGATCGCCGACGATGAGCCCGACCCCATGGTCCTCGATCTTCTGATCCGGGTTCGTAAGGAGGAAACGATCTGGGCTGCTGTGGCCTCACACTCTGGAGTCTCCGACGAGACCTTGAGGGTTTTGGCCCGCAACGCCTCCCCTCTGGTGCAGGACATCATCATCACCAACCAGGTTCGACTGATGGAATGTCTCGAAATACTCGACGATCTTCGCGCCAACAAGAAGGCATCGCAAGTCGTGCTGCGCCGCGTCCGTGAGTTCGAGGCAGAGTTTATCGAAAAGGCGATCGAGTCGGCAGCGGTTCCGGGAGGAGATGGGACGCCGAGCATCGAAGAGGCCCTGGAGTCCCTGCGGTTCATCGGCGCCCATATCCCCGAGGAAGAACGAATGCCTTACCCGAGTTCGGAAGACCCGGCGCTGGCGGATGCTGTGGGCCGAACCGATGGCAGCGCGTTTGGTCGCCTTCTCAAGATGAACATCAAGGAAAAGGTAATCTGTGGATTGAAAGGTACCCGAGAGGAGCGCGCAATCCTGATCCATTCTCGAAATCGCCTCGTGTACCGCGCGGTTCTCGCCTCTCCCAAGATCAGCGAGGTGGAGATTGAACGGATTGCAGGTTCGAAGAGCGTCGCGGAGGACGCTATCAGGGTCATCGCCGCGAACCCTCGATGGATTCGCCTCTATCCGGTGGTTCTCGCGCTTGCCCTCAACCCCAAGACGCCGATCCAGGCTTCTCTCCGCCTGCTCGCCCGGCTCTCCCACCGTGATATCGCACGGGTCGCACGCGACCGCAATGTCAACCCGGTCGTGCGACGAAAAGCAAACGAAGTTCATAGCAGGAGGCGCTGATTTTCGGCCGAAAAAACGTGAAAGAAGATACTGTGGATCGTTGCTTCCGTCGTGTGGCTGTGGTAATTTTTTTCTGATGTTCACCGATCGAAACTCGGAATGACTTTTTTATGCGGCACCAAATTACACTCTATGACACGCTTGGAATCGAGAGAGACGCCACGGAGCAGGAAGTCCGTATGGCGTTTCGAAAACTCGCCATGAAAAACCACCCGGATCGTTTTGCCGGCGATCAGCGCGCTGCCGCTGAAGAAAAATTCCAGGGGATTACCGAGGCTTTCAACGTACTCAGTCACCCGGAATCGCGTGTGAAATACGACCAGGAGATTGCCCAGGGCTCGGAAAGCAAGGGCATGGACCGCAGGGAGATCGCGCGCAGGTTGGCGACCAAGGGTTCTCAGACCTTGCGGGACGGAAATGTTCAGGAAGCCCTGGAAGATCTCAAGATGGCCATCGACCACGACGACGAGTGTTCGCGGGCCCACTATTTCTACGCAGTCGGGCTCGGGAAGATCGTTGGCCGCGAACGCGACGCCCTCCGCCACGCCGAGCGTGCTGCGGCCCTGGAGCCAAACAACGCCACGATGAAGGCGGAAGCAGCTGTCCTCTCGTTGGCTGCAGGAATGAAAAGCAGGGCGCTTCGACTTGCGCAACAATCTCTCGATCTCGATCCGACAAATGTCAAAGCCTCCCAGGTGCTGCAACAGGCCAAAGGCCCCGCCAAATCAGGTGGTGAGGGCCTGCTGGGACGGTTCCGGCGAAAGGGCTGAGAGCGGATGAGCGGCGAGCAAGCCTCGCGGATCGAGATTGAGGCGTGGGGTACCACCGACGTCGGCATGAAGCGTCGGCTCAATGAAGATGTCTTTCTGATCGATGACACTCTCGGTCTCTATCTTGTCGCCGATGGGATGGGTGGGCACGCTGCAGGCGAGGTTGCCTCCAGGATGGCCAGCGACGAGATCGTTCGCACTTTCCAAAACCGGGCGGCAATGACGGACGAAACCTGGCCCGAACACTGGGACAGTACCAGAAGTGCGAGCGCCAATCTGGTCGTGGACGCCATTCTTGCGGGGCATGAAAGGGTCACCGAGGCTGTGTCGGGCGACGCCGAGTTGAAGGGCATGGGAACAACCGTGGTCGTCGGTGTTCACCCTCCCGGAAGTCGTACCTTGATTGTCTGCCACGTCGGTGACAGCCGTGCCTACCGGATGCGTGGCCAACAGCTCAGCATTTTGACGAACGATCATTCTTGGGTCCACGAGCAGGTCGCGGCGGGATTCCTCACCGAGGAGGCCGCTCGTTCGCACCCGCTGAAAAACGTCGTAACGCAGGCGCTCGGGGGGAGCAGTGAGCCGAGGGTGGACATCCTCGAGACCGAGATCGAAGAAAACGATCTTTTCCTTTTGTGTTCGGACGGTCTCAACTCGATGCTTACGGACGCAGAGATCGCGGAGATCCTTTGCAGCCAAGGATCTCTGGAAGAACTCAGCCGAAAACTGATCGTCACGGCAAACGAACGCGGAGGCAGTGACAACATCAGCGTCGTGCTGCTGCGCCCGCATCTGGTTCCGTTTCTCGATACAGCCTGAAACACGACGACCCCAAGTGATCGCTTCGGCGCCCTCGCTACGAGAATCCGCGAGAGGAACAATCCAACCTGGAAATGACCAGGCCGGAGTTCGAGTTTAGAAACTCGGGTAGGGGAGGAAATCCATGGATGAGTTCAAGCTCGAACCGAATCCCACGTATCCTGGTGTTCCCGGCCAACTCGTTCTTGTGATTCTCGACGGAGTCGGTCTCTACCGCGGGAGGTCGGAAGGATACGAGGCGAACGCTTTCGACCTGGCATCGACCCCCAATCTCGACCGCTTGTTCGCTGAGGCGCCGGTCAGTCTTCGTCTCAAGGCCCACGGCCGGGCGGTGGGCCTGCCCAGCGAGTCGGATATGGGCAACTCGGAGGTTGGACACAACGCGATGGGTGCCGGCAGGATCTTCGAGCAAGGAGCGAAGCTCGTCAATCAAGCCATCGCAAACGGAGAGTTGTTTGCTGCAGAACCCTGGAGAAAGCTCGTCGACAACGTCCACAGCAACGGCTCTGTATTCCACCTGATTGGGCTCCTCTCCGACGGCAATGTCCACAGTCACATCGAACACCTCGAGGCTCTCATTGGGCAGCTCGCCACCGAAGGCGTCAAGAGGATTCGAGTGCATCCGCTCGCTGACGGACGGGACGTCGATCCGATGTCATATCACCTCTACCTCGAACGTCTTGAACGGGTACTTCAAGATGTTGCAGCGCTCGGCATCGATGCCGCGATAGCCTCTGGTGGCGGACGGATGACCATCACTATGGACCGCTACAACGCCGACTGGGGCATGGTGCATCGGGGATGGAAGGCCCATGTGCTCGGCGAGGCCCGAGCCTTCACCAGCGCCGCGGAGGCAGTCGCTGTCTTGCGCCGGGAAACCCCGGGGATTGTCGATCAGTACCTTCCGCCGTTTGTCGTCGTAGGAGAGGATGGGAGGCCCATGGGCCCGATTCGCGATGGTGATTCTGTTGTCTTCTTCAACTTCCGGGGTGATCGGGCTATCGAGATTTCTCGTGCATTTACCGAACCGCTTTTCGAGGAGTTCGATCGCCAGCAGGTGCCCGAAGTGGTGTTCGCCGGAATGATGGAGTACGACGGGGACCTCGGAATTCCGCCCTTGTATCTGGTCAATCCACCGGCGATCTCGCACACCGTTTCCGAGTACCTCGTCCGCAACGGCGTCAACCAGTTGGCAACCGCCGAAACTCAAAAATTCGGGCATGTGACCTATTTTTGGAACGGAAACAACTCCGAAAAATTCGACGCTGCGCTTGAGCAGTGGATCGAGATCCCGAGTGACAACGTGCCCTTCGACCAGGAGCCGCAAATGAAGGCGCGGGAGGTTTGCCAGGTCGTGATCGACGATCTCCAATCGCAAGCGCATCGGTTCATCCGGGTCAATTTCGCCAATGGTGACATGGTGGGGCATACCGGGAATCTTTCCGCGGCCATCCGCGCCATCGAGGTTCTGGATCAGTGCGTCGGCAAGCTCCAGGAAGCGGTCTGGAATGCCCATGCGACCATGATCATCACCGCCGACCACGGAAATCTCGACATGATGTGGGAGGTCGATTCCGCGACTGGAGAGGTCAGGCGTGATGGCGCCGGGGATCCAATCCTCAAGACAAGTCACACTCTTTCACCGGTTCCATGGTGGCTGTGTGGAACCGACGCCAATCGTTTTGAGGCCAACCCTGACGTACTCGACCCGGGACTCGCCAACATCGCTTCGACCCTGATGATCTTGCTCGGGTTCAGCCCTCCGGAGGGCTTTCTACCGTCTCTGATCCAGTCGAAGAAGAAATCCTCCGCGATCGGAGTACCGCCTCGCATCTCCCGAGTTCTTTGACGACGTAAAGCCCCCTCTGTTAGAGTCCGGTCATGGCGTCGCCGACCCTGCCGTTTCTGGAACCGATCGAGGAGTTGCGAAATCGCATCGCGCAACTTGAGGCCTCGGGTGCGTCGGGAGCCAAACCGAGCGACGAGCTGCTCAAAACCTCCCGCGAGCTCGATGCCACCATTCGGAAGGTCTTTTCGTCGCTCACCCCTTACCAAAGGTGTCAGCTCGCCCGACACCCCGACCGTCCCTACACGATGGCGTACATCCATAGCTTGTTCACGGACTTCACCGAGCTGCATGGGGACCGCAACTATGCGGACGATCCCGCGTTGGTTGCGGGGCTTGCGCGGTTTGACGGCGATCCGGTGGCGGTCGTCGGTCATCAGAAAGGGCGGGACACCGCAGAAAAGGTTCGCCGCAACTTCGGCATGCCCCGTCCGGAAGGGTATCGGAAAGCGATCCGGGTCATGCGGCTCGCCGCCCGTTTCCGGCGCCCGATTGTGTCTTTTATCGACACCCCCGGTGCCTACCCGGGGATCGAGGCCGAGGAACGCGGCCAAGCCGAAGCCATCGCCAACAACCTGATTGAGATGGCAGCCCTGCCCGTGCCGATCATTGTTGTGGTGACCGGGGAAGGCGGATCCGGTGGGGCTCTTGCCCTCGCCATCGGCGATCGCGTACTGATGTTGGAGCAAGCTGTGTATTCGGTCATCTCGCCGGAAGGATGTGCAGCCATCCTGTGGAAGGACCAGTCACGGGCGGACGATGCGGCGGCAGCGCTTCGCTTGACTGCGCCGGACCTCAAGCAATTCGGAATCATCGATGAGATCCTTCCCGAGCCCCTCGGGGGTGCGCATATGGATCCCGGAGCGATGGCGGACACGGTCGGGGCCGCCATCCGTCGGCACCTGAAACAGCTCCGGCGCCTCAAGCCCGACGTCTTGGTCCACAGGCGTTACAAGAAATTTCGGGCGATGGGCGTCGTCAGCGATCGCTGAATCACGATGGCACTTCGATGTCCGGCTTTCCCTCGCCCGTGCTAACGGACTGGCGAGATACG
>JBGMRN010000004.1:0-28164 GCA_048061535.1 Thermoanaerobaculales bacterium | reverse complement strand
TGGCACTTCGATGTCCGGCTTTCCCTCGCCCGTGCTAACGGACTGGCGAGATACGCGGGTTAGGAGCGAATCGGGGAATCGACCATGAGCCTGGCGGCGCGAGCCTGGATTCGGCGTCTCTCAACGGCGGCGCTGGCGATCGTCTTGATCGCGATCGTGGTCCTGATCGCCCAGCGTTTTCGCAAGCTCACGAAGCCGATCACCGAGGTTTTCGGCGGGCAATTGGTCGTGGAGGACGGCGACCCTGCGGTCGGGCTGTACAACGACTTCGAGTTCGTCGAGCGGGTTGCGGACAAGATCGTGTTTGCGTTGACCTCGTCGCGAACCCTGGGACGCTCATCCGGATGGCATGAGCTCGAGGGGTTTCGGCTCCAGTTCTACCCCGATGGCGAACCCGGTCCCGTGCTGACCTGTGAGGGGGCCAGGTTCAACATCCAAACGCGGGATGCTCTTCTGGAAGGGAGAGTCCAGATCGAATTCCCGGACGGGGCGGTGCTGACCACAGATGCGGGCCACTTCGAGGCGAGCTCTCATCGGTTCACCACGGATTCGCAGGTTTTCTATATTTCCGACGCGACCTTCGGCCGGGCTCGAAGGGCGACCTACGACCTCGAGCGGGACAAATTGATCCTCAGCGACGGTGTAGTGGTTCGGACCGGTGAGGGACTCACCCTGATGGCGCCGTTGGTTGAGTATGAGCGTGATGCGAACAAAATTATCTTTCCGGATGGTTGTCGTTTGCAATACCTGGAATCCACTGTGGAAGCACCCTTTCTCGCGATCGAGCTCGAGGAGGGTGGTGGACCGCCGCAACGGCTGGAGCTGAGTGGAGGCGTTACAGCGCGCGGAAAGGACGTGACCGGCAACGGTATCGTCGAGGCGTGGACTGAGCGGGCGATCGCCCGACGGGACGGGAAGGGCAATTGGCAGATCAAGGCATCCACTGACGGAAGATGGGTGGAAATCCGTTTTCTCGGAGGTGTCGGATTCTATGAGCGCCGGGTGAAGGCGTGGATCCTGAGGGCGGTGGTTGGAGCCGGCGGTATTCTCAACGTTCGCGGCGAAAATGGGGTCTGCATCAGCGAAATCCCGATCGAGGGTTCGCCGAGATACGCCGAAGGGAAGAATGCCAGAATCTGGTTTGACGATGGCCAGGCGACGGATGTCGAACTCGTCAACGAGGTTGTCCTTCGCGCGGACGGTGTGGAGGCAAGGGGCTTCCGCGCGCGGGTTTCTTCGAGCGCCGGGGTGACGATCTTGGATTCTGATCCGACCGGGAGGGGAAGAGTCGTATTGATATCCGATCGCGGCAGGGTCAATTGTGATCAGGTGCAGATTTTTAACGATGAGGGACGGGCCGAGGCGCTTGGCAACATTCAGGGAGGCATGACGGACGTCTCGCTTCTCGGGAAAGGCACGCCAGAGAACGACGAACCTCTTCACTTCGCTGCGGGGATCCTCGACCTCAGCGAAAACGGCGCGGTGTTCAATCTACGAGACAACGCGAGATTGTGGCAAGGTCATCGGATGCTGCTTGCGGACGAGGTCCACTACGATCGTGATGCCGCTACGGTACGGGCCTCCGGTCATGTGCGAACCACATTCCCCGCCTCCCAATTGAATCTTGACGGAAAACCGGACCAGGATGTGGTGGTAGTGGCACGATCGCTCGATTACGAAGAAGGAGAGGGAACAGCGATTTACCGGGGGAACGTGCGCTACAGCGATCCTGAACACACACTCGCGGCGACCGAATTGGCCGTCTTCTTCAACCAGAAAAACGAGGTCACTGCCATCGAGGCGATCGGTTCAGTTGAGTTGGTGGACCTGGTGACCGGGCGGCGAATGACCGGCCGGTCGGCTCGCCGGGATGTCCGCAGCCAGATCGTGACGCTCGAAGGATCGCCCGTCCAACTGACCGACCCGGGTGGGAACACCGTGTCCGGGTCGTCGTTGACCTGGGATCAGGCCAATGGTACGGTCACGGTCACCGGCAATACAGAGACGGTTTATTATCCGGAGGAGACACCCTGAGCCCCAAAGCGCTTGATCTCATCGCCAAGGGACTCCGCAAGGCCTACCACGGGCGCAGGGTCGTCGATGGCATTTCCCTGAGCATTGCGCCCGGGGAAATTGTGGGCCTCCTCGGTCCGAACGGGGCCGGCAAGACGACCACCTTCTACATGATCGTCGGCCTAGTTCGGCCTGATGAGGGGACTGTGATCCTGGGCGATCTCGAGATCACATCGCTTTCGATGTATCGGCGCGCGCGGATGGGTGTGGCTTATCTTTCCCAGGAACCGAGTTCCTTCAAACGTCTTTCGGTCGAAGACAATATCTGGCTGATACTCGAGGCGCTCGGCGTCGAAACCCGTGAAGCCCACGCCCGCATCGACCGGTTGTTGGGTGATTTCGGACTCTCGGACCTGAGACGGCAGCGCGCCGAGACCCTCTCCGGCGGCGAGCGTCGTCGGCTGGAGGTTGCCAGGTCCCTTGCCACCGAACCCACATTCATCCTGCTCGACGAGCCTTTCGCGGGCATCGACCCGCTCGCCGTACTCGAGCTTCAGCGCATTATCCGACACCTCAAGTCTTTGGGAATAGGAGTGTTGATTACCGATCACAACGTTCGAGAAACGTTGAAGATCACCGACCGTGCCTATATAATCAAAGACGGCAAGATTTTTGCTACGGGTCCTCCCGTAGATCTTTCTGAGAATGAGGACGTTCGCCGGATTTACCTTGGCGAGGATTTTCGGCTCTGAGTCCCGAGTCCTGAGTTTGGCGGGCGGAACAAGGTGCCGGGTGGCGCGGTCCTCGCGCATGATTGGTCGTATTCTGAAAAATGGCTCTTGAACAGAAACTTAGCCTGAAGCTTGCTCAGAGGCTGGTGATGACGCCGTCGTTACAGCAGGCGATCAAGCTTCTGCAGCTTTCCCGACTCGAACTCGAGGAAACTCTCGCTGAGGAAATTCTCGAGAATCCGGTCCTCGACGTTGAAATCCCGGGGGAGGAGGAGGCGGCTTCCGTTGGCGAGGCCGACGGCGGGTCTTCCGGGGGGGAAACGGCTGAGGAGGGCGGCGGTGAAGGATCAGGCGAGGAGGAACTCCTGCCAACAGCGGAGGAGGCCTACGCCGACATCGACGTCGAGGCGTTTTTCGCCGACTACCTCGCCGACGGACGGCCGGAAGGGCCTTCCATGGCGCTGCCGTCGGCCGACCAGGACCTCCGGTTGGAAAACGTTGTATCCGCCGGGGCCGGGCTGTACGACCACCTCCTCTGGCAGGTTCATCTGCTCGACTGTTCGCACGAGCTCGCCGAGGTCTGTGAGTTCATCATCGGCAACCTCGACGAGGATGGATTTCTCCGAGCTTCGGACGATGAGATCATTCACGACACCGGCTGCGGCGACCGAACTCTGGATGAGGGATTGCGTCTGGTGCGTTCGTTGGATCCTCCCGGGATCGCGGCGCGGACCCTCCAGGAGTGTTTGGAGGCACAGGTACTTCAGCTCATCGATGCGGCTGCCGATGATGACGAACGGGAAGGGCTGGACCTGGTTCTGCGGATCGTCGCCGAGCACTGGAATCTTTTTTTGCATCAGAAATGGGATGCACTCGCTGCCGCGGTAGACTGCGCCGTGGTCGCTGAACTCAAGCCTGTCTTGCTGGTCATCCAGGATCTTGAACCGAAGCCGGGACGGATCTACCGCCAGGAACGGAATCAGTACATCGAGCCGGATGTTTATATCCGTAACGTGGACGGGACCTACGCCATCGCCCTCAACGACGACGGCCTGCCTCGCCTTCGCATTAACTCTCGTTATGCCCGCATGCTGAAGACCAAGGATCTTGATAAGCATGCCGGCGATTACCTGCGGGAGAAGATGAGGAGCGCCATGTGGCTGATGAAGAGCATCGATCAACGGCAAAGGACGATCTACAAGGTGGCAAAAAGCATCGTCGACTTCCAGAAGGGATTTCTCGACCACGGCATCGAACATCTGAAACCGATGGTGCTCCGGCAGGTCGCAGAGGACATCGGCATGCATGAGTCGACAATTTCGCGAGTCGTCAGCAACAAATACATGCATACGCCACGCGGCCTTTTCCCGATGAAGTACTTCTTCCACTCAGGTGTGGATTCAGCTCGTGGAGATAACGTCTCCTCGGTGGTCGTCAAGGAACGGATCCGCAAGGTTGTCGAGGGCGAGAACTCGTCGCATCCGCTCTCGGACTCGAAGATCATGCGGATGTTGCAGAATGAGGGAATTCGCCTCGCCCGGAGAACAGTGGCTAAATACCGAGAGGAATTGATGATCCCTTCTTCTGACAAGCGCAAAAAGGTATTCTGAGAGCTCGATTGGGAGAAATAAGCATGCAGATCGAATATATCGCACGCAAGGTGACGTTGACCGACCAGACACGTCAATTCACGGAAAAAAAGATCAAGAAGGTAAAGAAATACTTTAACGATATCCTCGACATCAGACTTGAGGTCGATCAGGAGCGCCACCTCTACATCGTCGACCTTTTCGTAAAAGGGAAGGACTTCGACGTCCATGCGACGGGACAGAACAAAGATGTGACGGCGGCGATTCAGGAGGTGGTGGAGAAGGCAGAGATGCAGGCCCGGAAGGCGAAGACGCGGTTGAAGGAACACAAGCAACGTCACGGAGGCGAGAGCAGGATCGACAAGGACTGGTCGCTGGATGTGCTGGCAAGGGAGTCCATCAGCTCGGGACAACCGCGAGTCGTCGAACGGAGGCGTATCCCCATTAAACCGTTGTCCATCGATGAGGCTGTGCTGCAGATGGATGCGTCCGGGGATAGTTTTCTTGTATTCCGCAACTCTGCAAACGACCGGATCAACGTCATCTATCTGCGGGACGACAAGAATCTGGGATTGATCACGCCCGAGTTCTGATGAAAATTCAAAATCTCATTCAACCGGAGAATGTCTACCTCGACCTCGAGGCCGTCGATGCCGAGTCCGGCATGGCTGCTGTTGCCCAACGGCTCGGTCCTCCGCTCGGCCTCAAACCCCATGCGGTCGTCGACGGTCTGATGGAGAGGGAGCGCCTCGGCTCGACATCGGTTGGTAACCGGTTTGCGATTCCGCACTGCAAGATCCAGGGCATCCATCAAATCGTCGTTGCGCTGGCTCGTTTCAGAGAGGCCATCGATTTCGGGCCCGAGAGTGGAGGTGAGCAGGTTGCCTTGACTTTTGTAGTCCTCTCGCCGCCGGACCAACCGGCCGCCCACCTGCAAGTGCTTTCTCAGATTGCCCGTGTGCTCAAGAGGAAGGAGTTGCGTTCGGAGTTGATAGAGGCGGCCGATGCGGAAGCGGTGATTGCCGCCATTCGGAGGACCGCCGAGTCGGAGGGGCTTTGACGCCCCCTTCAACCATCCCGATCGAGTTACTGCTTCAAGAGAGCAGTCTTGCGCCCCTCGAGCTGGAAGTCATCGCGGGAGGCTCGGGATTGGCCAATCACCACATTTCCAATCCCAGGATCCAGAAGCCAGGTTTGGCGCTTGCCGGGTACCTGCCATTTGTCAAGCCTGGCAGGGTCCAGATCCTCGGCGAATCTGAATTTTCCTTCCTCGAGACGCTCGGCAAGAAGGTGGCGGAGGCGCGTTTTGCGGAACTGGTCAGACTCGATATTCCGTGCATCGTCACGACCAAGGGAATTCGACCGCCCCAAGCGGTGCTGCGGGCCGGCGACGCGGTCGGCCTGCCCTTTCTGGTCACGTCGGCGCAGACCTCGACGGTCATCGAGACAATCTCCACTTTCCTCGAAGACGAGCTGGCCCCCCGGATCCAGCTGCACGGGGTGTTGCTCGATGTGTTCTCGCTGGGCACCCTGATCGTCGGGGATCCGGGGATCGGCAAGAGTGAGTGCGCCCTGGAATTGGTCTATCGAGGCCATCGGTTGGTAGCGGATGACATAGTTGTGGTCCGGCGTACCCATCACCGGGGTCTCCTTGGAAGCCCTCACGGGTTGTTGAAGAATTTCCTGGAATTGCGGGGAGTCGGTATCATCGACGTGCGGAAGCACTTCGGGATGACATCGACGTCACCGTCGGTGATGGTATCTCTGGTAATCCAGCTCACGAAACTCACCCCGAGCGCACGAGCGATGGAACAGAGGTGGCGCGAGCAGATGATGGAGCGGCCAAGCGCCTGGACCTCGACTGAAGAGATTCTCGGGGAACAGATTCCGAAATACACGATGGTTGTGGCGCCGGGACGTGATGTGTCCATCATGGTGGAAACGGCCGTTCGAAAATGCCTGCTTGCGCAGCGCGGAATTCAGGACGAACGCGGTTTCTTGGAAAATGTAAATCTGCTGGCTCAGGGGGACGAAGATGCAGAAGGGTGAGGCCGGGTTCGGAGGCCCCTTCGTGATTACCGGTCTTTCCGGAGCTGGCAAGACAGTTCTCAGCCGCAGCTTGGAGGACATCGGGTACCTTTGCGTGGACAATATCCCCCTGGAACTGGTGACGGACCTCTTCGCTCGTTCGACGGAGGAAATGAGCCGTCTGGTAGTAGTTCTCGATGTTCGCGCAAAAGGGATGACCGATGTGTTTCCGGAGATCTTCTGTGAGCTCAAAGAGAGGTTCGGGGATCTTCGCCTGTTGTTCGTCGAAGCCTCCCCCGAGATATTGTTGCGTAGGTTTTCGGTTGCCAGGAGGCCCCATCCTCTCCGGGACCCGAGTCTCGAACGAGCAATCACCGAGGAACGCCTAGCCTTGGCCGGGATTCGTGAACTTGCCGACCTGATAATCGATACCACCCACCTTTCGCCGCACGATCTTCGGCGACAGATGCTGTCGCTCGGCGCCGGCGAAGGCAATGCAGCACCGCTGTTGGTCGAAGTGCAGAGCTTTTCCTACCTGCAAGGTGTCCCGCCCACCGCCAGCTTAGTTTTCGACGTTCGGTTCCTTCCGAATCCGTTCTTCGAGCCGGAGCTGCGGTCGCTGCCCGGAGACCATGACTCCGTCATCGAGTGGCTCGAAGGCTTTCCCGAGGTAGACGAGGCGTTCACTCGGATCATGGATTTGATATCGTATCTCCTGCCGCGATACGGCGAGGAGCTGAAAACTCACCTGTCGATCGCGTTGGGATGTACCGGTGGGCGCCACCGCTCGGTCTATTTGGCGGACCGGGTGGGCGAGGCGCTGATGGAAGACGGTCACGATGTGGCCATCCATCATCGTGACAAGGACCGCTGGAGGTAATCATGATCCGCGTCCTCGTACTGACCCACGGAGAGCTTGCAGAGGAATTGTTGCGGGCGGCGCGGACCATCGATCCGGAGGTTGAAGAGCTGACCTCCGCGATATCGCTGCCATGGGAAATAGACTCGAATGAGGCATCCCGGATGCTCAGGAAGCGATTGCGGGAACTGGACCAAGGGGAAGGCACGTTGGTACTTACCGATATGTTCGGCGGCACCGCCACGAACCTCGCTTTACCCTTCCTTGACAAGGAAAAGGTGGAGGTCGTGACCGGCGTCAATCTCCCGATGCTGGTCAAACTGGGATCGCTGCGCGGGCGATCGCTCTCCCTCCACGAGCTTGCGGCGGGGCTTACAAGCGCCGGCCAGAAGAGCATTCGGGTTGCGAGCGAGTTCCTGCACGCGAAGGCTCCGTCCTGATCGCCGGCTACATTTTTTAATTGTGGTGAGAGATTCTCACCGGCGATCTGCACGAATCTCTTGTGTCCTGGAGGTTTGCGACCATGAGGAGTGACCGAGGATGAATCAAGAGCAGGTGACCATCACCAACAGGCTCGGATTGCACGCTCGAGCAGCGGCGAAACTGGTTCACACCGCCAACAACTTCGAGTCCGAGATCTTCATCGGGACGGAGCATGAAGAGGTTAACGCGAAATCGATTCTCGGGCTTCTCACACTCGCAGCAACCAAGGGAACGCCGCTGACGGTGCGCGCCGTTGGAGCGGACGAAAACGAAGCTGTAGAGGCCCTGGTGGCGTTGTTCGGCGCCAAGTTTGGAGAGTCGGAGTGACTCGCACTTTAAGCGGCCTCGGAGTCAGTCCGGGGATTGCCGTCGGAGAGTCGGTGGTCCACGAGACCCGTCCGATTTCGACTCTGCGCGTCACCTTGTCCGCCGACCAGGTAGAGGCGGAGGTCGAGCGGTTCAGGCAGGCGGTATCCTCAACGGTCGAGCACATCCGCGAAAACAAGAAGCGCGCCTCACAGCAAATGGGCGAGGAATATGCGGCGATCTTCGAGGCTCATGAGCTCATCGCCTCCGATCCTTCTTTCGTCAAGCCCGTCGAAGAGGTCATCCGTTCTGAACAGGTCAGTGCCGGCTGGGCGATTGACCAAGTCCTCGAAAAGCTCATTTCACGTTTCGAGGCTCTTCCCGACGATTACCTCTCCGACCGCAAGGCGGACGTGGTCGATGTCGCAACTCAGATCCTCCATGCCCTGCACGGATTCGAGCTCGGTCAGCTCGACGACCTCGACCGGCCGGTCATCCTTGTAGCTGACGACTTGCCTCCCTCGGCCGCAGTTCAGCTTCCCCTCGATCGAATACTCGGATTCGCGCTGGAGATGGGGGGGGCCACGTCCCATACCACGATCATCGCCCGATCGCTCGGTATTCCGGTGATTGTCGGAGCCCGGGGCGCCTGTGAGGAGGCCAAGCGCGCGCGCACATTGGCTCTGGATGCTTTCGAGGGAAAGATTGTCTTCGATCCGAATGCTGCCGAACTCAGCGAGTACCGGTCCCGGCAGCATGAATACGAGGAACAACAGGCCCATCTCCACCACATGCGGGTGATGCCAACCGTAACCCGCGATGGAAGGGCGGTGGAGCTTCTTGCCAACATCGATCTTCCTACCGAGATCGAGCAGGCGGATCACTGGAATGTGGCCGGGGTGGGTTTGTATCGATCCGAGTTCCTCTATATGAAGATGAGTCCCGCATTGCCGACGGAGGAGGATCATCTTAGGGTGTATCGGCAATTGGTATCGCGGATGGGTTCGCGCCAAGTGACGATTCGGACGTTTGATCTCGGTGGCAAGAAACTGGCGAAAGAACTCATGGGAGGACCGGAGGACAACCCGGTTCTCGGTCTCCGTGGGATCCGGCTGTGTTTGTCACAGCCGGAGTTCTTCCGCACCCAATTGCGAGCACTGATCCGGACGGCGGGAGAGTTCCCGGCCGGTCAAGTCCGCATCATGTTTCCCCTGATCAGTGGAATCGAGGAGTTTCGCATTGCCCGCCTCCTGGTAAAGGAAATCACCGACGAGCTCTCCAAAGAGGGTTTCAAGGTTCCTGAGAACTTCCCCCTGGGCGCCATGGTTGAGGTACCGTCCTCAGCGGTGATGGCTCGAGAGCTGGCACGCGAGGTTGACTTCATTTCGATCGGTACCAACGATTTGATCCAGTATTCCCTGGCCGTGGACCGATCGAATGATCTCGTCGCCGGTCTGTACACACCGACGAGCCCGGCTGTTCTTCGGCTGATATCCAACGTGATTGCTGCGGGCCGGGAGGAGGGCGTCGACGTTTCGATGTGTGGGGAAATGGCCGCGGATCCCCTGATGGTTCCGGTGCTCGTGGGATTTGGGCTCATGAAATTCAGCATGAATCCCCAGGCCGTCCCGGTGGTTCGGTCGCTCATTCGCCAGCTTTCTTACCGTGAGTCCGCCCACATCGCCAGAGTTGCGACCAGATTTGTTACCGCGCGTGAGGTTGAGGAGTATCTCCTTGAGAGGCTTGCGTTCTTGTTGGCCAAGACCAAGATTCAAGTATAGGGAGTGGGATGGCAATCCAGTCTGCGCATCGCGTCGAGAAACCATGGGGCCACGAGGAGATCTTTGCTCGAACCGAGGCATATGTCGGTAAGATTCTCTTTATTCGAGCGGGTGAAGCCCTCAGCCTGCAGTATCACGAGTCGAAAGAGGAGACTCTTCGAGTCCTCGACGGCGAGGTGGAGTTCGTAACCGGAAGGAATGTCGAGAGCCTCTCACCCCATCGCCTGGGGCCCGGGGATATCTTCCACATCGAACCCGGACTCCTGCACCGGATGATTGCTATCGATGACTGCCGACTCCTCGAGGTCTCTTCGAATCACCTTGACGACGTTGTTCGGATAGACGACCGATACGGCCGGGAGGGCACCCGTGAGCCCTGACCAGCACCTCTCACCAGTTTCCAGCGGCGACCGGCCGTGCGCCACACATGGCGGAGTATTCAACCTTTTTGGTCGAAGACCACACTGGGAGGGGTGCCTCGCCAACCCTGCGACTGAATTCGGTGAGATATGCAGGCTTACCTGCTCCGGGGAGTTGCCATGAAAGACAAAATACTACTAAAAGGTTCTCTTTCTCGGATAGTTGTAGCGGTGGCGCTGCTCGGACCCATGGGGGTTCAGGCGAAACAACCAACGCCGACCCCGACGCCTCGCGCCCAAGGAGGGAAGTCCCTCGCAGATGTCGCCAAGGACACGTCGCTCAAGGGAGAGGGTAACGGGAAGAAAATAGTGATCAGCAACGAAAACCTCGCCGACTATGCGGACCAGGGCACACTCACGGCGGTTAACAAGAAGAAAACGAAAAAGAACCGGCCGGTACAGAAGGGGGTCGGCGCAGGTGACTCCAAACCTTCGGTCGGGCTTCCAGCGGCCGAAGAGGAACACTTGGTCGAACGTCAACGCTTCTGGCAAGGACAGTACAAACGCCAGCTCAATCTTATTGTCGCGATACAGAACCGGATAACGGTGCTCGACGACAAAATTCCGGGGCTGTGGACGCAGTTCTACGCCTGGGATGACCCGGCATACCGGGACGGTGTAATCAAACCCAAGCTTGATGCGGCCTTGATCGAACGTGAGAAGCTCGACGGTCAGTTGAAAGAAGCCCAAGATCAGCTGGATGAGATCAAAGCCGATGCACGCAGGGACGGCGCCGAGCCCGGCTGGTTCCGCGGGATAGAGGCTTCGACGCAGACCGCCACGCCTGTCGGCCCGCCGCCTCGAGAGTATCCGGACGTCCGGTAGACCTTGGGTGCGCAACATGGAAACTCGAAATCGAACCGGGCCGAAAGTGTCCACGATCGGATGAGAGATTGGGAATGAGAACCTTTTTCATCGAAACCTGGGGTTGCCAGATGAATCAGCACGACAGCGAGCTGATCGAAGGGCAGCTGCGCGAGGCGGGGATGTCCCGGGCTGACGACGCATCTGTCGCCGATCTGGTAGTCCTCAACACCTGCTCGGTCAGGGAGCGGCCGGTCCAGAAGATCGTGAGCCGAATCGGTTTTCTTGAGAAACAGGAAAGAACGCCGCTGATTGGCGTGTGCGGATGCGTGGCTCAGCAGGAAGGCGTTACGCTCCTTGAACGGTCTGATTCTGTGGGGTTTGTCCTCGGCCCGGGACAGATCGGTAGGGTAGGGGAGGCCCTGCGTGCCGTGGATCATGGTCGACGCCCGGTTCTGACTGGCTTTGACGCTGAAAGTGAGCACAACTTCCACACCATTTTTCGTAAAAGTACAACGCGGGGAATGGTGTCCGTAGTTGAAGGCTGCAACGAATTCTGCACCTTTTGCGTTGTACCATACACCCGCGGCCGGGAGGCCAGCCGGTCACTTCAGAGTGTTTTGGACGAGGTTCGCCACCTCGTCGGTACCGGTCTCAAAGAGGTGGAGCTTCTCGGGCAGACGATCAACGCTTTCCGCTGTCCTTCCACGGGCGCCGATTTTGCGGATCTCCTGGAGGCCGTGGCTGATACTACGGATCTACAGAGAGTTCGTTTTATCACCTCTCATCCTCGGTATTTCAACGATCGACTAGTCGAGGTGCTGGCGACCAACGATCGGGTCTCGCGTTACCTCCACCTACCGTTCCAGGCCGGTTCCAACGCGGTCCTCCAGAGAATGCACCGGGGATACACCCGCGAGGAGTACATCGAACTCTTGGGTCGCATTCGCGCTGCTGTCCCCGAGATCAATCTCTCGACGGACGTCATCGTGGGATTTCCTGGAGAGACGGAGGGGGACTTCCAGCAGACGCTGGATCTCCTCGAGAACCTCCGCTTCGGCCAGGTCTTCGCATTCGCTTTCTCGCCACGACCGAAAACACCCGCGAGACTTTATGATGACCAGGTGCCGGAAGGTGTTATGAAAGAACGTCTGCATCGTCTTTTTGAAACCACCGACCGAATATCTTTGGAGCTCAACCGGCTTCTTGTGGGAACTACGATCGCTGTGCTCGTCGACGGCGAGAGCCGACGGAGCCCGAAACACTGGCAGGGGAGGGGAGAGGACAACCGGGTGGTCAACTTCCCGAAAACAGGTCGTGAGAAGGTCGGGGATGTCGTTGGTGTGGCAATCGAACGTGCGGGCGCGCATTCCCTTTCCGGGGTTGCTGCGAACGCTACCAGGCTGCTCCCCGTTCACGGCGAGGGTTAACCCGCATTTCTCACCATCTTTCTACTGTGGGGCACAATACACAGCGCGTGTCTGCGCTTTCTCGATTTGCTCGCTCGTTGTATACCGCAAGTACGACTTCGCTCCCAAATCTTGCGAGAGCGCAGACACGCATTGCATCTTGTACCCCTGTGGCGAAATCTGGTGGGAAGCGCGGGTTAACCGGCTTCCTTGAGCGGTTGGCGAAGCGCGGCGCCGCTTGACATTGGACCCCGGCACCGCCACATTGAGTCCCATGAGTGGTGACCAGAAGTCTTCTTCGATGGTGAAAATGACCGTTCGTGGGTTGGTCGTCGATCCCACGTCGAAGATGCCGGTGGTCATCCTGCAGAATCCGGAAGGGGACGCCTTCCTTCCCATCTGGATCGGTGTGTGCGAAGCCAACGCCATCGCCCTCCAGCTCGAGGGAATTACTCCGCCACGGCCATTGACCCACGATCTTATTCTCGCTCTGATCGAAACCACGGGCAACTCCATTGACCACATTTTCATCCATTCACTCGAAGAGGCCGTATTCATCGCCTCGATCCACCTCAAGGAATCGCAGGGAACCACTCGGGAGGTGGACTCCAGACCCTCCGACGCCATCGCCATCGCGCTCCGTGCCGATGTCGATGTCTTCGTCGAGGCGTCGGTACTCGATCGAGCCGTGGTGGAGGAGGCCTCCTCCGAGGAGGCGATCCGCGCGATCCTCGAACGCCTTCGGCCGGAAGATCTGGGTGAGTACGAGATGTGATTCGACTTCCTGGCCGACTCCTCGTTGACACCAGAATCATCGCGCCCCTATAGTGTGAATCGCGGCTCGGACCACCAACGTCGAACAGGGGTCAATTTTTCATGATATTCGCCATCACCAACCAAAAGGGTGGGGTCGGCAAGACGACCACCGCCATCAATCTCGCAGCCGGGCTCGCCCAGAAAGGGCTCAAAACCCTTCTCATCGACCTCGATCCCCAGGCGAATTCCTCGATGTCCAACGTCAAGCTCGAAGAGGTCGACGGGAACATGTATGACGTCCTTCGAGGGACCTCGAGCCTTGCTGACATCATCACTCCGGGGTCTGACGACAACCTCTGGCTGGCGCCGTCACGGATCGCAATGGCCAAGCTGGAAGTCGCCATTGTAGGGGAGTTAGACGCCCCATATCGTCTCAAGGACAGCCTCGAGGCGCTGGAGACAAGGTTTGACGCTGTGATCATCGACACGCCTCCCACGCTTGGTTTGCTGACGGTCAATGCGCTGGTCGCGGCAACGCACGTCCTGATTCCGATCCAGGCCTCGTACTTCGCCCTTGAAGGAACCGACGATCTCCTCGAGACGATCGACAAGATCAAGGCGCGACCCAACACCGAGCTCCAGATGGTTGGCATCCTCATTACCATGTTCGATCGACGGACGGTCCTCGCTCGGCAGGTGCGCGAAGCAATAGTCGATGTGTTCGGCGACCTTGTCTTCGATACCTTTATTACGAAATCAGTTCGCCTCGAAGAGGCGCCGGCCCATCGGTCCAGCATCTTTTCCCATGCGCCGTCTTCGAGTGGTGCATACGAGTATTACCGCTTGTGTGAGGAGGTCCTCCAGCGTGTCGGCTCCCAGTAGACCGAAGGCCGGGCTTCCCGCCCACCGGAAAATGCGCCACGACAGCCACTATGTTGACGAGTTGGCGAACCGGATGGGTGAGGGGATCGGTCGAATGATCCGCATCACTACCATCACCAGCAACCAGGACCAACCTCGGTCGAACCTTGGGGATCTTCAGAATCTCCAGGCCAGCATAAGCTGTCATGGAGTACTCGAACCTCTCCTGGTACGCCGCCTCGACGATGGGAAATACGAGCTGGTTTCCGGCGAGCGGCGCTTCCACGCTGCGATGGCCGCTGGTCTGAGCGAGGTTCCGTGCATTGAACTGACCGTAACCGACCAGCAGGCTCTTGAAATCGCGCTCATCGAGAACCTCCAACGCAAGGACCTGAGCGCGTTTGAGGAGGGGGAAGGCTACCGGACTCTGATCGACAAATACTCCTACACCCATGACCAGGTCGCACAGGCCGTGGGACGGTCCCGCGTTACGGTCACGGAAACCCTACGCTTGCTCGCCATGCCCGAGGAGATTCGACAGCTGTGTCGGCATGCCGACATCGAAGCCAAAGGAATTCTTCTCGAGATCGCCAAGGCGTCAAACGAGGAGGCCATGGCGGAACTTGTCAGGGAGATTGTCGAGCAAAGGCTTGACCGGTCGGAGTTGCGCAGGCGCCGGCAGGCAATCGAGGCCGGCGGGGATATTCCGGAAGAAGCTCCGGAGGCCGGCGGCGCTCCACGACGTCCTTATGTCGTACGTTTCAGGAATCCTGATCTCGGTTTTTCGGTTTCGTTGGCCTTCCAAACCGAAAGCCAACCGGAACCTCGACAGGTGATTGACGCGCTTCGAGAGGTGATCCGGGAGATCGAGTCAGGTCTCGAGAGCGGGCAGAGCTGACAGCCCCACGCGGAAGGGAAGTCGGGACCGTGGTGGCTACCTCGTTGTTGGTTTTCTATTCCAGGTTTACATAATATACCTTATCGGACCTTGCAATTCAATGAGTTAGTTGCGGATATCCTCCAGCCTGTGGATAAGCTGTGGATGGACATCGATCGGTGCTCTATTCATCACCACCAAAGACGGAACGTGTAGACTCACTGGAATGAAGCGGCCTGAATCCCAATCTCCCGGACATCCACGTTGAAGCTCTTCGGAGTTGTCGACCGGATGGTCCTGACCGAGGTGATGCCGCCGGCGGCGCTCGGTTTCCTCACCTACACCTTCCTGGTCATCATGCGGGGTTTATTCAACCTCATCGAGCAGGTTCTTGTCCGTGGCGTCCCGATGGCAGACGCAGGCAGGGTTCTCCTGGTCATGATTCCCCACGTTGTTGTTCTCACGATTCCGATGAGCTACCTGTTCGGCGTCTTGCTCGGAGTCGGCCGTATGAACGCGGATAACGAAATCATCGCTCTCCAGGCTGGTGGTGTCCCCGCCCGGCGGATGCTGCGAGCAATTGTCCTTCTCGGAATCGTCCTCACTACCGTAAATGCCTATCTTTATATGGAGGTTATTCCAACCTCCAGCCGAAACCTGAGGGAACTCAAGATCCGCCTCTTCACGCAGGCGCGGAATCTGGGCCGGATCGAGCCGAAGGTGTTTTACGAGGAGCTGCCGAACCGATTGATCTATATCGGAGATGCCGATCAGGAGTCCGGTGAGTGGCGAAATGTCGTCATCTACGACAGCCACGATCCCGGAGAGGAGCGTCTGACTCTGGCACAACGCGGCCGTATGGTGGTTGCCAGCCCCCGGCAGCAGGGATTTTCGGCCACGATGCCACCGGAGGAAGAACCGAACGAAATCGAACAGTGGATCCTCTTGGAAAACGTCGTCACGCACCAGATCTCCCGCGCAGATCCGGAAACATATCGGGTCAACCGCAACCGTTCGCAGCTCTTTCGCCCGAATATCGGGGGTGGCGGCACCGTTCGGTACCGTCTCGCCATGCGGGAACGCTCCACCACCGAACTGGTTAAGTTTCTCCAGGGCCAGGCGCTGCCTGACGGTGACGATCCTTCCGAACGAGCATCTGAGAAGGACGACGAATTCCAACACCGCCAGGCTGCAATCGAACTCAACAAGCGTCTTGCTATCCCGTTCGCCTGTATTGTGTTCGGTCTACTCGCCTTGCCCCTCGGCGTGGGCGCCCGGTCGGGAGGCCGCGGCAGGGGTTTCGTTATTTCGATGGCGGTCGTGCTCAGCTACTATATCCTCAACAACTATGGGGAGTTGATGGCGACCGCAGGCAAGATCCCTGCTTGGGTCGGGATCTGGTTGCCCAACATCGTCCTCTGTGTGGTCTCGCTGATTCTGATGGCGAGGATGGGTCGTTGGCTGGGAGAGAGGGAGGCACGTGAGAATCTACTCGCCCGAGCAGTCAAACGGCTGAAGCAGTGGCGAGACAATCGCCCCTCCCGGGCATCACGGGAAAAGAGGGCCAACCCGGTCACTGGGAGCATCCCTCTCAGCATCCAGCGTCGAAGATATGCGACTCGCTTCCCGACGCTCTTCGATCGTTACCTGACGACCCGGCTCATCCCTCCCCTGTTCATGGTCATGGCCAGTGCCGCGCTGCTCAAGATCGTCATCGACCTCACGAGTCTCGCGGATGAGATGGCCAAAAACGACGCTACTGCCCGCGTGATTCTGGCATATTACGCAAACCTCATACCCCAGGTTTTCTTCGATGTAACTCCCTATGCACTTCTGATCGCGGTCCTCGTTCTGCTAACGGTCCTCGAGCGCCAACAGGAACTGACCGCTCTCAAGGCCGCCGGTATTTCTCTGTACCGGCTCGCGGTGCCGATCTTGCTGGTAGCTGCGACGTGTGCGGGAGGTCTCTGGGTGCTGGGTGAGCTTGTCGTACCGACCGCGAACCGCGAAGCCCAACGCCTCCTGGACCGGATCAAGGGCCGGGAAACGAAGCGTTCGTATAGGGCGAGCGACCGCCAGTGGCTTCTCTCTCGCGACGAAACGACCTTCTACAATTTTCTGCGCTACGACTCCCCTTCTCAGACATTGATTCGATTCACTCTCTTCAAGCTCGACGAGGACAACAACCTCCGATTTCATCTCTCCGCGCCGCGAGCTCGCTACATTGATGGCGCCTGGATCGTCGATGGCGGATGGTACCGGCAGATTCTTCCCGACGGTACAGATCTGTTCAAGCGTGTTTCGAGCTCGCTCGAACTCGGGGTTCCCGAGGGACCGAACTACTTCGGTCAGGAGTACCGTCAACCCTCAGAAATGACGATCCTCGAGCTTCGCAACTACATCCGCGAGCTCATCGAGTCCGGATACCGGCCCGCACGGCTCATCGTCTTCTGGCACCAGAAATTCTCCTATCCCCTGTCAGCATTCATTATGGTGCTTTTGGCCCTCCCGTTCGGCCTCAACCGCGGCGGCCGCAAGGTGACCACCATGCAGGGGGTTGCATTCGCCCTGGGGCTCGGAATCGGATACTTCATCCTGGTCGCGCTGTTCGCCAAACTCGGAGAGATCGAGGTACTTCCGCCGGCGGTCGGCGCCTGGGCGCCGCTGGTGCTCGCCTTTCTTTTCGCGATCAATCGGCTGACAACTCTCCGGACATGACCCGAAGCCTGTGATGTCGGCATGCCGACACGCTCACCGGGCCAGCACTGTTCGGCGACCTCAACACTGATCAAGCGACCACCGTTGCCTCCGCCTCGTGCGCAAGGGCGTGAAAGCGGCGTCGCAGAGGGTGGAGATCGGTCTCGCGATGGCCGGGGTGGTGACGGTTGCAGAGCAACGAATAGGTGGTACGTTTGACGGGATCGACCCAAACCGAAACGCCTGTGAACCCCGTATGCCCGAAGGCAGACAGAGGGAGCGCCGGACCGGCGGAACAACCCGGCGTTGCGCCAAGCTGCCACCCCAGCCCGCGCTGTTGCTCGAGCCCGGACGTGTGGCCGATTGTCGCCAGCTGCGCCTCCTCGGCTGTCAGGAGATTTCCCCCGCCCGGGAGGTATTCAGCGGCCAAGGTCGAGACCCCACGAGCCGTCCCGAAGAGGCCTGCGTTCCCCGCAGCGCCACCGAGGAATCGGGCGTTCCCGTCGTCGGGTAGCCCCGCCCCTATCTCCGGAAGAAAGCTTCGATCCTGACCCGCCTCACGGACTAGGCGCTCTTCGGCGGTGGCGCGCGCGGCAGACCCGACCAGGGGTCGGCCTTCGAGATCCGGGGAAAACCTCAATTCGTTCTCCAGCCGAAGCGGTCCCGCCACTTCGTCTTCGAATAAAACTGCAAGCGGTTTGCCGGCTGTCCTCTCGAGCATCAGTCCGAGGATGACGAAACCGACGCAGGAGTAGATCACGCGCGTCCCCTGGTCCACCTCGAGCTCCACAGAACTCAGACGACGGGGAAGAGCCTCCGGGTTGCCCTCCGCGAGACAGTAGAGCGGAAGCCAGGAAGGCAGGCCCGAGGTGTGCGTGAGGAGGCTGAAGACGCTGAGATCCGCGATGTCTGTGCCACGTGTCTCAATCAGAACATGCCCAACTCGGGTTTCGAGCTCGAGAACCCGGGACCGGAGGGCCAGGAGAATGAGGGTTGTAGTGACCAAAGGTTTGGTGAGCGACGCCAGATCAAACCACGCCGCGAGCTCCATCGGCGTGACTTCGGGCGCCTCCGATGCATTGCCGGCGACGACGAACTCGAGGCCTATCCCCGGCCTTCCCCATGCCGCAACCCCTCCCGGCGCCATCCCGGCGCGAATTGATCGTTGGAGCAGGACTCGCACCGCAGTCAAACCAACACCGGTCCTGATTTCTTGTTCGAGCCATGATTCCGTTGGAGAGGCGTCGGATGGTGGTCGGCATCGATATTGACGTAAACGATCTCGGCCTCGGTCACCTGGACGTGTTTCTCGCGATCCGAGTGACGCGCCGCCGCGACCTTGACCCGCACCGTGACCGAGGTCCGCCCGATCCTTACCAACTCGGTGTAAAAGGAAACCAGATCTCCGACAAAGACCGGCTCCAGAAAGACGACCTCTTTCATCGCCACCGTAACCACGCGTTCGGCGCCGTGGCACAGTGCTTCCTCCGCGCCTGCCTGGTCGATATAGGAGAGGATCACGCCTCCAAAGATGGTGCCGGCCGGATTGGTGTCCCGCGGCATCATCAACACACGACCCTTTGGTTGCAGCCTGGCGTCTCGCATAGGATTTCCTCCCCGCTTTCTCACCGCGACCTACTCATTTTCGGGCTTCCCCGGCGAACCACTGTCTGATGGTATCTGCGGAATCAGTCCGCGGGTGCTGTCTCGTCCTTGACGAACTCCTCTGGATCAGGGAGATCCTCCGCACGTTCGAGGCCGAAGTGGAGCAGGAACTCCTTGGTTGTTCGGTACAGGAAGGGCTTACCCACAACCTTCTTTCGCCCCGCCATGCGCAGCAGCTTCCGTTCAAGGAGGTTTCGCACGACGCCGGCCGAGTTTGCGCCGCGGATGAAATTGATCTCGGGCAGGGTAACGGGCTGTCGATGAGCGATTATCGACAGCACCTCGAGCGCCGCCTGCGACAGTCGTTGCCGGGCCGCGACCCCGTGATAGGCACGGAGATAGGGATCCAACATTGGGACTGTCACCGGCCTCCACCCACCAGCCACCCGCTCGAGCCGAATGCCGCGGTCAGGGCCGTCCCATGCTTTGGCAAGACGATCGAGCAGTTCGGTCACCCGAACCTCCCCCACCTCCGGATCTTCGAGCGCCTCGGCGATCGCCGAGGCAGCCACCGGAGCGCCTGCGGTCAGAACGATCGCTTCGACGAGCGAGCACAACAGGTCGTTATCCATGAAGCTGATCCTCGATCTTGAGCCCTTCGGAGTCGAGTTTCCGGGGACCAGGGCGAAGGTAGATTTCCGCGAAGGCGCGCCTCTGTTCGGCATGGATCCCGCCGAGGCGCACCAACTCGAGAGTGGCGACCATCACCGCGACGATCTCCTCCGGATCGGATCGAGAGTAAAGGTGGCGGAGGAGCGGCATTAAGCCTTCTGAAATGACTTTACGATATATTTCCCCCATCTTCTCCTCGACGTTGAAGCGCAAGGGGGTGACCTTGAGGGGCGGCGGATGGGAAGCCGCGAAACGCTGCATCACTTCCAGGTAGGTTGTGGCGAGGAGTCGAAGATCCACGTCCTCCAAGTCGAGGCCGTTGTCCTCTGAACGGCTCTCGACTGTGAGCTCTGGCGTCCACAAGCACCTCCGGACAACATCCTGATCGTGGAGGTACGATGCCAGCTCCTTGACACGGCGGTAGGCCAACAGCCTTTCTACCAAAACCTCACGAGGATCGTCCTCATCCGTCGCCGTCTGCGGCAGCAACAGTTTCGATTTGAGGTGGAGGAGCCACGATGCCATCCACAGATAGTCCCCGGCAACCTCCAGGTCGAGCACATGCAAGGACTCGAGATGGGCGTGGTACTGATCGCAAATCTTGAAGAGCGGGATGTCGTAAATTGACACCTCGTTCTGACGGATTAGGTGAAGCAGAAGATCCAACGGACCGCTGAAGGCGGGGAACTCGACCGCCGGTCCGTCGATGGGTTCAGCAATCATTCTCATGGCGGGAGTATACCCTCCCACCCGACTCGATCCCCACTTCCCACCATCTTTTCTCTGCAGCCCGTAACCTGCCGAAAAGGGCAGGTTGCATCCGCGTTCACATGCTACACTTTGCCCCACCTGACCCGCCTATCCCGCTCGGGTTCGTGGCGAGGTCGGCGAAAAACAGAGGTACCCCCGCGCTTCGTCGCCGTCAGGAGACACCGTTTGTGAGGAGGGCGGGGAACACGATCCTGGAGGATCGCTGGTGGAGCACTGGGACGGGCAAATGAATCTGTACGACGAGAACCCCCAGCGGGAGGTTTCTCGGAACCAGAAAGTCGTGGTTTTCGACCTCGAAACCCAGCGTTCGTTCAAGGAAGTTGGCGGCCGCAGCCAGCTCCACCGTCTGGGAGTTTCGGTGGGCGTCGCCTACAGATTTGACCGGGACGAATTCCTCGAAGTCACCGAGAAAACGATCGACCAATTGATAGGACTCCTGTTGGAGGCGGACTTGGTGGTCGGCTACAACATCCGGGGATTCGACTACGAGGTGCTCAGAGCCTACACCGACGAGGATCTCCAGAAGCTGCCCACCGCGGATATGATGGCCGACCTCGAACAGCGACTCGGATTCCGTCCGAAATTGGACAGCGTCGTCACGGCCACCCTCGGTGAGGGGAAATCGGCCGACGGCCTCCAGGCACTTGAATGGTGGCGACTTGGCGAGGTTGACAAGATCATGGAGTACTGCCGGGAGGATGTGCGAGTTACCCGCGATCTCTACTCCTTCGGCAAACGTAACCGGTGGGTCCATGTCGCCCGATTCGGGGGCAACCCCCGCAAGGTCCAGGTCGACTGGTAGTTCGTGCCGAGTTCGCTTATCTCCTCGAGCCCAGCGCCTCTCTACAATGCGCCATGATCTCGTCGGCCGAAGGAAATCCAAGCATAGCGAGCCCACGGCTCCGTACGGCCTGCGATGCTCCGAACGTCGCGAGTACCGCGCGGTACTCGCGCTCAGCCCGCGCTCCTCTTCCGAGCTGATCCAGGCCACGAGCTAGCAGAAAGCGAATCTCTTTGAGGTAGGGGGCCAGGTAAAGGGCGCCGCGGTAAGCACTGACCGCGGCCTCCACTCGTCCCGCCCCTTCCAGCGCCATTCCTTTCAGCGATCGAAGGATGGGATTTTCCGGGAATCTGATCGTGAGTGGTTCGAGGAGTTTCAGGGCAACCTCGGATCGCGAAGTCGCCAGCGCGCCCACGATCGCCTCGATCTGATCTTCCAAAACCGGCTCGTTGATCGGGGGATCAGGACGCGCGCGGCCCGGCAAAGACGTCCCTCCTTCGCCCTTGATCGTGTGGTCCCGGGAGGGCGGTGCTCCGTTAAGGTTACCGGCGGCTCGTTTCCGGCACGCGAGTAGATAGCAGAAGCAGGCGCCGAGGTCCCTGGCCTGGAAGTTCGAGCGAAGGTGCAGCAGCGACTCGCTGGGGCCGAGAAACAGAACCCCGTCGTCCACAAGATTGTCAGCCACCGCCGCCACGACTTTCTCCTGCCATTCGCGGCTGAAATAGATGAGCACATTGCGAAGAAAAACGATGTCGAAGGGACTTTCGACAAGCGCCAAAGGATCCTGGGCCAGGTTAAGATGACGATAGACTATCCGTTCGCGAAGCGATGGTTCGAGTTCGAAATGGGATGCGCCGCATGCCCGAAAATGGCGGGCGAGATCTTCAGGCGAAACCCTCGCCACGGCGCGCCGTCCAAAAACCCCTCGCCGACCCTCCTCCAACGCCGAATCGTCCACATCGGTCGCCACGATTCGCCAGTCCCAGCCTTCGAGCGCCTGGCAACGTGAAAGCACGATGGCCAGGGTGGCTGGTTCTTCGCCGCGAGCAGAACCCGCGCACCAAACCCGGAGCCTGGGTTCCGCCCGACGTTGCGCCACCTCGGGTAGGATTATGTTTTCGAGGATCTCGAACTGAGCGCGTCCCCGGAAAAGGTACGACTCCTTGATCGTAATTCGGCCGAGAAGGACGCGCCATTCCTCTGAGCTGGGACCTTGGCGGAGCCGATCGAGGAAGATTTCGAGGTCCCCCTGGACACCCGCTTGCTCGAGGGCGATGGCGGCAACTCGCGACCGATCGTGCTCCGGAACGACAATTCCGCTGACCTCCTCGATCAGGTGGATCAGTTCGTCGATGGCGGCCGCGGTCATTCTCGTTCTCCGTCACGCGTCACCAATCGGGCGATTTCCGGCGGGCTCATGACGCGGGCGGCCGCACCGCGAGCGAGGGCGGCGCCGGGCATCCCAAATACCGCACACGACCTCTCATCCTGAACGATTGTCAATACTCCCTCATGATGAAGTGCGTCCATCCCGTCGGCGCCATCATCTCCCATCCCAGAAAGAAGAACGGCTGCGACCCGCGACGGTGGATGAGCGCGCAGCGAACCGAAGAGAATGTCCACCGAAGGACGATGCCCCTTCACCGCCGGCGTATTGAGATCCAGACGCAAGATACCCCCAGGCTCGAGGAGGAGATGACAGCCCGCCGGTGCGATCCGAACGGAACCCTTGACCAGGACCTCGCCTTCCCGGGCGGTCCCCACGTCGAGCTCGAGCTCTCCCGCGAGCCACTCAGCTAGCGCGACCTCGAAATCTTCGGAGATATGTTGAACGACCGCCACTCCTATCGGGGGTGCCCGTCCGAGGCCGCGAAGGAGATCAAAGAGCGCGCCTGGACCGCCAGTCGAGGCGCCGATCGCGAGGAAATCGATAACACACTTTTTTGGCGATTCGCCGACTTTCGACACATCCCGGTAACCGCCGCGGACATCTGTTCCCAGGTTGCGTATCGCCTCACATAGGAGGCGACCGATCTCCTGCCACTCCTCGGGCGCATTCGGCTTCGGGAAGACCCCGACCACGCCGCGATTGAGCGTGCGGAATGCCCTGCGGGTCTGGTCGCCGCACCCCTTCCCCGGCGTCATGACGATGATTGGGAGGCGCCGGCGGGCGGAGATCTCATCGATCAATGCCTCGCCGCTGAGCACGGGAAGGTCGAGATCGAGGACGACGGCGTCGGCTGCTGTCCCACCGGCCAACTTCACGATCCCGGGCCCGTCATCCGCCTCACCCACAATCGAGATTTCCGAAGCGGCCTCGAGGAAGCGACGAAGCACCGCGCGAACTGCAGAGGAACGGTCCGCCAGCAACACCCTAACCATGCTCAGGGGCCACCTCCCACCCGCTGAATGAGAGCAATCAGCTCACGGGCGTCCAGGCCTTGCTTGGTGAGATAGGCATCCGCCCCGGAATCGAGTCCGGCGATCCGATCGCCGGGCCGATCAAGCGTGGACACCACCACGACCGGGAGGTCCGAGAACCGCGAGTTAGAGCGGAGAAGTCGAGTGAGCTCAAGGCCGTCCATGCCCGGCATTTCAATGTCGGTGACCATACAGTCGAACTCGCGTTCCTCGAGGATCTCGATGGCGTCCTTGGCGCTCGCGACCCCGGTGACGACGAATCCCCCCTGGTCCAATAAGCGGCGCATCATCTCGCGGGTCACACCCGAGTCATCCACCAAAAGCACTCGGATCTTTGCACGTATGGCCTGGGGCTCGTGAGGACTGACGTCCCAGTTCTCGGTGGGGCCGAGACGCTGCGGAGACAGCACCGGCACCGGTCTTCCGGAGGCGAGAAGGGCGACACCTTCCACCACGCGTGGCGCTCCGGCAGCGCGCGGCAGAGGACGCACGATCACCTCCTCCTCGCCAAGCACTGAGTGGGCCACGATCGCCAGGATGCTGCCCCCGACAACCGCCTCCGCGAGCACACCTTCCTCGACGCTGGGGGCCCCCAGGAGGTCGCTGAGAAACCGAGCAGGGATCTGCCGCCCGCCCACACACAGCACCTTCTTACCATCGACGATCCGCACCATATCCGAGGTCACCCGGCGGTAGGCTCGAACCGCCGCTGCCGGCATCGCGAGCTGGTGCTCACCGAGACGAAGGACAAGGACTCGTTCACCCCGCCTGGCCAGGGGGACCTCTACCGTGACGACTGTCCCCTCCCCCACCTCGGACTCGATCCAGAGATCGCCGCCCACTGAGCGCACGGCTGCTGCTACCGCGTCGAGACCCACGCCCCTTCCGGACACTTCGGTGGCCTCCTCGCGGGTGGAGAGGCCGGGGAGGAAGAGCAGCTGTGTCACTTCATCCGGCGCCAGAGCCTCCGCAGACTCTTTCTCGATCAGGTGCTGTCGGACCGCCGCTCGAAGGACGGCTTTCGGGTCGATTCCGCGACCATTGTCCTCCATTCGTAACTGAACTCGGTCACCTTCGGTCGATGCTTCCAGGAGTATTTGACCGCTGGGTTCCTTGCCCCTCGCCAGACGGTCCTCCGGGAACTCGATTCCGTGGTCGACCGCGTTGCGAACGAGATGGAGGAAGGCCTCGCGAAGTGCATCGACGATCCGCCGATCGAGATGTGCATCGGCGGCTGAGACCTTGACCTCGATCCGTTTCCCGAGGGAACGTGCGAGATCCTCCGAGTGAACCGCCAGCCCATCTAAGAAGGGCCTCAGCGGTTGTACCTGCAGATGGAGCAGCGCATCAAGCTGTTTTTCGGCGAGGCGAAGGAGGTTTCGGTGGCTGGATTCGAGATCGAGGGCGACCTGTCGCAACGAGGTGGCGAGAGCCGCCAATACCTGACGCGGAGCGCGTTCCCCCACCCCTCTCTCCGCCAGTTGACCGAGGTTGAAGACTCGGTCGGCAAGACCCTCAGCGGCAACCGAGAGCACCCGCATGCGGGCCCCCCGATCGGCCATCTCGTCCACGATCCCCGAAGCTACCCGCATCTCCTCTCGTGGCCGAGCTCTTCGGTCCCCGGGCCCATCCGATAGGCCCTCCCCGGCCTGGGTACGGTTCCGGGCACTTCCATTTTCGACGTCCTCGGCCAGCGCTTCGGCCAACGCCGTCAGCTCGCCGAGCCGGGCCTCCAGCAAGGACCGCACGCCTGCTCCCGGAAGATCGAGGTGATCCTCGGCAGCGTGACACAGCGATGCCAGCTCCCCCAACCCCATCATCCTGCTCGCGCCCTTGAGCGCGTGCAATTCTCGCCTCATCTGTATCGCAGCCTGGGAATCCTCGTCAATTATCTCGAGGAGTTCTCCCATCCGCTCCAAGCGGTCTCCGGCTTCCTCGAGAAAAAGCGGTAGCAGATCGCTCACTAAATCTTGGTCCAGTTGCGGACATTCACATCCAGACCGAGGACTCCCATCGTTTTGCCGTCACGATCATCAGCTGCGGCAGCGATGGTGAAACAGGGATCCCCGGTCATCAGTGAATCGTATATCGGTGTCACGGCGGATCTCTGGCCACGAGCAACTGCCTGAAACCATGGACGCTCAGCATAAGTCTTGCCGACCGCGACGGATTCCGGGAGTTCTTGATCTCCGAGCAGCTGGCGGTTGACCGCGAAGACGACCATGGATCCAGCCAGATCCACGAGATACACCAACTCGACGTATGGGCACCGTTCGAGCAGCTCTTCGAGCATCCCCTCCATCGCTTCGAGGTTGCCAGCGAAATCACAGAGCCGGTCGGTCCAACCGAAGAGCTGATGTTTCAGCGAGTGTTCAGACTCGATGCGAAAACTCTGAGTGAGCAGCTGGATTGACAGCGCGAGCTGGTCGAGGCGATCGGCGGCGCCGGTGTACCGGCGGAGCCCGTCGGCCATGCGGTGGATCACCTCGCTGACCTCCTTGAGGGTGACCACGACCTGGTCCGACGCAGCACGCTGCTCCTGAGTCGCCAACGAGATCTCGCGCGCAGCCTGGGCGGTGTCAACAAGGGCGCCGCGCAGTTGAGAGATGGCCTCCTGGGCCGAGCGGCTCTGCTCCGCCACCTGGGACGCCGCCTTGCTCCCCTCCTCGGTCGCGACGACGACTCCGCGAATGGACCCGGCAAACTCGTCCAGGTGTGCCCGCACCGAATCGACCGAGTCCCGAGACCGCTCGGCCAGGCGCCGCACCTCATCGGCGACAACTGAAAACCGCTCACCGTGCTCACCGGCGACGGACGCCTCGATCGCGGCGTTGAGGGCGAGAATGTGGGTTTCCTGCGCGATTTCGGTAATCAGGTCGAGAATGCGGTAGATCTCGCGCGACCGGTTGCCCAACGTGTCCGCCCGCGCGGCGACGGCGTCAACGTGCTCACGCACGGCCTCCACGCCGGACACCGCCGCGGTCACCGCTGCCGCACCGACGTTTCCGGCCTCTTCCGCACGCGCTGCCAATTCCGCCTGGCCCGCGGCGTTGTTGGCGATCTGTCCCGCTGTTCGCGCAAGCTCCTCCATGCTCGCCGTGATTTCGACCACGGCCGCGGCCTGCTCACTCGAGGCCGATGCCAGTTCGGACGACGTCTGCTGCACCGTCCCGGCGGCAGCCGCCACCTCCACCGAAGACCCCTGGATCTGCTGCATCAAGCCAGTCAGTGCGCGGGCCGCCGCTTCAACTGCTTTCCGCATTTCCTCCGGCAGAGCATCCACCGGTTCGACGATCCTCACGAGATCGCCGTGGCGAAGCTCCCGGAGCACTTCCTCGATGGCGCCGCGCTGGACCGTATGTTCTTCCTCCAGCCGCCGGAGCTTGGCGGCGACTTTTCGTTGGGGCAGGTGAACGAGGAAAACATAGGCTGCGACCACCAATAATCCGATGATCCGGAACGCATGCACCAACCACTCTTCACTCTGGACATCGGCAGCTGCCTCCAAGAACCCCCCTGCGACCACAATCATGCCGATCAGCAAAGTCGGTCCCAACCAGCTTCGCAAGCGCTGCAAACCCTTCACTTCGGTCATACATGCTCCTCGTCGGGCAAATCCCAGTCTTCGGAGAAAAGGACCGAGGGATCAAGGACCTGTACCCACTCGCCCTCGAACTTCGCCCTCCCGACGACCAGGCCGCCGGCTTCTTCAACCTCCGTCACCTCCGAGATCGCGGTCACGGCCTCGATCTCGTCCACCGCGAGCCCGAGCACGCTCCGGCGACCATCCTCGCCCTGTCCGAGCACCACCGCTGAGCGGGGCGGCGGTCCGGCGGGGCCACCTGCTAGCAGAACGAACAAATCGAGGATCGCCAACGGTTCCCCGCTGATCTGGGCGAGACCCAGGAGGTGGGTCTTTGAACCCGGCACCGGATGGAGGGCGGGCATCTGCGCGACCTGCCTGACCGCCGCGGTCGGCAGCGCGCAACGAAGTCCCCCGGAGCGCACCAGGAGGAAACTCTCATGGCCGGGATGTCTCACCGGATTTCACCGTTCACGAGGACCAGAATAGCAAGGGATCCGACGCGTGAGCACATGCGAACTGATCAGGATTTGTTGACCACGGCGAGCACCATCTCCTCGATGACGCCCGGATCGACCTCCTCCAGCTCGTACCGAACGTTGGCGATCGGTTTGTTGACGGTGATGATCCGTTTGAGATCGATCGGAGTTCCCTCCACCACCACGTCCGCATCCGTGGCGTTGATGGTCTCCTCGAGCTCCCGAACCTGGTCGTCGCC
>JBGMRN010000003.1:57557-63281 GCA_048061535.1 Thermoanaerobaculales bacterium | reverse complement strand
TCTTCCCACTGGTATGACATCACGGCCGCGAGGCGGGACCTCGGCTACGAGCCGGAGGTCTCCATCGAGGAAGGGATGCGACGGCTGGCCGAGTGGTTCGCCGGAACCGGGGACGGTGACTGACGGTGCCAGGTGAAACAGAGTTAGCAAAGCAGGGAACCTCTGGGGTCGATGTCTCGCCTCGGCTTGCTTTGTTAACTTTTTTCACCTGGTACCGCCCCGTGGGAGAATGGGCACGAGGAGGACCCGATGATGTCCTGGACCGCGATCGTGTTGTTGGTGGTGGGTATTGCGGTGCTGTCGGCCGTGTGCACGACGGCCCTCCTGACGTTGATGGCGGACCGATTCCTGCGTTCGCGCATAGCGGATCAAGCAGGTGCGGCTGGCGATATGGTCGCGGCCAAGGTCGCGGGGGCTGTAGAGGCCTCGATCGAGGAGGCGCTTCCGCGTCTTCGCGAGGAGGTGGCGCTGGGAATGGAGCAGGGAGGGGAGGCGCTGCTTCCAAGACTCCGCTCCGAGGTTGAGGGCGGGTTCAGCGATGCCGCCGAGCGGCTGCTGCCCAAGTTTCGCGAACAGGTACGGCAGGGGTTTTCGGATGCGCTGGCCTCAGCGGTCACCGGAGGAGCGCTTGGGAAAGCCGGTGAAGAATTGGCGCGCAAGGGAGGATCGGTACTGGACGCAGGGCTCGACCTCCTTCTCGGCAAACGTGATCCCTGAATTCAGTGCGTTTTTCAAGGCGCTTTTCCTCTCCACAAGATGCTCCCAAAGTGGTATCCTCTCGTTTGCGCGAGCGACTCGTGCATTTTTTCACACGTCCTGCCGAAGGAGCGCGGGTTGGTTTTCCCGGGAGTCGACGGTAGGCGCCAAAGGAGGATCAGATGCTCAACAAGATTGGTGTCATCGGCGGTGGGTTTATCGGCGGCGTCTTGGTTCAGGAAATTACCCGCAGAGGGCTCGCCCGTGAGGTCGGTCTCTCCGATCCGGCCCCCTTCGTCAATCCGAACGACCCGCCGGAGCGACAGGAAACGGCTGCCAAACAGTCGGTTGCGAAAGGGAAGTGCCTCGACATCGCCGAGGGCACACCGACGATCCGCTCAGACATTCGGCTGGTGGGATCCAAGGACTACTCTGCGCTGGCCGGCGCAGAGCTCATCATCAACACCGCCGGGGTGCCCCGCAAGGCCCGCCCGGACGGCACCTTCCCGAGCCGTGAAGAGCTTCTGAGCATCAACCTCAAGGTCACCGGTTCGGTGGCCGAAGGGATCAAGGCCCAGTGTCCCGACGCCATCATCATCTCGGTCGCCAATCCTCTGGACGCGATTGTCTACACCCTGGACCAGCGCCTCAACCCCGCCAAGAACAAGCTGATGGGCATGGCCGGCGTGCTCGACTCGGGACGATACTGCTTTTTCGTGGCCGAGGCGGCGAACATTTCGGTGGAGAATGTCAACGCGATGGTGCTCGGCGGGCATGGCGACACCATGGTCCCGGTGAGGTCCTCCTGTCTGATCGCGGGCATTCCAGTGGCCAAGTTCCTTGACGAGGAAACCCTTCTGGCCATCGAGACCCGCACCCGCAAGGCGGGAGGCGAGGTCGTCGGGCTTCTCGGTTTCGGTTCAGCGTTCGCTTCCCCGGCATGGTCGGCGCTGGAGATGGCCGAGGCGGTCATCTTCGACAAGCGCAAGATCATCCCGGTGTGCGCCAAGCTTGAAGGTGAGTACGGTGTCGAAGGCACCTTTGTCGGCGTCCCAGCCATCATCGGCAGGAACGGCATCGAGCAAATTATCGAGCTCGATCTCACCGATCATGAGAAAGAGGCGTTCGCAAAGTCAGTCAGCGCGGTTCGCAAGACCTGCGGCGAGGTCGACCGGATGCTCGGATAGCAGAAGAGCCTGGGAACAACTCATCGGCGTTCCAACGCCCTCTCGCCGACCGGCGGGAGGGCGTTTCCTTGGTCCTCCCACGAATCAGCGGCTGGCATTCTCTGGGCATAGTTTCGACAGTCATCCCTATCCCCTTCGCTCAGGTTTGGGTGGTTTTCCGTGTTCGGGTCGCCAGGAGGATGCCAGGCAGCGCACTTGGATGTAGGCCTGCATACCTATGACTACACTCCGAACTCAATTTCCATCAATACAATACGCCAACGGCCCAAGTGCGTACCAGGCACGCTCCTGGCTTGAATGCCGGCATCTTCAGTGGCACGGTTGTCTCCACCTGAGCGAAGGGGATAGGTATGTCGACAGTAATGTTGCGTTGAGGTTGACCAGATGTTGGGCTACTCATCAGGGCAGGGGACGAAGCGAAGGACGCGCTCGTTCGGAGGTGCCTGGCATCCCGCCTCGCTGAAGATCTTTTCATTTCATAAACCCGGCACGTGTCTGCGAGGCGGCGTGCCTGAGAATCCTCACGGGCAGGTTGCCGGTAGAAAGGCCCCGCTGGAACCCGAAGCGCCCTTCTGAACACCGGGCACTGAGCCGGGCAAAAGCATCCGACAGTGTACACTTGCGGGAGAGTCCAAGGAGACGCGCATGGTGCAACCGATTCGACGGATCGCGATCAACACAGGGGGAGGAGACGCCCCCGGCCTCAACGCGGTGATCCGCGCGATTGTGCTTTCCGCCCTGCACCGCGGGTGGGAGGTTGTGGGTATCCACAGGGGATACGAAGGCCTGTTGGACACCTCGAAGATCATCCAGCTCGACCGCAATTCGGTGAGAGGGATCACCCATCTTGGAGGGACAATCCTGGGAACGACGAACCGCGGGAATCCCTTCGAGTACCCGACGAAGATTCCGGGCGGAGAGACCGCCCTGATGGATCGTTCCGACGAGGTCGTCGAGAATTTTCGGCGGCTCCAAATTGACGCCCTGATCGCGATCGGCGGCGACGGATCGATGCGGCTTGCCAGCCAATTCGTGGACAAGGGGCTGCCCATCGTCGGAGTGCCGAAGACCATCGACAATGATCTCTCGGGCACGGTGGTGACCTTCGGTTTCGACACCGCGGTCACGGTTGCGACCGAAGCCATCGACCGCCTGCATTCGACCGCAGAGGCCCACGAGCGGGTCTTCGTCGTCGAGGTCATGGGTCGGTACGCGGGCTGGATTGCGCTCCACGCGGGCGTCTCCGCGACCGCGGACGTGCTCCTGATTCCGGAGATCCCCTACGACATCGATGCGGTCTGCGACAAGATCACCGATCGCGAAGCGCGCGGCCGGCGATTCAGCATCGTGGTTGTCGCCGAGGGTGCTCGGCCTCTTGAAGGGAAGATGGTGGCCCGGGAGCAAGAGGCCGGCCGCGAGGTCCTGCTCGGCGGCATCGGTGAGCAGGTGGCCCGGGAAATAGCGGAGAAGACGGGCAAGGAGACCCGCACGGTGGTGCTCGGCCACCTCCAGCGCGGAGGGAGCCCGACGACGTTCGACCGACTGATCGCGCTGCGGTTCGGGGCGGCGGCGGTGCGGATGGTGGACGAACGGCGTTTCAACGTCATGGTGGCCCTCGACCCGCCGACCGTACTGGCAGTCCCACTCGAGGTGGCCACCGAGCGCATGAAGTGCGTTCCGCTCGAAAGCGACACAGTGCTCACGGCCCGCGACCTGGGGATCTGTCTCGGGGACACGTGGGAGGGGTAGGGACACGCGATGATCGTCACGGCCTGGCACGACGGCCACGGATCGTACGGTTTGAGGGTTCTCGAAGGCAAGGTCAGTCTGTGGTTCCGGCCGGAGTGGTCCACGATCACGATGTATCTGCCGAACGAAATCGAACCGGTCTCGGTACCGTTGACCGCCGGTTTTTGGGAGGGCTCTCCCGAGCTTCGATCGCCGCGCATCAAGTCCTTTTTTGCGCGTCACAATCTGATTCCGTGGGAGAAACACCAACCGCCCCACTTCGAGTTGGTCCCGCTCGGCGAAGGTGTTTTCCGGGTCGAGTGGATCGTTCCACCGAAGGGCCAGTCCTCCCTGCCGCTCGACGGGTGATACGCAGCGACGACCCGAAAACCCCCACCCGCACTGTGTATTGCGCCCCTCCCGACGAAATCTGGTTAACCCGGGAGCCGCGATAGCAGCAGTTCAATGGCCAACCGGACCGAGCGCGCGTCGGGAAGGCGATCATCCGGATCCTTGGCCGTCAGGCGCACGACGAGCCCCCACAGGGGCGGTGAAACCTTCTGTGGAAGATCGTCGATCGGTGGAAGAGGCTCGGTCTTGTGCTTCAGAAGAACCTCGACAGGGGAGGGGCCGTCGAACGGTGGTTCACCCTGGAGCATCTCGTAGAGGATGATGCCAAGGGAGTAAAGGTCGACGCGGTGGTCCACCGACGCGGCGTCGAGCATCTCCGGCGCCGCGTACAGCGGCGAACCGAGGAAGAGGTTCGAGGTGGTCAACCCGACCTCTCCCATCATCTTGGCGACCCCGAAGTCCATCACCTTGAGGCAGTTCCCGACCCGCAGCATGATGTTGTCGGGCTTGAGGTCGCGGTGAACCACCCCGGCTGCGTGGGCGTGATCGAGGGCGGAAGCTGCGTCGTGGGCGAGCTCCATCGCCCGCCGTGGTTGGATGCGGCCGCTCGCCTCCAACGCCTTTTTAAGGGTCATGCCTTCCAGGTACTCCATCGCGAGAAAGGGCAAGCCCTCGTGCTCACCCCCCTCGTACACGCGGGCAACGAACCGGTTGTTGAGCCGGGATCCGAGGTTCGCCTCCTGGAGGAACCGGACGACGAAAGCGGGATCCCGGAGACAGCGCGGCCGTGGGATTTTGAGCGCGACAGCTCGCCCATCCGCACAGCGGACCGCGCGGTAGGTGATCGCCATGGCCCCCTGGCCGCAAATCTCGACAACCTCGTAGCCGGCGATGGGTGTGCCGGGGGGCAGGATCCCGCGCGGGGCTTCGTTGGAGGGTTTCATCGTGTGTCCGTGATGGTGATTGTAGCTGCTTTCGCCCGCACATCTCACCAGCTTCCCGCTGCGACCGACGAGGCGCCGCCCCCACAACGAAACCAGGTGAGATATGAAGGCTGGTCCGCAGCTCTCAATCGGACGCTAAGACACGATGTGCCAGTCAGGAAGGGCTCGGGTCACCGGACCGTCAAGCGCACCGGCGCCACCGTTCGTGGATCACCGCTTCGGCGATCGACCACCGAGGCGTAAATGGCGAGGGGTGCGTCGATGTCGACCCGCACCATGAAGCTCTCGATTCCTCCGCACGGCGCGTCCTTTACCACCGGTGGTGCGAGACGGACCTGGCGCCAAGCGCCTGCGGGCACCTTCAGGCGATGGGGGAGCACAACCTCGTTCCGGCCGACTATGGCCAGGCGGTTGTGCTCGTGGGGGACGTCGAGGAGAACCTCGACCGCCGTCGGGCCGGGGTTGGCGAAGCCGACGAAGGTGTCGAAGGCGGGCTCGCCACAGGGGTTGCGGTGCCACATCAAGGCAGGAAGGAGGTGCGATCCGGCCGCCGGAAGGCGATCGATCGGAATGGCCTCGAAGGCCTCGCCGCGGCCCGAGAGCACGCCGGTTGGCGTACCGGCTTGCTGATCACCCATGTTGACCAGGCGACTGGTGATGTGGACCGGTCCGTCAACCCGCAGGACCAACCCTCCGCGCGCCATCTCGGCGCAGCCGAGGTCGGTGGCGAGGCCGGCGGCTGTCCACACGACGGCCGAATGCGGAGGGACCACCCGGGTCGGGGGCATGAAGAGGTCGCACGGCGTCGGTTTGGAGAT
>JBGMRN010000003.1:39163-57457 GCA_048061535.1 Thermoanaerobaculales bacterium | reverse complement strand
TTCCGGAAACCGAAAGGCCAAGAGTGCAGTAACGAGCTGGACTTCCGAAATTCAGGAGTGCAGCGCCCGCTTGTCCACCGCCAGGGCGGCTTCCTTGACGACCTCGGAGAGGGTTGGGTGGGCATGGCAGGTGCGCGCGAGGTCCTCGGCCGAGGCGGAAAACTCCATCGCGACCACCGCCTCGGCGATGAGCTCCGAAACCCGGGGGCCGACCATGTGGACGCCGAGGATCCGGTCGGTCTTCTTGTCGGCCAGGATTTTGACCATTCCGGTTTCCTGCCCGAGGCTCTTGGCGCGACCGTTGGCCCGGAACTGGAAGCGACCGGTTCCGAAGGCGATCCCGGCCTCCTTGAGCTCGGCCTCGGTGCGCCCGACCATGGCGAGCTCGGGGTCGGTGTAGACGACGTTGGGAATTGTCTGGTAGTTGACGTGGCCGGGGAGGCCGGCGAGTCGCTCGGCAAGGGCGACGCCCTCGTCCTCGGCCTTGTGGGCGAGCATGGGTCCGCGGACGAGATCGCCGATGGCGAACAGGCCTTCGACGTTGGTTCTGAATCGATCATCAACGGCAACTCGGCCCTGATCGTCGAGGGCTACTCCGACCGCTTCGAGACCGGCCGCGGCCGTGTTCGGGCGCCTGCCGACCGCCACCAGCACCTTGTCGCAGCTGATCTCGCTGGTTTCGCCCTCGGCATTCTCGATCGTCAGCTTGACGCTTTTCTTGAGGAGCTTGCCGGCTTTGAGGGTGGTCTCGAGGTGAAAGACCATGCCCTGATCGGCAAGCGCCCGCTGCAGGGACTTGGCCATCTGCTTGTCGGCGAAGGGGGTGATGGTGGGGAGCATCTCGACCACCGTAACCTTGGCGCCGAGACGCCGCCAGACGCTGCCCAACTCCAGGCCGACCGCGCCGGCGCCGACAACCACCAGGTGTTCGGGCACGGACGAGAAGCTGAGGGCCTCGGTCGAGGAGACGATCCGATCGCCGTCGAAAGGGAGGAAGGGGAGCTCGACGACTTCACTGCCCATTGCCAGACAAATATTTTTCGCCTTGATCGGAGTCTCGCCGGCGTCCCCATGGACGGTCAGCGCGCCCGGTCCGGTGAGCACGCCACGGCCGTTGACGACCGTGATCTTGTTCTTCTTCATCAGCATCGCGACGCCGTCGGTCAGGTCCTTGACCACGCCGCCCTTGCGGGCGAGCATCGCCGCCAGATCCAACCCCACCTCGGGCAGAACAATGCCGTGGTCCGAGGCGTGCTTGCCGGCGGCCTCGTAGAGCTCCGACGATTCGAGCATGGCCTTGGACGGGATGCAGCCGATGTTGAGGCAGGTACCGCCGAGGGTGTGGCGCTTTTCCACCAGGGCGGTCTTGAGGCCGAGCTGAGCGGCGCGGATGGCGCAGACGTAGCCCCCGGGACCGGCGCCGATGATGACGAGATCGTAGGTGTCCATCGCCTCAGACCTCCAGGAGCATGCGTTCGGGTTGTTCGATGCATTCGACGATCCGCTTGAGGAAGGTCACTGCCTCCCGGCCGTCGATGATCCGGTGGTCGTACGAGACCGCGAGGTACATCATCGGACGAATAACGATCTCGTCGTTGATTGCGACCGGTCGTTTCTGGATCGTGTGCATGCCGAGGATGGCCGAGCCGGGCGGGTTTAGGATGGGCGTCGACATCAGCGAGCCGAAGACCCCACCGTTTGAAATCGTGAAGACGGCGCCGGTGAGATCGGAGAGCTCGAGGCTGCGATCGTGGGCGAGGCGGGCGAGGTCGGTGATCTTGGACTCGATCTCGGCCATCGACGAGCGGTCGGCGTCGCGGATCACCGGAACCACGAGACCCTTGTCGGTGCTGACCGCGACTCCGATGTCAAAGTAGTGGTTCGTAACGATCTCTTCCCCGTCGATGAAGGCGTTTATCGCGGGCACCGTTTTGAGAGCCTCCACAACCGCTTTGACGAAGAAGGACATGAAGCCGAGGCCCACATCGTGGCGCTCCTTGAACTCTTCCTTATAGGCCTTCCGCAGCTCCATGATCCTGCTCATGTCGGCCTCATTGAAGGTGGTGAGGATGGCGGCCGTCTGCTGCACCTCCACCAAGCGCTCCGCCAGACGCCGGCGCAGGCGCGACATCGTGGTGCGGGTTTGGCGTTGGTCCGATATTTCCACCGGCTGCGGCCGCGGGGCCGGAACCGCGGCTTGGGCGGGTGGAGAGGCCCGGTCCTCCGGCTGTAAAGCGTCGGATCCGTGTTCTTCGAGGAAGCTGATCACGTCGGATTTGAGGATTCGCCCACCCTTTCCGGTGCCCTCGATCGAGCTGGTGTCGATGCCGTGCTCCTCCACCAGGCGTTGCACGGCCGGCGAGAGCCCCTTGATGTCGACGACCGTGGCCGCTTGTGGGGGCGCCGGCGATTCGGTATCGGGAGGGGAGGGCGCCGGCGCGGAAGGTAACGCTGCCCGGTCGACGGCAGCTTCCGGGTCGATCGTGCCGACGACCTGTCCGACCTCGACGGTCTCGTCCGCGCCTACGAGAATCGCAAGGCGCCCGGCGTTCTCGGCGGCGATATTCATCGTGATCTTGTCGGTCTCGAGCACAAACAGCGGGTCTTCCACGGCCACCGCGGCGCCTTCGGGTTGCAACCATTCGACCAGGATGCCTTCGACAATCGATTCACCGATTTCGGGGATTTTGATTTCGATCAGCATTTTCTTCGCTCCTTTTGCTCTCGAGGGCCTGGCGGATGATCGCCTCCTGCTCCTCGCGGTGGACTCGCGGCGATCCGGTGGCGGGGCTCGCGCTCGGATCCCGGCCGACGTAGCGAGGAGTCTGCTCGGGAAAGGCTTCCATCAGAATCGGCTGTATGTAGCTCCAACCGCCGCGATTGCGGGTCTCTTCTTGGGCCCACACGATTTCGGAAGCCCCGCGGTACGGCGCTGTGACCCGGTCGAAAAGCTCACGATTGAAGGGGTAAAACTGCTCGATGCGGACGATCGCAACATCCTCGGTTCCCCGTTCCTCGCGCCCCGCCGCGAGGTCGTAGTAGAGCTTGCCGGAGCAGAGGACCAAGCGCCTGGGCGTCGACGGCGCGGCGGGGTCATCGAGGATCTCGAGGAACTCCCCGGAGATCAACTCCTCCACAGGAGAGATCGCTCGCTTGTGCCGGAGGAGACTCTTGGGCGACATGATCACCAGAGGGCGGCGGAAGGGCCGAGCGAGCTGCCGGCGCAGAGCATGGAAGTACTGGGCCGGAGTGGTCAGATTGCAGACCTGGATGTTTTCCTCGGCACAGGCCATGAGATAGCGCTCGAGATAGGCGTTGGAGTGCTCCGGCCCCTGGCCCTCGTAACCGTGGGGGAGCAGCATCACCAGCCCGCTGCCGCGTTGCCACTTGTCCTGTGCGGCGGTGATGAACTGGTCGATGATCACCTGGGCCCCGTTCGCGAAATCACCGAACTGTGCCTCCCAGAGCACCAACATATTCGGCTCGACGAGGGAGTAGCCGTAGTCGAACCCGAGGACCGCAGCCTCCGAAAGCATGCTGTTGTAGGCGCAAAAGTGGGCCTGGTCGGCGTGAATGTGCGCGAGAGGAACGTATATTTCCTGGGTCTTGCCGTCGAACCAGGCGGCGTGGCGATGGGAAAAGGTGCCCCGAATACTGTCCTGTCCGCTGAGACGGACCGGAATGCCTTCTCTCAGAAGGCTCCCAAAGGCCAGCAGCTCGCCCAGACCCCAGTCGATCTCGCCCTTCTCCTCGACGACCCTGAAATGCTCGGCCAAGCGTCGTCCGACCTTGCGATTGAGGTTGAAATTCTCAGGGACGGTTGTCAGGGCGCGGGCGATTTCGACCAGGCGCTCGTGGGCGGCGCCCGTTTCCCCGCAGGCGAAACAGTAGGGTTTGTCGAGCCCTTCCCAATTGCCCGTGTACGCGTGCTCTTCGTCTGCGGGCAGGGGGCAACTCTCCTTGGCGCTCTTGAATGCCTCCACCAGGCGGTTTTGGAAGGCGTCCCGAAGGTCGGCGCTCTCGTCGAGGGTGATGTCATGGGCCCCCTCGAGCTGGAGCTGATAAACCTCGCGGGCAGATGGGCGGTTCTGGATTTTCTGGTACATCAACGGTTGCGTGAATGCAGGCTCGTCGCCTTCGTTGTGGCCGTGCTTGCGGTAGCAAACCATGTCGACCACGGCGTCGCGGCCGAACTTCTGGCGGAAGCGGAGGGCGAGGTCGACGGCGTGCACGACCGCCTCGGGATCGTCACCGTTGACGTGGAAGATCGGCGCCTCCACCACCTTGGCGATATCGGTTGGGTAGCGGGTCGAGCGCGATTCTCCGGGCAGCGTGGTAAAACCGATCTGGTTGTTGACCACAATGTGGACCGTGCCTCCGGTGCGATAGCCCTTGAGCTGTGACAGGTTGAATGTCTCCGCGACCAGCCCCTGGCCGGAAAAGGCGGCATCGCCGTGGATCAGCAAGGGTAGGACCTTCTTGCGGAGGATCGTATCGTCGTGGTTTCGCTGCTTGGCGCGGGTGCGGCCCTCGACCACAGGGTCCACGGCCTCGAGGTGGCTGGGATTGGCGGTGAGGCTAATGTGGACCGTTGCACCCGAGGTGGTTTCATACTCCGAGGTGTAGCCGCGGTGGTACTTGACGTCGCCATCACCGCCCGACCGGTCGGGGCGGATGTTGTCCTCGAACTCGTGGAAAATCATGGAGTATGGCTTGTGGAGAATGTTGGCCAGCACATTGAGGCGGCCGCGGTGGGCCATTCCGATGACCACCTCTTCCGCATCGGATTCACCCGCGGATTCGAGGAACTGGTGCATGGCCGGGATCAGGGACTCGGCGCCCTCGAGCGAGAAGCGCTTCTGACCCTGATAGCGGCTGTGGGTGAAGGTCTCGAAAAGCTCGGCGTCGATCAACTGGCCGAGGATCCGGTGTTTCTTCTCGCGGGAGACTTCAGGCCGGTTGTGGACCGTTTCCATCTCGGATTGAAGCCAACGGCGAACGTTCCGATCCTGAATGTGGAGGTGCTCTACTGCGACGGTCCGGCAGTACGTTTCGCGAAGGACCTCGAGAATCTCCCGTAGGGTGATCCGCTTCGGACCCCCGAAATGGCCGGTGTCAAAGACTTGCTCAAGGTCCTTCTCGCCGAGGTCGAAATTCTCGAGATCGAGCAGGGGGTGGCTTTCGAGGTTATCACCAAGCGGATCGAGTTCGGCCACCAGGTGGCCGACGGCGCGATAGGCGAAGATCAGACTGGAGACCCTGGATTGGTCGGCCGCCCGGGCGTGTGCTGCCGCGCTGCTCGGAGAGACCGCGAGGTCGAAACCGGCGAAGAAGAGCCGCCACTCCTCGCTCAGCGACGAAGGGTCCTCCTGCCACTGGCGATAGTACTCTTCGACGTAGTCGGAGCTGGCGAGCAGCGCCAGGTTGTCCGGCGAGAGACGATCAGAGGCCAAGTGAGTTGCTCCCTGGCGTTCCGGTGCGAGATTCCATGATGACCGGCGCCGCCTTCCCATAACGCTTTTTATGATTGTGACATTTCCCCTCTCTTGTGACCAACCTTTGCCGGACAACGCGCCCGTCGCCCAGGGTCAGAGCGACTTCCGCGCGATGGAAGTAAAGTTGAGCGGCGCTCCCTCTCCGCTGTACAATCGGCGCATGAAATCACTCTCTCAAGAAAGAGCGGAGTTCCTGTGGGTGCTGGCGGCTCGAATCGCGCCCGACACAGTCGATCTGGATACGGGCGGTAAGAGCCGGTTCTTCGGCACCATCGACGAAGCTTTGCAGGAGCGAACGCCCGCGGTTCGTCGCCAGTTCGGAGCATTCCTGGGGCTGCTGCGGTGGGCGCCGCTGGTGCGTTTCGGCGGTCCGTTCGAGAGCCTTCGGCCCGAGCGTCAGGATGCGGTCCTCCGTTGGTTCGAGGATTGCCCGATCGGCCTGCTCCGCAAGGGGTTCTGGGGCCTCAGGGTGCTGGTATACATGGGATACTACGGACAGACCGAGACCTGGGAGGCCGTCGGCTATGCACCGAACTTCGACGGCAGGGCAGGCCTTCATGCATGAGCGCGAGTACGACATCGTCATCGTCGGCTCCGGCGCCGGCGGCGGTACGGTGGCCAAGGAGTTGGCGCCGATGTGTGCCGACGGGGTGCGCATCGCGGTCCTTGAGTTGGGCGCCAAGCTCCGACCGGAGGAGTTCACCGGGCACGAGGTCGAGATGTCCCGCCGGCTCTATATCGACTCCGGCGGCACCTTGACCAAAGATCGGGCCATGACCCTGGCCTACGGGCGGGCCTACGGCGGGTCGACGGTGGTCTACACCGGCACCTCTTTGACCATGCCCGAGGAAGTGGTCCGGCGGTGGGGTGTTCCCGGCCTGGAGTGGGCAGACCTCCACAAGAGATCCGAGAAGTACCTGGAGGAAAACAACGTCCACCTCCTCAACGACGACGAGCTCAACGACAACAACCGGCTTTTCAGGGACGGTTGCAGCAAGCTCGGCTACCACTTCGAGCAATTCCCGATCAACGTCAAGGGATGTCGGTCCTCGAGCCTGTGCAACCTGGGATGCCCTAACCAGGCAAAACAGGGGACCCACCGGGTTCAGCTTCCGCGGGCCGAGGCCCAGGGTGTGGAGGTCATCACCAACTGCAGGGTGACTCGCGTGGCGGACCGCGTCTGCGAAGCGGTGGTCACAGATCCGGGCTACGGCGAGCCGTCGCTTTGGGCGCCCGGAGACTACAAGGTGCGGGCCAAGGTGGTGATCGTCTGCGCCGGCGGAGCGGTCAACTCCGCCGCTCTCCTGTTGCGGTCGGGCTTTGGCGACCGTCTGCCGAACCTGGGCCGGTACATCACGCTCCACCCGGCGTTGATCCTGGTCGGCGAGCACGCCCAACCGATCTCCAACTTCCACGGCCATCCGAAGAGCTTTTTTTGCGATGAGTTCGCGCGCAGTTATGGGTTCCTTCTCGAGACCTGCATGTACTTTCCCTTCGTGACCGCCAAAAACCTGGCCGGCTTCGGGGCCGAGCACGCCGAGCTGATGCGCGCCTTTCCGAAACTGCAGATGATCCTGGTCCTGGCTCTCGACGCGGCGCGTGCCGACAACCGGGTCACGGTTGACGGGAACGGCGAACCGGTGGTGGATTACACCCTCACCGACGAGGTTTTCGACTCGCTGCACGAGTCGATGAGGGCGAGCGCACGCATCTTCTTCGCGGCCGGCGCCAAGCGGGTGCACGCGCCCGCCGGACGATCGTTCTTCATCGAATCGGCCGACGCTGATCGGATCGACGAGCTGATTCCCCGCGAGAACGTCAAACCCGGCAAGATCTCGATCACCAGCGCCCACCTCATGGGCGGTTGCCGGATGGGGCGGGACCGCTCGGACTCGGTCACTGACTCGTGGGGGAGGGTGCACGATGCGCCCTGGCTGTTCGTCGCTGACTCGAGCCTCTTTCCGCGCTGCTCGGAGATCAATCCCTATGTCACCGTCATGGCGCTTGCCGACCGCGTCGCCGAGCGTGTCCGCGGGGAAGCGGCGGAGCTGTTGGGCTCATGAAGACGCGCGCGGCCAAGGCCATCACCAGCGCTCTCGTGGACGAAGGTGTTCGCCATGTGTTCGGAATACCCGGGACCCACAACATCGAGCTCTACGACGTCCTCGCCAGAACGGAGGGCATTGAGCCGGTTCTGGTGACATCGGAGGTGGCCGGCGCGTTTATCGCTGAAGGTATGTCGCGGTCCTCCGATGCCGTCGGCGTGATCAACGTGGTCCCAGGCGCCGGCGTCACGTACAGCCTTTCCGGCATCTCAGAGGCATTCATGGACACCACCGCGATGGTGGTTCTCGCAAGCGGCGTCCCTACCGATACGGGCAAGGCCTACCAGCTCCACGCCATCGACCAGCTCGCGGCTCTGCGACCGGTGACCAAGGAGGTCTTCCACGTCGAGCGTGCCGGCGACCTTTACCGGACGATCCGCCGGGCGTTCCAGGTCGCCCGCCGAGGGGCGCCGGGCCCGGTGGCGGTGGAGATTCCTGCCCAGATTCTGATGAACCGGCAGGAGATCGGCGAGCTCGCGTTCGAGCCGGAACCCGAGATCGGTTGCGAGCCCGACCAGGATCTGGTGGAGCGCGCGGCCGCGATGTTGGGAGCGGCAGATCACCCGGCGCTCTACTTGGGGATGGGTGCGGCAGGGGCGGCCGACCTGGTGGTGCCGCTGGCGGAGCAACTTGGTGCGCCGGTGACGACCTCCTTCAGCGGTAAGGGTGTGTTCCCCGAAAACCACCCGCTGTGGCTGTGGAACGGGTTCGGGAGACAGGCGCCGGCGTTCGTCGGACGTATCATGGACCGCTGCGACTGCCTACTCGCAATAGGCTGTCGGTTCGGCGAGGTGACGACTGCAGGCTATGGCATCAAGCCGCCGGAAGGGTTGATCCATGTCGACATCGCGCCCGAGGTCTTCAATTGCAATTTTCCGGCCAAGCTCGCAATCGCGGCGGATGCAAGGAGCTTTGTTCTGGCCTTGGTAAGCCTCATCGACGGTGAGCGACCGTGGGCGAGCCTGGCCGAGAAAATTGCGGGTGGTCACGCCGCGGTCATCGAGCGCTGGCGTCGCAAGGCGAGCGTTTCGCGGGTGACGCCGCACTTTCTGTTCGAAGCGTTGCAGCGACACTGCAAGGCGGACGCGATCTACGCCACCGACAGCGGCAACGGGACCTTCCTCGCCATGGAGCATCTCCGGCTGGAGGCGCCGCGGCGTTTCCTCGCTCCGGTTGATTTCTCGTGCATGGGCTACTCGGTTCCTGCGGCCATCGGCGCCTGCTTTGCGCATCCCGGTCGCGACGTGGTGGCGCTGCCGGGCGACGGGGCCCTGCTCATGACAGGTCTCGAGCTGTTGACGGCGGCCGCCAACCACGCGGCGCCGTTGGTCTGCGTGTTGCGCGACGGAAAGCTCTCACAGATCGCGCAGTTCCAGAAAATTGCGTTCAACCGGGAAGTGGCCAGCGCGCTGCCGGGCTACGACCTCGAGGGTTTCGCGCGTACTACCGGTTGCCGTTACTTCCGGATCATTCGCAACGCCGAGCTCGATTCGGTGCTGCCGGCAGCGCTGGAGCTCACTCGCGACGGCATTCCCGTGCTGGCGGAGATCGCCATCGACTACTCGCAGAAGACCTACTTCACCAAGGGCGTCGTGAAGACCGTCTTCTCGCGTTTGCCCGCCGGTGACAAGGTCGCCAACCTGGCCCGCGCCGTCGGCCGGCGCTTGGTGAACTAAGGCGTTTTCAGGAAGAGTCGGCTGTACCTTTGTGCCCTGAGCCCATTTACTTCTCGTCAAGCTTCGCCGTGTAGATGTCGCCGGTCATCTCGCCCGCGTTGAAGACGAGCCGCTCGGCATCCAAGAGGTGAACGATCCAGTAAAACCGAGACAGGGCGATACGGCCGCCTGCCGACACCGTCGGCGACCAGGTCATGCCGGGCCGGCAGTGAGCCGCGCCGCCGGACCGCTGATTCGCCCGTCCTCGGAGATTCTCGCGCGGAAGAGGTTCAATCCACCCGCAACGACCGCGCCGCGAGGATCGAAAAGGTGACGGCAAAACCGGCGAGCGCCAATAGCTCCGGCACAACGCCCCGGAGATCCCACCCAAAGGAGATCAGGCCGTGCAGAGCCTTCATCGCCCAACCGGTGGGGAAGATCAGGGCAACCTTTTGCAGGCTGGGCGACACCACCTCGAGAGGCCACCAGCAACCCCCGAGAGCCGCCATCACCATGGTGATGATGACGCCGGTGCTGGCCGCCCGATCCGGGTCGGTGATCCACCCTCCGAGTGCGACGCCGAGTGGGGCGACCGTGAGGCCGAAGAGGAGGAGGACGACCCACATCTGGAAGGGATGGTCGCCGATATAGATGCCAAAGACCCGGTTGGCGACGACGCCTACCAGGACCAGCACTGTGATCTGCATGGCGGCGATCACAAAACGCCCCACGATCTTGCCGGCGATGATCTCCCGGCGAGAGACCGGCGCCGTCACGAGGCGGCGAAGCTTGCCGCTTTCCCGCTCCGAGGAGACCGAGCCCGCGCCGTAGGTGAGGGCCACCAGCATCACGAACATCACAGTATTGCCGGGAATGGACTGGGCGAAGCCGCTGGGGGCCACCCGTGCCCGGCCGGCGAATTTCGTGTCCACGAGCACGAGGTCCTCGGCGCTCTCTCGCTCGGCAACGATTGCCGGTGGGATTGGTGTGTTTTCGTCAAGACCGGAAGCGGCCTCGACCAACCGGCCGAGGAGTCGAGCGATGGCGGCGGTGATTCGGGCCTGGGCCACCAGCGCCGCTTCCGAAGAGGTGTTCGGCTCCTTCTCGAGGCGGAGTGTGACCTTTTCCAGCGCCAAGACATGGGCGCTGAACTCCGCGGGGATCACCAGCGTCCGGACAATGTTCTCGGCGATGGCGCGTTCCTCGGGGGTGAGCTCGGTGATCTCGAGACCTCCTCCGGCGAGGTCGGCGATCAAAACCTCTGAAAGCTCGCCGGAATCGTGGTTGACGACGGTCAGGCTTGCGGCGGCGTCGCCGGGGCTCGAACCACCCCCCATCGCCAGTCCGAAGAAGGTTGCGAAGACCACCGGCAGGAAGAATAGCCACATGACCGCACTTCGGTCTGCAAGAACGAGCCGGAGGTCATGGCGGGCGATCGTGGCGATCGAGTGCATCACAACACTCCTTTCGCCATCTTGCGTTTGAGCAGGAAAGCCCCGAGGAGCATGAGGGCTCCGCCGCTACTGACGAGCACCAGCAGGTTCGGAACAATATCCGCCAGCTCGCCGCCATGGGCCATCAGCTTGGTGAAACCGGTTGTGGACCAGTAGACGATCGTTGTCGAGGAGATGGTTTTCATGAAGGAGGGCATCATGCCTATGGGCATGAACGCTCCGCCGAGCATCGAGGAGACGATGATCACGATGGTGGTCAGGGCGTCTCCCTGGCGCTCGCTGCCGACCAGGCTCATGATCAGCAGCAGGAGGCCGCTGGCGGCGATCGCGGATGCCAGGACCAGCACAACAACAGCGACCGGCGGACCCCAGTCGACTCCCGCCGCGATTCCAACGCCCACCAGAATGCCGAAACCGAGACCGGTCACCAACAGAACCGAGAGGCATTTACCGACGAGATAGTCGGTGGGGGAGACCGGCGCCGTCAGCAGGTGGCGGAGGAGGCCGGCCTCGCGGTCGCGCAGGATGTCCCGAGTAGCGGACTGGGCGAGGAAGAGGATTCCCATGATCGAGAGCCCGGGCAGGAAGAAACTGAGGACGCCCGCGGTATTGCTGCTTTCCACCGCCGCCTCATCGGTCAGCGCCACGGTCTCCAAATCGATGATCGGCGGGAAGAGAAATCGCTTGAGCTCTCGGATCTTGCGGTTGACGTTGGTACTCAGACCGGCGACTGCGAGGTCCTCGGGGAAGTTGGAATCGCGCCGGAGTCCGGCGATCAGTTCGAGCTCGGGCCGGAAGATACGGGATCCCCCCGAGAGTACGACTGCGCCGATTCCCACGCCCTCCTCGACCGCCTTGGGAAGGAAGCGCTCGGCGGGGTTTTTGACCACATCGATGGTGACCGGGTCGCCATCGAGAAAGTTGGTGGTGAAGCCCTTGGGGAGGTGGATGAGGGCTGAAGCCGCTCCATCCTCCATCATCTCGTATCCCTCTTCGCCGACCGGCACGATTTCCAGGCGCTGGTCGGCCTGAGAGGAACCGGCGGCGCCCTCGATCAGATGGGACAACAGGCTGTCGTCCTCGTCGAATAAAAGAATCTTGATCGTGATGTCGTCGATGCCGCCTCCACCGAAGACGAGCGCGAATATTGCGGCCATGACCAGCGGCAAGGCGAAAAGCAGGGTGGTGCGCACCGGGTTGCGCAGATAGCGTACGAGATCGCGACGAACGATTGCGAGCGCCACCATCAGTCGCGCAGCTCCTTGCCGGTGAGGCTGATGAAGACGCTCTGCAGATTCGGCTGTTGGATGGAGACGTCATTTACCTCGAGATCCGCGGACAGAACCTGCGGCAGGACGGCGAGCAGACCCGGCCCGCCGGCGTCGATGGAGAGCACCGCCATTCGGTCGTCGGCCTTGAGCACGCGAACTCCCTCGATCGCGGCCAGGCGATCGCGGGCGGCCTGGTCTTCAAAGGAACCGGTGAGCTTGAGTACCTCGGCCTCGCCGGCGAGCTTCGTCAGCTCCTCGAGAGTGCCCAGCGTCAGGATTTTGCCGTGGTCGATGATGGCAATGCGGTCGCAGAACTCCTGGGCCTCTTCCATGTAGTGGGTGGTGTAGAGCACCGTGGTGCCGGAGGCGGCCAATTCGCGTACCACCTCGAGGATGTTGAGACGCGCCTGCGGGTCGATGCCCACCGTCGGCTCGTCGAGGAGCAGGACCTTGGGCCGGTGGAGCAGACCCATGCAGAGGTTCAGGCGGCGTTTCATGCCGCCTGAGAACTCCTTCACCTTGTCGTTCGCCCTGTCGGAGAGGCCGACCCGGGTGAGGGCGTCGTCGATACGGGACCTGAGATCCGATCCGGTGAGGCTGTAGAGCGAGCCCCAGAAGTTCAGGTTGTCACGGGCGGTGAGGTCCTCGTAGACTGCAATTTCCTGGGGCACGACGCCGAGGTTGCGTTTGACCGACTTTGACGCCAGCCAGATGTCCTTGCCGCCGATGAGGACCCGGCCTCCATCGGGCTTCAAGACGCCGCAAATCATGTTGATCGTGGTGGTCTTTCCGGCGCCGTTGGGGCCGAGCAGACCGAAGATTTCACCCTCGGAGACCTCGAACGTAACGTCATCCACCGCCACCAACGTGTCGAAGCTCTTGCGCAACCTCTCGATACGGATCATGGTGTCCTCCGAATTCCGGAGACGACATCCTACACCAGATGTTGGAGGGTCGTTCGATGGGTGCGGTAGATCGCACTTCCCACTACCATTCCTCTGCGGGACACATTGTGCCCCGCAATAGAAAGATGGTGAGTGGGTTAGACTTGAGAGATGGCGACTCCGAAGTCGATTCTCAGCGTTGGCTTGGACAGCGAGACCTTTCTCCGCATCGCGCCGATCCTCCAGCGGAACACACTTTCGGTGGAGGTGGCCGGGCAGGCGTCGCATGCGGCCGAGCTGGCCAATCGGAGACGATTCGATCTGGTGGTCTGTCGCTACCCTCTGCCCGACATGAAATTGCGCGAGTTCGTGGCGGCCATTCGCCGGAACGGCAGCGCAAGCAGGCGGGCGTCGCTCCTGCTGTTGACGATTCCGGAGATGCAAACAGAGGCGCGTTTCGGGGTCAGTGGCGGACCATACCTGGTTTTCTCGCAACAGGAGCCGTTGGGCAGGCTTGACCAGGGCGCGGCGCATCTCCTTCAAGTGGCGCCCCGCTGTGCGCCGCGAATCACCACCCGGCTCCGGGTCAACCTGGAAAACGGTTCCGAAACATTTGAAGGTTGGATCGTCAACCTATCCTCGACCGGCATGCTGGTGGGGGAGGCGCCTATTCTGGAGGTCGGATCCAGGTGCTCGTTCGAGTTCCACCTTCCTCGCGGAGGTGGCATGACCGCGGGTTCGGCCGAGGTCGTCCGTCACGCGATCGCCAAGCGGGAGGGGTCGTCCGGTTTCGCGGTGCGTTTTTCAGGCTTCGAACCCGGGTGCCGAGAAACCCTCGAGGACTGGTGTGAGACAAAAGTGGGCGCTGAGGAGTTGGAGTACTGAACAATTCACGGTGTTGCCTCCCTCACCGGGGAGCGCTGAAGGACCCCCGGCGTCCCGGTTCACCGGGCTCGTTCGGCGGTTCGAGCATCTTCGAGTAGGTTTCGTGCGGCGTCGGCCTGCGCCCCTTCGGGCAGTGACGCGAGGAGCTTCTCGAGCGCCCGGATCGTTTCTCCGTACCGCTTCTTGTTGAAGAGATCCACCGCCAAGTTGTACTCCTCCACAAATCGGTTGTACTCCAGGGTTTGTCGGATTTCTTTGATCTTGGCGTTGATCCAGAGTTCTTGCCGGCCGAGAGATCGGCTGCGGATGTTGCGGAGATAGCGGAGGGCCCGCTCGAGGTCGTTGGCTGCCAGGAGCTCGTTGAGAAAGCTGATTTCCTCGGGAGTCGGCGAGTGCTCCATGATCCCCTGCGGTGCTTCGGCAGTCGGCTCGGGGTTTTCGATGATACTCAGGAGTTGCTCGCAGGCGAGGGCCAAGGGGCCGTCCTCGAGTTCCGCCAGGACCTCTTCGAGGAGGGTCTTTGCGGCTGAACTTTCTCCCCGGTTGAATAGTTCCAGGCATCTGTCATAAACCTTTGCGCCCTCGTGATCGGTGGCGGCGCGGCGGAGATCGCTGACCCGTTGCCGAAGGAGCGCCGGGTTCGAGCTGTGTTCGACGCCGGCCTCGGCCAGTTCCAAACGATCGAGCGCAGCCGCGATCCGGTCGTCGCTCAGGAGAGCGTGGATGCGGCGAAAATCGTTCTGGAGAAGAAGCATCCACCCCCGGGCCCGGGCGGTGGGGTTGGCGGCAAAGGCCCTTTCGAGAAGAGCCTTCGCATCTTCCCTTCGGTCCAAGCGCAGATAGAGCCGCAACAGGTCAAACGATGGCTCGACTTCTGAAGGAAGAAGCCGGTGGGCGGTTTCAGTAACTGAAATGGCTTCGGCGGAGGCATCCCCAAGGTCAGCGTAGAGCCCGGCCAGGGCGACCCAGGTCGGTGCGAATCCCGGGTCGAGCTGGGCGCTGCGGGTCAGGACCGCCAGCGACCGATCGGGATCGTTTCCCCGGTGACGGAGGAACCTGCCCCAGCGGTACAGGACCAGTGGGTCGTTGGGAGTCGCGCGAACTGCTCGTTCGTACGCCTGGCGCGCTCCGTCCCAGTCGGCCGCAAGCTCGGCTTCGAGGCCGAGCGCTGCCAGGGACGGACCGTGTTCGGGGTCGGCTTTGAGGGCGGCCTCGAAGTAGTCGATTCGTTCCGGGCGTTCCGGGGAATGCTGGGCGAGTAGATCGCCGAGGCGGTACAGGGTCTCGGCATACCCCATCCGGCGAACCCGGAACAAGGCGTCGATGTCGATCTCGGTCGAGGTCTTGAGATAGGAGAAAATCTTGCGGTTGAGGTAGGCGCGGAGCTCGTGTTCGAGGGTTCGGTAGTCGGTGCCGAAGGCTCTGGAAAAGGACTCCTTTTCAGGAGTGCCGCGGCGCTCGAGGTCGAGGTACTTCTCGAGCTGAAGTCGACGGTCCTGATTGCCCAGGAGGAGATAGTGGACAAGGGCCCATGACTGGGCGTAGAAGGCTCCCCTTCGGTCTTCTTCGGTGTAGAGCGGGGAGCTGTGGTCAACCGCGAAAAGCTCGGCGAGAGGAATCGGCGTCGAACCTCTGAGCCAGAGGAGGTGGGGAGTGATCACCTGCCCAATGAAGACGGTGTCACCGATCACCTGAAAGCTCTGGTAGAACTCAGCCAGACCCTCCTCGAACCAGACCGGGATGTACCAGAAGTTGTTGGCGGCTACGTAGTGGACATATTCGTGGAAGACGATTCCCGAGGCGTCGGGCGAGTCCGCGTTGATGGCGATGTAGTTCGCTTGTTTCCGGCGGATGAAGTAACCGCTTATCGCACTTGGGTTTCCTTGGTAGAGGATCTTGAAGGGTTCGAAGGATCGTTCGCTCCTGAACACGTAGATCCGGGTCGGGATCGGTGACCGGAGGTCGAGGTCGGTGACCTCGGCGAGGACTGCGCGGAGTTCCTCGAGGTCGGCGGCGACCCGCCGGGTGCTGCTTCTCCCTGCATTGCTGTAAAATAGGAAGTTCTCCGTCCGAACCTCGATCCAGCGTTCCTTCTCTTTCGGCAGCCTCAAGCCCGACGTGTTCGCGGAGGAAGCGACGAAAACGAGTAAGGCGACGGAAAGGAAACGTTTCGGAGTTTTCATTGGCTCCGTCAATTATCGCAGGAACGCGGTCCACCGTACGCCGGGAACCGGGGGAGTGGCGGAGAAGAGTGGAAAAGGGGAGAAGGAGACGAACTCGTCGAAAGCCCGTGTGCAAGGTGGGTTGGTTGGGGTAGGTTGTTTTGGTGGGATCCATCGGTGGGAATGATGGTGGGAAAATGGCACGGGCTTATATCGAACGAGTTTGGCGATGATTGTGTTTCACGACCATCGCCGACATAAATATATAAGCAAGAAGTTAATTTGTCAAGCCCTGGAACGACTTGGCCTTGTTCTCGCCGATCTCACCGGGTTGCCACGGTGCGCAGCCGGCGGCTGCAAGGGGCCGTCAACACACGTCCGCTTGCCGGTCCTCGGGGCCGTCTCCTATCCTCAGCCGGAGGAGGAGCAGCAGGTCGTGCGCCGAAACCGGCTTCTGCATGAAGGTCAGCCGCGCCTGGCCAAAACGGGCGCCGATTTCGAAGACGGGATGTTCGGTCAAGGCGATAATATGGGTTTCAAAGTTGCTGAGATTGGCCAGGGTCATCAGGGCCATGGGCTCGTGCTCGAGAAGCCCCATGTCGATGACGAGGAATCCTGGAGGATCGGCTGCGCAGATTTGGCGGGTCTGCGGGATGGTCGAGCACCCGGTGACGCGAACCGAAGGCAACTCGGCGAAACCATCGAAGACGGCCCACAGGAAATCTTCCTCCAGGGTGGCGACGACGACGTGGGCGAGATCCGCATCCGGTAGGCTGTCGCGAAGCTCATCCAGATCGGGATCGGAAGTGTCGTTCGGTCGTCGAGTCGAACTCATGTTCTTCTCCTTGGCTGTTCGGTTCGATTTAAAGTCCACGCCAAGGACCAACGCAAGTTGCGTGCCAGATCTAACCTCGGTACTTCTTTGGAGTCGTGTTTCAGATTGAAACAGGCTTGGGTCTTCTTCGATCGCGCCCCTCAAGCGAGGCAGGGCCGACACCACTGCGTCGCGAAGGGCGCCTCCCGGTGAGGATGCCTGCATTTTCTAACGAGTGCGCCCACCAAAGCTCCGGACTTGCGCTACTGGAAGGTGACGCGACCTGCTTTAGCGCCCACGCTTCCAACGTTGTCAGAGACGGCACGTCCGGTCATCGCGCCCAAGCGCGGGCAACGCGCTCCAATTCACGTGGTCGCTTCCCCGCGCCGAAAATTCCGAATTCCGAATTCTGATCTTACGGCATCACCCTCCTGCCACTCTCCCGGATGCCGACACCGCCGACCATCACCTTCACGGTGTCCACATACCATCCGTCGTTACCCCCACAGCCATCGGTTCCGAAGGCGAAACGCAGCTGGATGGTGTCCCCCGGATGAGCGAGCGTTCCGAGATCAATCTGGGATTGCCCCCAGGAACCGACCAACTGGCCCTCGTCCGCTCCTGAAAAGGCGGGCTCGCCGGCCAACGGGTTGGCGTTCTCGTCTTCCCCCAGAACATCGATGATCTGGTCGTTGTACGGGTTGAAGAGGAAGGCATCGGTGGGGACGAGGGTGAAGGGGCCGCCATTGACGGTGATACGGAGGTTGCCTCCGTCCCATCCCGCTTCGGTGGCCACGAAGTGGTCGAAAACGAGCACAGCATTGGAAGCGGTCGAGGGAATGGCGATCGAGGGGGTGTCCAAGTACAGGACCCCGGACTGATCATCGTTCCCCGGCCTACAATTGCCGATGAAGGAGCTATCGACCGCAAACGCCGCGCCGCCGTCACCCCCCGCGGGCGGGTTGGCGGAGAATTGCCACAGCCTCCCGTCGAACTCCGCGAAGACGCCCTCACTGCTCACCACCCACATCGGATCGGTGTCAAAGCTCTCGGAAAAGACGACCTGGTTGGCCGCCACCCGTGGAGGGTCTGGGGCCAAGACCGGGGCGAAGGCGCATTGGAGGGGTTCGGACCGCATCTCGACCGCCAGCATGGCCTGAGAGACCTGGGCGCAATCGAAGGCGCTGATGACCTCGGAGGAGGTCTCGCCGGTGAGAAGATCAGTCAGAGGTTCTCCGGTTTGCTCCAAGTCGCTGCAGCTGAGCTCGAGCAGATCCGCATGGTCCGCGAGGTCGGTTGTCGGCACCTGGTAGGTGAACATCGCCCGCCAATAGATGTGAGCGGCCTTGGTGATGCCGATACCGGCGACGGAATAGCCGTTGAAAGTCCCACCATCAACCAGGAGAGCGAAGGCGTGATTGGGAATGCTCGAGTTGGTGTGGACTCCGCCGTTGTCTCCTTCACCGCAGAAGTACTGCGCGTCCGAAACACGTCCGGGGTCAGAAAAGCAGGCCGGATTCCACATGTCTCGGAAAGCGCCGGCGGAACTGTCCTCGGCGACCAGCCAGC
>JBGMRN010000003.1:31583-39063 GCA_048061535.1 Thermoanaerobaculales bacterium | reverse complement strand
GCGCTCAAGGACCACGGCGGCAGCGGATTGAAGACCGCGTCGCGGACTGCGTAGTCTCCGGCGACCTGGTCTGGAGAGGAAATGGTGAGATTCGGATTGAATTGGCCACCGAAGGTCGAACAGCCGCCGTCCATTCGCTCGGCGCCCGGCTCGCCCAGGCCGGCGCCATTCAGCCTGTCCACGATCTCACCGAAAATGTCGGAGTAGCTCTCGTTGAGCGCTCCGGCCTGCCACTGGTAAATCAGACCGTGGGTGAATCCTGAATAGGCGTGAGTCCACTCGTGGGCGATCACGTCGTCAACCGCGATGCCGGTGCAGAAGTTGGTGGTGAAGCCGTTCCACTGGGCGTTGGGGCACTGATCGAGACTGTTGGCGTCGTAGACGGACCGCATCCGGATGTCCAACCCGTTGTAGGAGAGATAGGTGCCGCCGGTGAGGTTGGCATAGAGCTCATGAGTCTGCCGTGCGACCTCGATCAGGTTGTTGACCTCGGTGTCTCCGGGCTCGCCAAGGTCGGCAAAAGGCAGGGCATCACCTTCCCGCCACAAGGTTGTGGCGGTCGTGTGATGGTGTACCCTTCGCTCGAGTTCCTGGATGCCCTGGATGCGGTCGATCAGGTTGCCGCTGTGGGCATCGATATAGAGGAACTCGCGGATCCTCTGTCCGGAGGTGACCTCGACCTCCCAAACGAGATGGTTGGCGCCGGGTACGCCGCGAACAAGCCCGCTGCGGAAGACGTAGAGCCGCGGGCGTCCTCCGTCCAGCTCCGATCGCGCCAGCCCGCGCTCCTTGGCAACCAGCGCTCGAGCGATCCGCGAGGCCTCGGCGGCGCCCAGAGTGGGGGAGGAATCGATCGATATTGCGGGCACGAAAGTGCCGTTGACGGTGACCAGCTCCTCGTGTTCGTCGAAGTGCAGACGCAGGTCGGATGCAAAGACGGGGACTCCCTCGTAAACCTGTCGGAAGCTGACATGGGTCATCCCGAGCGTATCCTCGCGGCTCGCAGTCTCTTCCAATTCGCGTGCCGGGTCCTCGATGCCGAACGCCTCGCCGTACCGGCGGAGGAAGTCATTGGCCCGCGCTTTCGTCGTCCCTCCGTCGAGATGGAGGGATCCGGCCCGCAGCCGGAGCAATCTCGGGGTCGCCGTGGCCGGGTTCATCGAAACTCTCAACTCGCCCCCCGCGTCGGTCCGGATTTGCTCGAGGGTCGGGCTTTCGGCCGCGGCACGGGCGCCCGCGAGCCCGGGGAGGGCGAGCAGGGCCAGAACGCTCGCAACCGCACCTGCGATTTGGTTCTTTGGTGTCATACGAATCCCTCCGAGGCTCCAGTGGCGGGGGCGTTGGGCCGCACCAAGGTTTTTCGCCACCCACGATCATTTTGTCATTGAGTTGCGGTGGGTTACCTGACCCCGGGCGTTTGACGGAACCGGTCGAAGAGGCTATGTTCTCGGGCGACGAAGAGCAGGCGTGCCACCACGGACCCCGGCCGCGATCATAGCAGAATAGACGCTCGGGAACGCCTCCGCGCGGAATCCGGAACCGGCGTCCGAAAACTCGGATGACTCCCGTTGAACGTGGCCTCCCGGGACCGTTAAGAACCTGGCATCAGGGCTGCAAAAGCTCGATATCGGACGAGGATTTCCTTGATGCTTCGCCCCGGGGGGTTCGAAAGGTCGAGGAGGAAAGCCGCATGTATCGATTCATGAACGTGCCTGTGACATTGGCGCTGCTCGCCGCGCTGCTGGTAGTGCCCGGCCTTCGGGCGCAGACTACGAGCGGCCGGTTAATTGGCAAGGTCGTCGATGGGCAGGGTTGGGCCATGCCCGGCGTCACCGTGACTATCTCATCACCCGTTCTGATCGGTGGAGAGAAGATCAAGATTGCCGATACCAGCGGCGAGTTCAGCTTCATCGGGATCGCCCCCGGCGACTACACGCTCAAGGTCGTGCTTTCGGGATTCGTGACCCAGGAGCGCTCGGAGGTCAAGGTGCCCCTGGGCGGCGCCGCCTCGATCATCATCGAGATGCCCGAGGCCGTCTTCAGCGGCGAGATCGAGGTTGTGGCCGAGACCCCGGTTGTCGATCCTACCCAGGTCAACACCGGGATCAATTACACGGACACCTATATGCAGGGGGCGGCGATCGGCTCGGCCAACCGCAGCTACCAGTCGGTGCTTGGCCAGACCGCAGGTGTGCAGCTTGCCGGCGGCAACCCCAGGGTCCTCGGTTCGACCCTTGGAGAGAACGCTTACTACGTTGACGGCGCCAACACCACCGACCCGGTGACCGCGACCTTCGGCACCAACTTCACCTTCGACTCGATCCAGGAGATCCAGTTCCAGACCTCGGGCTACGAGGCCGAGTACGGAAGCGCCACTGGTGGGATCGTGAACCTGGTGACAAAGTCGGGCGGCAATCATTTTTCGGGGACCGCCGATATCCGTTATCGTGATGACTCCTTTCAGGAGAGCGGTGACCACTATGACGCCGGAGCACTCGACAGCCGGCGGCAGCAGGTTGACCTGACCCTCGGAGGTCCGATCCTCCGCGACAAGCTGTGGTTCTTCGCCGCCTACCAGTACGTGGACTCTAATTTTACTCCCATCGGTTCGCCCACGACCCGGACCTTCACGGGCAACTACCCGCTGGCCAAGCTCACATGGCAGGCGGGCGCAAGCTGGCGGGTGACGGGCAAGTACACTGGTGATCCGGCGGACATCGACAACGCCAACGCGTCGCCCTTCCGCACCCCGGAAGCGACGGCCTTTCAGACCCAGGGCGCTGACATCTTCTCGGCCGAGGTCAACGGCGTGCTGTCGGAGTCGATGCTGTGGAACACGGTCGTCAGTGGCTACCGCTCGAACCTCGATTCGTACCCGCAATCCGGCGATCTCGAGTCCATCGGCCACTTGAACCTGACCACCGGCATGAGCTCGGTGAACAACACCAACCAGCAGTACTCGAAACGGGATCGTGACGACCTCACCACCAGCCTGACCTGGTTCGTGGACGACCTGGCGGGTTCGCACGAGTTCAAGGGCGGCGTCGTTTTCTCCGACCTGGGCTTCTCGATCGCGAACTGCACCACCGGCACCGCCGGCGGCGCGCAGTGCGACCCGGAGGTTCCCGGAAACAGGTTCGAGGACGTGGAGCTCGGCGGTGATTTTCCCTTCGTGTGGTGGCAGAACTTCAGCACCGGGACCCAGCAGTTCACGGGCTCGAATTCGACGATCTTCGTGCAGGACACGTGGCGTGTGGCGCCGAACCTGACCCTCAAGCTCGGCATCCGCTACGATGTCGCCAGGTACGACGCCGATGACGGTACCCAGATCGCTGACATGGACAAGTGGCAGCCTCGGTTTGGCGCCGCCTGGGACATCACAGGCGATGCAAAGAACATCCTCCGCGGCAACTGGGGCCTCTTCATGTCGCCCAACGCCCTGACTCTGCCTTCCTTCGCGCGCACCGGGATCGCGCCATCGAACGCCTGGCTGTCCTGCTCATACTTTGTGGGCCTTCCCGCCGAAGATTGCGAGCAATGGGCTTCCGATCGCGGGTTTGGCTGGAGCGCGGACCCGGTTGGATGGGATCCGGGCGGTTGGTTCCTCGCCCCGCAAAACGTCATCGGCGGTCTGCCGAACCAGATCGACCCGAACCTGAAGGCGATGTTCACCGAGACCTTCAGCCTGGCCTACGAGCGCGAGGTCGGCAGGCGCGCTTCGGTGACGATCACGTATGTCGACAAGACCACGAAGGACATTTTCGAGGACACCTGCGACGGCAACTTCCCCGGACCGCCATCGGCGGACGCGAGCTGCGACTTCTACGTCATGGCCAACCTCGCCCCCCTCAGGCGCGACTACCAGGGTCTCATCCTGGAGTACCACACCCGCACCTTCGCCTGGCTGACCCTCAACGCCTCCTACACCTACTCTCAGTCCGAGGGCAGCCAGGAGTACAACCAGAATGCGGGCTCGGATTTCGACGTCTATCCCGCGCACTTCGAGAACCGCTACGGTTATCTCAACGATCACCGCAAGAGCCGCTTCAAGCTGAACGGTTTCGTCAACATCAAGAATGACTGGACGATCGGCATCGATGCCTTCTACTCCTCGTCGTTCACCTGGGGGCCGCAGGCCAACAGGAGCAACAGTGGTGGCGAGTATGAAGGCCAGCCGATTCCCACGATCCCGTACGGCGTTTGGTTCGCCGAGCCGCGCGGGAACCGCGAGGGCAACTCGAACTATCAACTCGACCTCCAGCTTTCGAAGGGCTTCACCGTCGGCCAAGCCCGCCTGGTGCTGATCGGTTCGGTCTTCAACGTCCTCAGCCAGGAGAGGGTCACCACCGTTTGTTCATCGATCAACGGCTGCACCGACAGCGAAGGGAACCACGCCGACACCGGCGGCGCCACCAACTGGCAGACGCCGCGGCGCTACGAGATGGGTTTTCGCGTCGAGTTCTGAGCGACTCATTTCAGCCGAGAGCAGACCTCGTTTGATGCGCGCACTCGTATACTTTGATCAACCATGAGATTGGTGGAGATTCCGGAGATCGGCGGTTCAATTCCGCGGCGGGGATGTCGATTCTGCCGGGTCCTCGGTCGAATGGTCATGCGTCTCGGCGGTTGGTCATTCACCGGAACGATCCCGGACATCTCCAAGGCCGTGATCATTGTCGCGCCACACACCTCGAATTGGGACTTCGTGATCGTTGCCGCCGGCATGCTCGCGCTCGACCTGGATCTTCTCTTCCTCGGCAAGCACAGCCTCTTCAGCGGCCCGTTGGCGCCGATCATGCGGGGGCTTGGCGGCGTTCCTGTGGATCGCAATATCCCCGGGGCCGGGGTGGTCGAGCAGATGGTGGAGCTCTTCCGGTCCTCGGAGGCAATGTTGCTCGCACTCTCGCCTGAAGGCACACGCGCCGCTGCGGAGCGGTGGCACATGGGTTTTTACCATATTGCCGCCGGCGCCGAGGTTCCGATTTTGCCTGTGGCCCTCGACTATGGACGTCGCGAGATTCGGTTCGGCCCTCCCTGCATTCCCTCCCGAAATCCGGATACAGACTTGGCCGAGCTGGAAAGATGCTTCGTCAACGCCCGGGCAAAACGAAACCAAGGCGCGAGCGAACCGTAGGGAAACAAGATTGTGTCGCAGATGACCAGGAGGCCCCATGCGCATTGCCCTGATCCAACAGCACGCCGGTCGCGACTGCGAGGAAAACCTTCGTCGCGGTCTCGAGGCCCTCGAGACAGCGGCGTCCGCCGGCGCCGAGATGGTTTGCTACGCCGAGCTCGCGTTCGAACCCTTCTACCCACAGCGACCGGCCATTGACGATGTCCGGAAACTTGCCGAGACGGTGCCGGGTCCGGTGACCGAAGCGTTCGCGGCGCGGGCGGCCGAGCTGGGGGTGGTGGTGGTCCTCAATCTCTTCGAGAGGGCCGGGGACCTCTGCTTCGATACCTCGCCGGTGATCGATGCGGACGGGTCCCTGCTCGGTCGCGCGCGCATGGTCCACATTACCGACTATCCCTGTTTCCACGAGCGGGGTTTCTACGCCCCCGGAGACACCGGGGCGCCGGTTTTCGATACGCGGGTGGGGCGCATCGGCGTGGCCATCTGCTATGACCGTCATTTCCCGGAGTACATGCGCGCGTTGGCCCTTGGCGGCGCTCAAATAGTGGTCGTTCCCCAGGCCGGGGCGGTCGACGAGTGGCCGGAGGGCCTCTATGAGGCCGAGCTTCGGGTCGCCGCCTTCCAAAACGGCTATTTCACGGCGTTGTGCAACCGGGTGGGCGTCGAGGAGTGCCTCGAGTTTGCCGGAGAGTCCTTTGTGTGCGGACCCGACGGCCGGGTGGTGGCACGCGCGCCAAAGTCCGAGGAATCGATTTTGTATGCCGACATCGATCTCGGCGAGGTCGCGGAAAGCCACGCCCGCAAGCTCTTCCTGCCCGATCGCCGCCCGGGCCTCTACACCGAGTGGCTGGCGCGGCGGTAGCTCGCAATCCTCTCCGCCCCCAGCCCCCCACGGGAATGGCGACTACAAACGCAAGATGCGGGGACGGAGAGAATTGCTAAACGAGCTCCCGCACGTACTTCTCACGTGCGAGCCGCCAGAACACAACCAGGAACGCGGTTAACGGGATGGCGAGGATCATCCCCATGATGCCGTTCAGGGCGGTGCTCCAGAAGAAGACGGCGACGATGATGACGACCGGGTGGAGCCCGGTGCGGTCGCCCATGATCTTCGGCGTCAGGAGGTAGCCTTCGACAACCTGGACGATCGCGAATACAACCAGGACCGCGAGCACGCGGGGCATTCCACCACCCGATTGGAAGAAGGCGAGGGGTAGCACGGTCGCCAGCCCGATGATGTTTCCGAGGTAGGGGATGATGTTGAGAAAACCGAGGATGAGGCCGATCACGAAGCCGTACTTCAGACCGACCACCGTGAATCCGATTCCGAACAGCATGCCTTGGAGAAAGGCGATGATGAGCTGGCCCCGGAAGAAGGCGACGATGATGTTGAGGAACTCTTCGAGGAGGTAGACGAGGTCCCGTCTGGTCTCGGCCTTGAGGAATGGAAGGTGTTGCTCGAGATCCCTGATGTGGGTCGGATCCGCCATCAGAAAGAACGCGAAGTAGATCGGGAAGACCGCCCAGCAGACCAGGATCCCCACCCAGGACATGACCCCGACACCCGCGGTCAGAGCCCGCCGCCCGAAGAGTTGGATTCCCTCGACGATCACGCCGGTCTGACCTTCAACAGCGCTGCCGATCGACTGTCCGAGCGGGTGATCCGTCAGCAGGCCGGTGATCTGCGGAGCGTGCTCTGTGGTCCAGTCAACCGCGTTGCGCCACCACAGCGGGCAGCTTTGGATGAACCCTTTCAGCTGGTCGGTGATGATGGCCCCGAAGAACCATCCGAGAGCCGCCAGCGGAAGGATCGCGGTCAGGAAGACGGCGATCAGGGCCGGAACCCGGCCGAGGTGGAGGCGCGTGCGGATGAACTCGTAGTAGGGCTTGATGACCAGCGCCGCCACAGCGGCTACGGCGAGCGGCAGAAAGATGTTCGAGAACCTGGAAAGGAAGGCGGCGACGAGCCAGAAAATCGCCCCCACCGCGACCACGATCACGGCTGCGGAAAGGATGGTGACAGCCGTGGCCACGGTTGCACGCTGACGTTCGCTGAGCTCGATGGGCATGGGCGCCTCCCGTCGATGATGGTAACAGCGCGCTCCCGAAGGAGAAAACTGGGAATTCAGATTTCAGATTGCGGATTGTTGGTTTTTCCGGGCACGGCGACGCTCAGAAGCGTTGTGCCGAAGAACGGAAGGTAGCCCCGATGCCGGGTTTGCCCTCGGAACCCACACGAAAATGATCCCGGAGAGCAGGGAAGACGCCGCGGCGGTGAACGGGAGGGTGGTGTTTGGGGAGGAGCAGTTCCGGGATTCGATCGATTCACTCGCTCTTTGGACCGAG
>JBGMRN010000003.1:5713-31483 GCA_048061535.1 Thermoanaerobaculales bacterium | reverse complement strand
TCAGCACGCAGATTCGGTGTCCGTCATCATCGCCCGCATCTCCTCCTCGAATGCCTCGATGATCGCCTCGGGATCGGGAACCAGACCGGCGTCGGCGACGACCCCGAGCCGGACCTGTCCCGCATAGCTGAGGATACTGACGCCGAGACCGAGCTTGGCCGCCTGCGGCACCCAGAACATCATGCTTCGCATCGCCTTGCCGGCGAAGTAGATCTCCTGGCGGGGCCCGGGGACATTCGTCATCACAGCGGTCGCCTTGGAGCCGAAGAACTGCAGGGCCAGGCTCTCGACCTCGGGACCGGCCATCCCCACCACCCCGAGCAGGCCGAAGATCACGAGCGGTTCGGAAGAGGTCTTGATGGCGTCCATCCGCCTCTTGAGCTCGCGAAGCCTGCCGCGGCGGTCGGCAACGCCGATCGGAAGTTGGAGAAAGACCATGCCGAACTTATTCCCGAGCGTGATGGTATCGCTCTCCGGACGCAGGTTCACCGGCACGACGGCGCGGAAATCAACCCCGTCAACCTCCGCCTTGCGACCGATCATGTAGCGCCGTAAGGCGCCCGCAACACCGGCGAGGAGCACGTCGTTGATGGTCGCGCCTTCGCGTTTGCTGAATGCCTTGACCTGTTCGAGGGGCAAGACCTCCGACCACGCGCAGCGCTTGGCGGTGCCGAGGGCGCCCTTGAACAGGGTGTCGGGGTCGGAAGGCATTGCGGCCAGGTTCGCGAGCACTCCGGCCCCTTTGGCGCCTTCGGACAGGATTTCGCCGGTCCGGGCGGGGTCGAGTACTGCTTCGAGACCTTCTTCGAGCAGCCGTCCGGTGAGTTTCCGCGCCGAGGAAAGAGCGTCGTTGACCACTTCCGGAAGCCAGAGGCCGCCGCCGAGCGGCTGGCGCCGACGCCGGGTAGGGCGGGTCTTGGGTGAGCCCGTTGGCGAGTCATCGGTGAGCCCGAGCAGCACCCGGATGAGGGCGACTCCGTCGGCGATGCAGTGGTGGATCCGTGCAACAACCGCGCTGCCGCCGCGATAGTTCTCGATGTACTGGAACTGCCAAAGTGGTTTGGAGTTGTCGAGCGGGGTGCTCATCAGGCTGCTGACCATCTCCTGCAGCTCGTGCTGACCTCCGGGGTCGGGGAGGGCCACTCTCTGGAGGTGGGAGCGGAGGTTGAAGTGTGTGTCGTCGACCCAGCGTGGCCCGACCATCGGTAACGCTGATTCCTCAACCCGCTGCCGGAAGCGCTCGTACGAAAGCAAGCGGTCCTCGATGACCTCCTTGAGGGCTGAGAACTCGAGCTTCTCGTCAAAGGACATCACTCCCGCGATCTGCATCAGGTTCGTGGGTGTTTCCATGTGCAGCCACGCCGCGTCGACATTCGAAAGAGGTTCGCCCTCAAACAGAGTCATCTCCATCGCCTCCCATTCTTCGGGCCGGGCAGGTCAAATGGGAATGTAGCAGAATTGAAGGAATGAATTCGAAATTCGTCCTCAGGGCGCCGCCAACCCGTCCTCGGTGATTCCCAGCGGGACGTCGGGCCTGGGCGGCTTGAGGTAGCGCGCGAGGAAGGCGTAGATCTTCTTGCGGTAGCCCCATGCCTCGGGGGTGTCGAGGCGGTCGAAGCTGTGGCCTCCAGGCACGTCTGAGACCTCGTGCTCGAAGTCCTTGTCGGCCGCGGTGAGCGCCTGGATCAGGTGCTCGACCTCGATGTAGTTCACGTCCTCGTCGTGGAGGTTGGTGTGGATCCGCAGTGGCGTCTCGAGCTTGTCGACGCTCCATACGGGTGAACGGCGCTTGTACTCCTCGAGGTTTTCGGCTGCGGACTTGTCGATAAAGTACTCGGCCTCGTAGAGGTCGCGGTAGCCCTGGGTCATGTAGCCCATGCGCTGAACAAGGTCGGAAACGGGGACACCTGCGAAACCGCAGGCATATGAATCCGGGTGGCGGAAGAGGCTGAAAAGGGTGATCAGACCGCCGTGGCTCCAGCCGAGGATACCCACGCGCTTGGGATCGACGCGGGGGTGATTTGCCACCGCCCAGTCGCGCGCGGCCAGGGCGTCCTCGACCTCGAGCCCGCCGTAGTCGATGTCTTCGTACATTCCCCTGCCGTAACCGGTGGAGCCCCGGTACTCCGGCGCAATGACGATATAGCCCTGGGCCACGAGCTCGCGCACGATGTGGGCGTAATAGGTGGTGAAGTCGCCGTGCACACCGCCATGTGGCAGGACCAGCAGCGGTAGCTTGCCGGCCCCCTCAAAAGCCTTCGGGGTGAAGAGGTAGGCGTAGAACTTGAGGTGGTTGCCGGCCCCCTTGGCGGTAGGGTTCTCCTCCTTCCAGCGAGGCGGGCCGTAGATGCGAACCTTGTCGAGGACGGCCACATCGCCGATGCGGAGGTACCAGAGCACATCATCAATACGTTTGGCGAGCACGCCCCGGCCGTGCTCGGCCGATTCGCCGGCCCTCTCGAGGGCCGCGAGACGATCGTCGATACCCGGTTCCTCGGCCGCCGCTACGGCGCCGACCAGAATCACGGCCATGACCATCAGTGTCCGGATCAGCGATGCTTTCATCGGCCCCTCCTCCCGTCCGTCACCATCTTACTCCAGAGGGGAAAAGGGGAAGAGGAGAAGAAAAAATTCCGAACTCCTAACCCCCTGACCCCACAGCGCGACCACCAGGGGCTCTCCCCTTCAGGCGTAGAGATCGAGAAAGGTCCGGATCAGCCGGTCCGCCTCGAGAGAAGGCCGTAGTCGGCGCAGGATCCGGCGATGCTCGTCTTCGTCGGCGACGTAGTCGTCGAGGTAGAAGAACAGTCGTTCCCGCAGCCTCTCTTCGTTCATCTCCGGGTGGAACTGGGTGGCGTAGACGGGTTTGCCGCGGAGCCGAATCGCCTGGTTAGGAACCAGCTCGGATCGCGCGAGCTCGACCCAGTCCGGTCCCAGGCTACTGACCCGATCGTTATGACCGAGCTGGACGGGAAAACGTTCCGAAAAATCTCCAAAGAGGGGATCCACGACGCCGGCCTCGGTGAGGGTGATAGGGAAGGTCCCCACCTCGGAGCGGAGCTTGTCCTCGACCACTGTCCCTCCGTGCATCTGGGCCAGGAACTGGTGCCCCCAGCACGAACCGAAGAGTGGACGATCCTCGCCGATAAGGCGCTCCACGATCGCTCCCAAGGGGGCCGAAAATGGGTGTTCACGGGTCACCGAGTAGGCGCCGGCGCCGCCGATGAACACTGCATGGGCGTGCTCGAGCTCGCGCCATCTAATTTCCGGCTCTCGGGTGAGATTGAAGAACTGGAACTGGTGACGTTCAGCTCCGCAGCGCTCGATGAAGCAGTTCTGCTCCTGGCGCAACGGAATCTCCTGACTGCGGATCTGGATCAGCGCCAGGCGGAGTCGGGCGCGGGGCGTCCCCATCAGCCCTGCCAACCGTCCTTCCAGCCACGAATGACGGCGAAGACCTCGGCACCGGGTGCGAGGGGACGGCCGGCATGGGCCTCGGCGGCGGCGATGATTTCGGCCTCGGTGCAGCGCAGAAACGGGTTGGTGTCCAGCTCCCGGGCAAGTGTTGACGGCACGGTCGGCCGTCCAGCCTCGCGTTCGGCGCGTGCCGTCCTCAAGCGATCGGCCAAGGTCTCATTCTCGGGACTGACATGGAGCGCGAAGCGGAGGTTCCCGACCGTGTATTCGTGAGCGCAATAGATTTCGGTCTCGGGGGGGAGGGCGGCGAGCTTCCGGAGCGACTCGAACATCTGCTCCGTCGTACCTTCGAAAACCCGTCCACAACCTCCGGCAAACAGGGTGTCGCCCACCAGCGCGAAACCGGGGGCGTAGTAGGCGACGTGGCCGCTGGTGTGGCCGGGGACATCCAAGACATCGAGGAAGAGGTCGTGGCGGAGCTCGAGGAGTGGAACCCGATCACCGCCTTGGACTGGTTGGACCTCCCGGGAGATCGATTCGCGGGCGGGACCATAGACAGGCGCCGGATGATGGCGGAGAAGTTCCACCAGACCATCGACATGGTCGCCATGGTGATGGGTGAGGAGGAAGGCCGCCGGTCGAAGTTGCCGGTCGCTGAGAACGGAGAGTACCGGTTCGGCCAGCCCAGGATCGACCACAACAACCGCGTTCGAAGGCGGAGCCTCAAGGATCCAGATGTAGTTGTCGGCAAACGCGGGAATCGGAGAAATGCAAATCATCGTCCTATCCTGCCTAGGATGACCGGTCCCCGTCAACAGACATTGGCGGAAGAAATGGTTCCCGGACCCGGGTTACACGTGGGAGAATGCCGGTATGACGACCCGCTATCTGCTCGCTGCCGACCCACTCGAGGCCCTCAACCCGGTCTTTGATCTGGGAGTGTGCCTGAGCACCGAGCTCCTCCACAGGGGCATTCCGGTGGACTATCTCGACGTGCTGGCGACGGATCCGAAGAAACCAACCCAGGACTATCTCGCCGCCCTTCCAGTGCGGGAGATCCTGGCTTCCAGTCCCGACCGCGAACCTTTTTGGGAGCTTGGTGGTATGCGGTTCGCGAATGTGAGCGAGTATCGCGTCCTGCTGCAGCGCAAGGACCCGCCCGTGGACGACCGATTCATCGCCTTGAGCCGGCACTTCGAAAAGGCGCCGGAGGAAATCGTTCAGATCAATCGACCGCCGGCGACCTACGAACTCTCCGAACACACGGTGGCGCTGCGCTATCCCGAATTCGCCGCGCCCACGGCGGTCTGCAGTAGCTTCGAGGATGTGCTGGAGGCTGTGCGCTCTCTCCCGGGTGAGGCGGTCGTCAAACCGGAAAACACCTACTGCGGTATAGGGGTGAGCTTCTTTGAGCCTTCAGTCACTGACGCTGAGCTGCGCACTTACTGGGACCGTTGGCGGCCACACGTGATAGTGCAGCCCTACCTCGAGGCGATCGAGTCGAGCGGCGACCTTCGGATACTGACAATAAACGACCGCGTGCTGGGCTCGGTTCTGCGGGTTCCTGCGGACGGTTCGAGATTGGCGAATCTCCACCAGGGCGCTACCACCGCACGTCTCGAACCGACCCCGAAACAACTGGAGGCGTGCAGGGTGGTGGCGGCGGACCTCAACCCGCTGGGCCTCCATCTCCTCGGGCTCGACTTCATCGGGGAGGACCTCACCGAGGTGAACTTCACCTCGCCCACTACCATCGTCCAGATCAACCAGGTCAACGGAATCCGGGCGGATATCGAACTCGTGGACGAACTCGAGCGGATGTGGCGGGAGCGCGCTAAATCCTGAAGTCCGTATTCGGATCCCTGATCTGCAACCCGGCAGAGCCGGGTTGCAGATCAGTGCAGGTGACTTTCGAGATAGGACGAAAGGCGTGACTTGTCCGAGCCGAAGAAGGACAGGAAGCTGGCGCCGACCCCCTCGACCCGTTCCAGCGCCACATTCGTAGCTCGGCTGATACGGGCGAAACCCCGGATCGGGTCGCTCTCACCGGCGATATTGATCTCGAACTTGATGTCGGTTCCCGGCGGGTAGTGGCGGAACCCGCGAAGCAACATGCCGGTCAAGGACAGGTTCTCGGTCTGACAGAATGCCTGCACGGGGTGATCCTCGACCTGAATCAGGATGCGGGTCGGTACCCGCAGGACGAGACGCGGGGCCGCGCCGGAGAGGTCCACGACGGCTGGCGCAAGCAAGCGCTCGGCATCGCTGTCGGCGATCGCTCGATTGACCCCGTGTCCGACGAATGCTGTCGCAGCCTCCATTTGCTCGTGGTCCACCAGGAGGATGATTCCGCTTCGCCGGCAGGCGGAGCGGGGGGCACGTACGCACTTCAGGAATCGTCTCAGCGAGCCGGAGGCCACCGGGAACCCGACGAGGATGATGTCGAAATGGGTGGTTTGGACGAGATCCAAAACGTGGTCGTCCCAGGGGACGCGATGGATGTCGACCTTGTGCCTCCGTAGGATTTCGGCGACCTTCTCGTCGGCGTTTCCTTCGACGCGGGTCATCAAAATCTGCTTGATATCCGGGCTGTCCATACTCATGTCCATACTCATTTCTTTCTATTATACCGGATTGAATCAGGATTTGTTCTGAAAAGGTGCGAGCACATTGTTCACCGAGGTTTGGTGGGTGGAGAAAGTTGCGTCACACTGGCAGAGATGGCTGGGAACGCGGAATATTCGGATGGACCGCCGGCGGGCGCTCGCGAGAACGTGAGCCTCGCCTCCCGAGTGACCTTGGAGCTGGGCGGCGGCGCTCGCCATTTTCTTGCCGCTGAAGACCAGGCGGCGGCGATTGAGGGTCTCCGCTGGGCGCAAAAAACCGGCACACCTCTCGCAGTGCTGGGAGGGGGTTCGAACACCGTGGTCGCGGATTCCGGCTGGGACGGCCTCGTCATACAGCCGGCGATACGCGGGGTCACGATCGAACGCGACGGGGGAATCGCTCGCCTGAGAGTGGGCGCGGGGGAGGTCTTGGACGACGTCGTGGCGATCGCGGTAGAGGAGGGTTTCGCCGGGCTTGAATGCCTGTCCGGGATTCCCGGTTGGGCGGGCGCTACCCCGATCCAGAACGTCGGCGCCTACGGTCAGGAAATCGGGGATGTGACCGAGAAGGTCAGCGCACTCGATCTCCAAACCGCGCGGCGGGTGGACCTCAGCCACGCCGACTGCGAGTTCGGTTATCGCTCGAGCCGCCTGCGGAGGGCGCCCGGCCGTCTCATGGTCCTCGAGATCACTTATCGCCTTGAGATCGGCGGCGCCCCGGTCCTTCGATACCCCGAGTTGCGACGGGAAGTCCGGTCCCGCCGGGCCTCGGCCTCACTCGAGGAGGTTCGTGCCGCCGTGCTGGAGCTGAGGCGTTCGAAGTCGATGATCCTCGATCCCGCCGATCCCAATCGCCGGAGCGTGGGGTCGTTTTTCGTCAACCCAGTGCTCGACAGCGCCGGTCTCGAGGAGATGCTCGCGAAAGGCAGGTCCGCCGGCGTCTTGGGCCCAGCAGAAGAGCCTTCGATCCATGCTACGGCTGGGGGTGATTTCAAGGTCTCAGCCGCCTGGCTCATCGAGCACGCCGGGTTTGACAAGGGGCTGCGATTTGGCGCCGTGGGTATCTCTTCGCGCCATGCCCTCGCCCTTGTCCATCATGGCGGAGGGGCCGCTGCTGAACTGGTGGCTCTGGCCCGGGAGATCCGGGATCGGGTGCTGGAACTCTTTGGAATCACCCTGCAGCCGGAGCCTGCGTTTCTGGGCTTCAGTAGTGCCAATCCTCTGGAATAGCCCAGGTCAATCCACCGCGTAGCTGATCTCCAAGCGCCGGGTTTTGAGAACGGCGAGGAAGACAAGAATCGCGGACGTGATGATTGGCGCAACGACCGCGACCCAGCCCGGCATCGGGCGTGAGAGCAGGGCGAAGGCGCTGAGGCTGACCGGGACCGGGGTCAGGGCAACCAGGTAGTGGACGATGCTCAACGCCTTGAGCAAGGGCGGCAAGAAGGGAGTCAAGGTCTCCCACCCCAGGAACAGGATCGCCGGCACCACCGGGTTCTTGAAGAACAGGCCGGCGAGCATGAAAAGAGCGCCGTAGGCCACGCAACCGAGGGCCGTGATGAGGAAATAGCTGATGAGGTGGGCGAGTCCGCCGCCCGAGGTCATGAACTCCAACCCCGGACGGCGGTGGGGGAGATGGATGAGCAGATAGGAGATGGCCACGGTCGGCATCAGCAGGAGCCATGCGGAAATCACTCCGCCCACATACTTGCCGACCACCAAGACCGGACGCCGGATCGGCGCCAGCAGGGTGTAGTGAAAGGATCGCTCGAGGATCTCCCCTCTGAAGAGGCGGACGAAGATCAGGGCGTTGGCGAAGAAAATGATGAACCGGAGCAGGAAAAACTGGAATAGACCTGCAAACTCGGTTGTGGCCTGGACGGGATTCGCACGCAGCGACTCCGGCATGAAAACGGCCCGGAGGAGCATGAGTACCGTCGGCATGGCGACGAGAAGGTACAAGGGGAGTGATCGTTTGCTGAGAAGCGACCGGCCGATCTCGGCCCGTGCCAGGGTCGTGATCTGAGTCCGCCAAATCTGTGCTTCCTCCGCGAGGATGTCTCTCATGTCGTACTCCCCGAGGCCCCGCCGATGAGATAGTCGTAGACCGCCCGTACGCTCTCGTCGGCCGGCGCCACGGTTTCGACGTCGGCGCCGGTTGAAAGCACGATCCGGTTGAGCGCCATGAAGAAGGCGCCGGCGTCGCGGGTGCGGACGAGCAGACCCTCGTCACCGTCAAGAATGCGCGCCTCCACCACGTGGTCGAGCTCGAAGACGCGTGAGGCTACGGCGTTTGGCCGGTCGCAACGGATGAGGACCTGGATCGGGTGGGAGGTGATCTCCCCGCGAACCTCCCGGATTTCGCCCTCGGCCACAACCGATCCGCCGTGGATCATGATCACGTGATCCGAGATCATGTCGACCTCATGCAGGATGTGGCTGGAGACGATCACGTGCCGGCCCTCCCGGGCCAGCTCGCTGAAGAGCTCGATCATCTCCGCCCGCCCCATCGGATCGAGCCCGTTCAGCGGTTCGTCGAGCACCAGTACCCGAGGATCATGGCCCAGGGCGTGGGCGAGCTTGATGCGCTGCCGCATGCCCTTGGAGTAACCTGCGATGCGCCGACGAGCGGCATCCGCGAGTCCCACCCTTTCCAGTATTTCCCAGGCTCGTCGCTCGGCCCGGGTGGGATCGAGACCCTGGAGGGCCAGCGCGTGACGGAGAAACCCGAACCCGGTGGCGCCACCCGGGAACCTATCGTACTGGGTGCAGTAGCCCAACAGCTTGAAGAGCTCCTGGGGACGGTCGGGGGGCACTCCGAGGATCGAGATCTCGCCCCGGCTCGGGCGCAGGAGCCCGGTCATCAGGTGCATCAAGGTGCTCTTGCCGGAACCGTTGGGTCCCACCAGACCGGTGAGGCCCGGCGGAATTTCGAGGTTGACCCGGTTGACGCCCAGGACCTCGCCATAGAACTTCGACACCTCACGCAGCACGATTGTCCCACGACTCATCGCACGACCTCGTGGGCGCGAAGCTTGAGGCGGAGAAGCCAGATACTGAAGAGGCAGGTGCCGGCGAGGGTGAGCCAGTTGAAGAAGACGGGAAGATCGCTCGAGGTAGGCGCCCCGAAGAGATTCATCACGACACTGTCAATGGCGGTGGCGAGGTTCAACATGTCGCCCACCGCGGTTCCCGTGAAGGCGTTCACCGCGGTGGCGAAAGCAGCAAGGATGAAGAGGATACCGAAGAGGGCGCCGCGGGCGGCGGGCTTGTACCTCACCCAGGCCGAGATCGCGAGCGAAAGCAGGGAGACCACAAGGATCCACGTCAGGTGGCCAACGACATAGGCGAGGCCGATACGGTAGTTGTCCGACCACCACGTTCCACCTTCGAGATAGGCCTGGAGTACGAAGACCGCCAGTCCCATGGCCCAGGTCAGGGGGGAAAGCAGAATCGCCAGCACCGCCATCTTTCCGAGGACGTAGTCTGAGCGGTCGATCGACCGGCTGAGATAGAGCGGGAGGGCGTTGTTCGTGAGATCGGCGGATATCAGGCTCGGTGACACGATCACGGCAATCAGGAAGGCGGGAATCGCCTGCCACGAAAACAGGAGCATGAAGAACTTTGCGGTCAGCATCTCCATCAGATCGCCGGGCATTCCAAGCTGCTGAAGAAGAGCGACGTTGTGACTCAGGTAGATAAAGACCAGGCCGAACATGGATGGGAGAAAACAGAGGGCATAAAAGGCCGTGAACAACCGGGACGCGAAGGCATCGGTCAGTGCGTAGCGGGTAACGACCAGAAAACGGGACCGGATCGGCGAAAGAGCGCCCGCATACCGTCGCCAAGTGCGCTCATAGACCGCCATGGTCGTCCTCCATCGCTCTCAGAAAAATATCCTGAAGCGTGTCCCGCTTGCTCTCGAGATGCCGGATGGCGACCTCGTGTCGGTCAGCGATCTCGTAGATGTCACGAATGTTCCGGCCTTCGGGCAGAACCAACTTGAGGTGCAGAGGATCGCGGATCGCCAGCTCGCAACCGAGCTCGGCGAGAGCGTCGGCAAAGCCCGGTTCCGGGCTCTGGATCTCGACCCCGACGAACGAACGGTCCGCCTTGCGTTCCGCCTCGAGGTCGCAGGTGGCCGCGATGCGCCCGTCCTTGAGGATCAGCACCTCGTCGCACACCTCCTCGACGTCGCCCAGGAGGTGCGAGGAGACCAGGAGGTGGGTTTCCCCACGATCGCGGATCTCGGAAACGAGGTCGAGCATCCTCTTGCGTGCCGGTGGATCGAGCCCATTGGTCGGCTCGTCGAGCATCAACAGGCTCGGCCCGTGGACCAGGGCTTGCGCGAGCTTGACCATCTGTTTCATTCCGGTCGAGAAGGTCCCGACTTTGCGGTAGCGCGCCTCGCCCAAACCGACATAGAAAAGCGCCTCGTGTGCGCGCTCCAGGGCCGCTTCAGGGTGGAGACCGCTGAGCTCGGCCATCAGCCTCACGAAGCGTACGGCGGTCGTGTTGGCAATGAATGCGTCGGACTCGGGCATGTAGCCCACTTGTTCCCGGAGCGCCTTGCCCTCCTTCGAGAGAGACCTGCCGAGAACCCTTGCCTCGCCCATTGTCGGGCGGTAGAAACCGAGCAAGGTGCGCAACAGGGTCGTCTTGCCGGCGCCGTTGGGACCGAGCAGACCGATGGCGCGCCCCCGCAGCGAGGCGCACAGATCGGTCAGGATCGGCCGGCCGCCGAGCTCGACCGAGAGGCCATCGAGCTCGATTGCCGCCGGCTGAGTCGCTGAAGCCTGGTTCATCCCTGGGATGATAGCGCGTCGATCTTCTCGATGGCCTCGATCTCTCCATGACCGGCGATTGTGGCCCCCTGCATCCCGAGAGCGGAGACGAGCCCGACAAGGCTGCCGCCGGTTGCGCTGACAGTGATGCGGTCCTCCTCGCCGAAGACGCAGACCAATCCCTTGCTCAGACCGTCGCTCAGAATCTCGGCGATCCCCGATGCGTCCATCATCTCGGCTGGAATCGCGGCGGCGAGCGACGCGAGATCGCGGTAGACCAGGGCCGAACAGTTGGTGTAGCCATTTGCGGGAAGCATCGCCTGAAATGCCGCCGAGGCGGGGAGGGTGGCCCCACTGGTGCGCGTATCTATTGCCTGTTGCACCAGGGCGCGGCTTGGCGCGGCCACCAGGTAACCGTCGAAGGAGGTGAGGACCGCCATCACCGGCTCGCCTTCGAGAGAGATCGAGTAGAAGGTCTGCGCCCCCATCGTTTCGGACTCGAAAACCACAGCAGGCTTGTCATCCATCGCGAGCCGGATATTGACCCGGGCGATCACCGTCTCGAGGGTGTGGAACAGGGTCTCGGAGTCGTAGACCTCGACGATCAGCTTCCATGAAGGTCTCGGCAACATCGGACCGTCGAGGGCGATTGCCGCCTCACCGCCGAGGGCCGCTGCGAAGTCTTCTCTGAGATCGATCCCGAGCATGGCCTCCATTCTTCTCAGCTCGGTGAGTGGGGCGTACTCACCTTCGGAGAGAGCCGCCAGCAGGTCGTCGAACATCTCAGCAGCGTCCTTGGTCACAGCCGCGACAGCGACATAGGCGTCGGGCGAAATGAAATCGAGGCTTCCCATGGGAGCGGGTTCCGCCAGCCACGAGGCGATCCCGTGGCGCGGGCCGTCAAAAAGAAGATCCGCGTCGGTGGCGTACCATTCGCCGTCCCGGTGCCGTTCGACAACAACGGTTGAGGCATCGAGGAACCCGAGATTTCTCAGAACGGCGGTGTCCGCGTCGGGTTGGTTCGCCAGGGCTTCGGCGAAGACCGTGGCAACGTCCACTCCAAACAGCCAGGAAACGCCATCGGAGTACTTCTCCGCCAGTCGCCTGTACAGTGGGGTGGCTGAGAAAATCGCTGCGGTCGGGTCGTCGACACGGGAGGCCAGGGCCACCAGCGTATCCAGGTCACCGGCCGCGGCAAAGAGATTCCCTTCGACCCACAACAGGAGGTCCGCCTCGGTGGCGGACGCGGTCCGGGGATCGGTCACGATCGCGATCTCGGCGGTCCCGCCGCCCTCGCGGTTCGCGCGTTCCACCTCGGCCTCGAGCAGGGACACGAAGGTCGTGGGGTCGTCGAGCTCTGCGAGGAACAGGGGTTCGCCCAAGTCGTCCAGGACGGACGCTGGAACGGTGATCACCGCCTCGGCGCCGATCGACTCCCCAAGGGGCTGGAGGCGATTGAGAAATGCCTCAATCTGATCCGCGATGCCCGGATCCACCACCTCCTCCCGCCACCACTCGGCGAGCACCTCGCTGACGGCAAGGCGCTCTTCAAAAGCTGCTCGGGCCGCGTCGAGGTTCTCGCTGATGTTCGGCATGGCGACGTAGACGATGGTGTCATCCGGAGCGAGGTCGAGAAGGCGGGTGGAGGTGCGCGGCGGGGCCTGATCGACGGCGTCGGCCACGACCCGGCGAAGGATACTGATTTCGCGCAGGAGCTGCCGGTGCATCTCCGCATCCTTGCTCCAGCCGAACTCCTCTTCCAGCGGCACCTCCCTCAGGCGGTCCCCGGTGCTGATCTGGTCGCCTGCGTTGAGGAGATCCTTCGACGCCCCGTGCCGCACCTCGACCTCCCCTTCGAGCACCGAGACCCGTGAACCCTTGAGGCCGTGGTCGACCGCAAAGATCGTTCCCTTGACCGCGACCCGGCAGGCGTTGGTGGACACGAAGAGCCGTCCGCCGTTCTGGTCCGCGGCATGGACGATGATGTTGCCCCGGCGGAGATCGATGGTTGTTCCGCGACGAGACGCACGGAGCTGGAGCTCGGTCCGCTCGTCCATCTCCACGATCGAGCCGTCGTCCAGCCGGAGGAAGGCGCCCGAGTCTCTGGCGGTGCGCAGGGTCTGGCGGGAGACCACGCCGTAGCCCGACATCAGCGTGCGGCTGTCTTCACGGGTCACAAGCTGGAGGGTGCCGTCCACCGTCTGCACGCTCGCTCGCAGACTGCGGTCGGCGAGGACATCCCCGACGGTGCGGGTGGCCAACCATCCACCGGCGACCAACAAGACAGCCGCCGCCGCGCGCAGGAAAATTCGGGCCTGAGGGCGGGACGCCTGAGGGCTCTGCCTTTGCTCCAACTCCATCTTTCCGGTTCGAATCCGGATCAGCTCACGGCGGCAGGGGAGGCACTCCCGCGTATGATCGTCTACCAAAAGGGAGCGGGCAGGGCTCAGGGATCTCGCCACATAGGCGGGGATCTCGGCCTGGAACTCCTCACAACTCGTGAGGGGAGCGTGCTCGCCGGTCTCGATGAGCAGTCGGCTCCACACCCGGGCTGAGGCGCTCTGGACGACAGCGTCGTCAAGCTGTTGACCTTGGATCTCGCTGGTGACGTGATCGAAGATAGGATCAAAATCGTTGCTTTGATCGGTCATTGGGCACCTCCCATGAACTGGGCCAATTCATCTTTGAGACGAGCGCGGACGCGGTGCAGGGTAACCGCTATTGTTCCCGGCGTGGTTCCGAGCTGCTCGGCGATCTCGCCGTTGTCGAACCCTTCGAAGTAGCGCAATATGAATATCTCGGCGCTGCGCCGGCTGATCCCTGCAAGTGCGATCCGCAGGTGGTTCTGAAGCTCCTTCCCCAGGTGGAGCCGGTCGGCGGCCGGCCGTGGATCCATGAACGCGCCATCGCTGACCACCTCCAGGGAGACCCCTGTGCGCGCTCTCCTCGACTGCACGATATCCAACGCCGCGTTGGTGGCGGCCCTTCGAAGGTAGGCCCGGGATCCGGCCTCGAAGGGCGGCGGCTCGGTCCGGCGGGCCAGTCGGGTGAAAATCGTCTGCAGGACGTCCTCGGCGTCCTCGGCGCTGCCGGTGATCCGGTAGGCGGTTTGCAGGACCACGGTCGAGTGCTCGCGGAAAACGGGTTCGAGCCAACTCGAGACTGGATTGCTGTCGCTCGCAAAAGCTGGTTCCACGCGCCCCTCCTCGGGAATGTCGTCAACCATGGAACGAACCTCCGTTCAATAGATTAACGAATCCGGTGCATCCGGATCCTGAATTGAAACGCCGCGGCGGTTCAATGCCTTCGGGTGCCGCGGTCTGCCTTGCAACCGGAAACGGCGTCGTGGCAAAGTGACGGCATGGACGAGCACCTGATCGACCTGGAAGCGGACCACCCCGGCTTCAGTGACCCGGACTATCGAAGGCGGCGCGACGAGATCGCCCTGTTGGCCCCGCCGTTCGGATCGGGGAAACCGCCGAGGCGGGTCGGCTACACCGAGGCCGAGACCAAGACATGGGCCACCGTCTTTGACCGGCTGAACGCTCTCTATCCGAGCCACGCCTGCCGCGAGTTCACGGCGGTGATCGGGGAGATCGGATTCTCGGCCTCTCAGGTGCCGCAGCTGGCCGATGTCAGCCTGTTCCTGACCGAGCGCACCGGATTCAGCCTGCAGCCGGTTGCCGGCCTGGTTTCGGCGCGCGAGTTTCTGGGAGCGCTGTCTGACAGGGTCTTCTGCGCCACCCAGTACCTCCGTCATTCCTCACAGCCCTTCTACACACTGGAACCCGACATCGTGCACGAGGTGATGGGGCACGCACCGATGCTCGCGATTCCCGAGTTCGCCGACCTCTCACAGAAGATCGGCGAAGGATCCCTGCGGGCCGGCGATCGCGAGGTGGAACAGCTCGCGACCCTCTACTGGTTCACAATCGAGTACGGGGTCCTGTACGACGAGGGTGAGCTTCGCGCCTATGGCGCCGGCCTCCTCTCGAGCTTCGGCGAGCTCGAAAACGCCTTGTCGGGGGAGGTCGAGATCAGAGATTTCGATCCCCGCCAGGCCAAAGAAACAAGCTATCCCATCACCACCTATCAGCCGCTGCTGTGGAGCGTCGGCTCGATCCGCGAAGCATTCGACAAGATGAATGAGTTCGTGCGGTCTCTGTGAACGGAAATCACACGTCGAAGAAAGAGCCCGTCTTGGTGGTGTCGAGGAAGACCTCCCCGTCGCGCACCACGACCGGCAGGCTTCTGAGGTGGGAACCCTTGCACGGCCCCGCGACGCAGAGGCCGTCCGACGGCCGGTAACGCGCACCGTGGGAGTTGCACACAAGAAAGGTCCCAGAGGGGTCCCAGAATTCGCGGGGTTCGCGGTCGTCGAGCCGCATCGGCAGGTGGCGGCACTCGTTCTTGTACGCGCGTATCTCACCGTCAGCCCGCCGGATCAGAATCCCTTGCTCCTCGCACGGACCCTCGTTGTAGGTGAACCTCAGGCCGTCTGCCGGAATATCGGGAAGGGTGGCAATGCGTTGCATAGAGAGGCATGATAACCCCTCGGGGTGGCGGTGCATCGCCGGCCGCAGCAGGAAGCTGGTGAGATATGCGGGCTAAGGACTGGGCCGTCGTGATCCCGACCCTCGACGAAGAGGGAGAGATCGGCGCCTGCCTTGATGCGATCGGAAACCATTCCGAGGTCGAGGTGGTGGTTTCGGACGGCGGCAGCTCGGACGCCACCCGTAAGATCGCTCTTCGGTCGGGGGCGCTGATCGTGGAGGGCGGCGCCGGGCGGGGGCCGCAGCTCAACCGGGGAGCGGCCGCTTCCTCCGCGCGCCGCATGCTCTTTCTCCACGCCGACTGCCGCCTGCCGAAGGACTGGTTGCCCGCGGTATCGGAGGCGGTTGAGGATCGAGACAACGCGTTGGCGTGCTTTTGCCTCCACACCGAACCGTCGAGAGGAGAGGAGACTTCGGTTCTTTACCGATTCTGGCTCCGATTCTTCGATTTGGGGTCCCGCGGCTTCCGCCTGCCCTATGGCGACCAGGGCTTTGCTTTGCGGCAGGAGGTTTTCGATCGGATCGGCGGCTTTCCGGATATTCCCCTTATGGAGGATCTGGCCTTCGCCCGAGCCTGTGCCCGCATCGGCCGCGTTTTCACGATACCGATGGAGGTGCGGACCACCGCCCGCCGTTTCGAGAGGCATCCTGTCCGCACGGCGATGATATTCGCCACCTTCCCGACCCTCTTCCGCCTCGGCGTCTCCCCGGAGAAGCTGGCCCGGTGGTACCGGAGAGAGGAATGACGTCTTGCGTGGTCATCTTCGGGCGCGAACCCGTGGCGGGGCGGGTCAAGACCCGCCTTGCCGCAGGCGTCGGCGACGAAGCCGCGGCCAGGGTATATGCGGTCCTCCTCGATCACGTTCTTGAAATCGCCGCAGACAGCGGGGCGCGGATTGTTCTATCCCTGGCTGAAACACCTTCGCCCTTGTGGGCGGCACGGCTCGGCGTCCCCTTCGAGATCCAGCGGTCGGGAGACCTCGGTGAGCGCATGGCAGATGCCTTTGCCCGGCGTTTCGCCGAGGGGGAGGATCGGGTGGTGGTGGTGGGTTCGGATTGCCCAGGTATGGCAACCCGCCACCTCAGAAACGCGGCGGAGAAGCTCGAACAGGCAGAGGTGATCCTCGGACCCGCCACCGACGGGGGCTATTATCTAGTGGCGCAACGACCCCCCGGGGTCGATCTGTTCTCAAATATCCCGTGGTCAAGCCCCGAGACCGTGGTTGCTACCAGGAATCGTCTGCGAGAGCTCGGAGTCGCACGGGCGGAGCTCGAAGAGCTGTCGGATGTCGACACGGAGACCGATTTAAAGGCGCTTCTAGCAGACCCCCACCCGCCCGCCACGCTGATCGATCGACTCCGGGCAGCCCTCGCGGCGAACCCGTGAGACCCGGGACCCACACCCCAACCAAGAGAGGAAGTGAGGGAGTAACGCCGCAACGCCTAACCTCCTAACCTCCTAACCTCCTAACCTCCTTCCCGAAGGACGTCGAGCAGCTCCTCCAAGTCGGCGGGAACCGGCGCTTCAAACGAAACTTCTTCCTCGAGCGCCGGGTGGGTGAAGGTGAGGCGCCATGCGTGGAGCGCCTGGCGGGGAAAGTCGCGGCAGGTGATCCGTGCTTTTGGTCCCGCCAGGTTGCGCCACTGGCGCCCGGCGTAAAGTGGGTCGCCGACCAGGGCGTGACCGATGTGGGCCATGTGGACCCGAATCTGGTGCGTGCGTCCCGTGACCAGGCGACAGCTCACCAGTGATGTGCCGGAGTGGGCCTCCTCGACTCGATACAGGGTGCGCGCCGGGCGGCCCTCCTTGACCACCGCCATCTGCTGGCGTTCGCGCGGGTGGCGGTCGATGGGGGCGTCGACAATCCCATCGCGCTCGGCCGGGATTCCGTAGCAAACAGCGAGGTAGGTCTTCCCGATCTTCCGGCGTCGAAAGGCGAGGGAGAGGGCGAGGTGGGCACGATCGTTCTTGGCGACAACCAGCAGCCCGGTTGTGTCCTTGTCAAGGCGATGGACGATGCCCGGGCGTTCGACCCCGCCGATGCCCGAAAGGTCCTTGCAATGATGGAGGAGGGCATTGACCAGGGTTCCGGAGGGGTTGCCTGCAGCCGGGTGGATCACCAGGCCGGCGGGTTTGTCGACCACGAGAAGATGCTCGTCCTCGAACACGATGTTGAGGGGGATGGCTTCCGCCTCGGTGGTCAAGGGCCTGGGCGCCGGCAGGTCGACCACGAGAATGTCCCCTGCGTGGACGATGGTGGAGGCCTTGGGCGGGTTGTCGTTGAGGGTCACTCTGGCGTCATCAACGAGCCTGCGGACCCGCGATCTGCTCCAATCCGTCTGCAGCTCTGCCAGGCAGCGATCGAGACGGGTCCGGTCGAGCGCTTCCGGGACTGTGAACCGGTGTACGGTGCCCACCGATCACTCGGCGCGGCGGCCGATCCAATAGTGGAGACCGGCCCCCACGGCGATCATCCCGATCGAAATGAGCTGACTGGTGGAGAGGGCGCCTCCGAGAACAAAGCCCCTGGCCAAATCGCCCCGGGTCCATTCGAGAAGGAACCTGCCGATTCCGTAGAGCACGAGATAGGAGCCGAACACCCTGCCGGCGGCCGGACGGCGTTGAAAGAGCCATCCGAGGAATATGTAGAGGGCGGTGTTGAACAGCGCGGAATAGACAGGGAACGGATGCACGGGCACGTGCAACGGTGTCCCGAGGTTTTCCGCGGCAATCGGATTGGTGTAGGTGATGGCCCAGGGGAGCGTACAACTGTGGCCCCAACAACACCCGGCCATCAGACATCCGATGCGACCGATGGCGTGGCCAAGCGCCAATGAGGGCGCGAGCACGTCAAAGGTGGGCAGGGCCGGGAGGTGATAGCGCCTGAGGAGGACCGCGCCGGCGACCATCGCGGCAAGGAAACCGCCGAGGAACACCCCGCCGGCCCGCACCATGCCCAGCAACTCTCCTGGATTGTGGAGGTAGCGCGGGAGCTCAATCAACACCAGGAGCAGCTTGGCGCCCAGCAGTGCCCAGATTACCAGCCACAGTCCGAAATCGACCAGTCGGACTCCGTCCATGCCGGCCCTGTCGGCGCGCCGCCGCAGTGTCCACAGGGCGAGGATGACGCCGGTGGCGAGAAACAGCCCATAGGAGGGAACCTGGAAGAACCCGAGGTCAATCAGAATCGGATGCATGCTCCACCTTTGTTCGATGGTCCCGGAACTCATTGATGATGAGCAGGATCGCGCCGACGGTGATGGATGAGTCCGCGACGTTGAAGTCGGGCCAGGACCAGGTGCGGCCTCCAACCCGGACCCAAACGTGGAGGAAATCGATGACCCAACTAAAGAGCACGCGGTCAATGAGATTGCCCACAGCGCCGCCAAGGATGAGGCCGAATGCCAGCCCGGCAAGAGGACGTCGGTGTCCGTGACGGACCACCATCCAGGCGATGAGGACTACCGACGTGAAGATCACGAGGTGAAGGACCGCGCGCGAAATCGGACCACCGTCGCTGAAGAGGCTGAAAGCGATGCCGCGGTTGTGGACGTGGGTCAGGGCAAGGCCAGGAAAGACCTCCACCCATGCGCCTGGAGTGAGGTTGGCCAGGATTGCGGTCTTGCTGACCCGATCGAGGACGACGACGATGGCGGCGGTGATCCAGGGGAGTGCGCCGCGCATCAGGCGTCGGTCTCCCTGAGCTCGGCGCGGCCCTCCTGAAGCAGGCGGCGGACGACGCCGTGGCAGCGGATGCAAAGATCGGGGAGATCGGAATCATCCACGAGGTCCTCGACCCTCCGCCAGCAGCGGCTGCAGGTGTGGGCCTCATAGGGCGCCACGCTGACTCGAAGCCCCGGGTAGGTCGGAACATCGGTGGCGTTGCTCTCGGACTCGGACTCGTCGACCGCCGAGACGATCAGGAAATGGGCCAACCCAACCTCGGTGGTATCGAGATCCTCGCGCAAGGCGGTCACGTCGCCGCCGAGAGCAACATGCGCCTCCTCGGACTTGCCGATCGAACCCTGCCGGCGAAGCTCCTCGAGGCCCGCCAAGACCGTTTCGCGGAACCCGAGCAGACGATCGAAAGCTGCATCCACCAGGGGATCGTCGGCGACATCAACCGGTTCGTGGAAGAGAGCGAGGTGGACCGAGTCCTCGCGCTCACCGGGGAGCTGCCGCCAGAATTCCTCGGCGGTGAACGAGAGGACGGGCGCGAGAAGGGTGGCCAGACTCTCGGCGAGGTGCATGATGACTGTCTGAGTCGCCCTGCGTTTCGGGTCCTCCGGATGGTCGCAGTACAACCGGTCCTTGCTGACATCGAGGTAGAGGCTGGAGAGGTCGACCGTGCAGAAGTTGAGCAGTCGATGAGAGACTGTAGACAGTTCGTAACTCTCGTATGCTCGTCGGACATCAGTCGAGAGGCGGCGGGCGGTACGGAGGATGTGGGCGTCAAGGCCCGTGACCTCGTCGAGTGAGACCGTGTCCCGACCGGGATCGAAATCCGCCAGGTTGCCGAGAAGGAACCGGAGCGTGTTTCGGAGCTTGCGGTAGGCCTCGGCGGTGCGAGCCATGATCTCGTCTGAAATCCGCAGGTCTTCGCGATAGTCGACCATCGCCGTCCACAGGCGAAGGATGTCGGCCCCGTACTTGGTCAATAGCTGCTGAGGGGTGACGACGTTCCCGAGTGACTTGGACATCTTGTGGCCTTCGGAATCGACCACGAAACCGTGGGTCACAACCTGACGGTAGGGAATGGCTCCCTTGAGCCCCACGGAGGCGACGAGGGAAGACTGAAACCAACCACGGTACTGATCGTGGCCTTCGATATACAGATCGACGGGCCAGTCGAGACCGTAGCGGTCGGTATCGCAGACGGCGAGGTGGCTGACGCCTGAGTCAAACCACACATCGAGGATATCGTTCTCCTTGGCGAAGGTCGTGCCACCACAGTCGGGACATGAGTAACCGGCCGGCAACAACTCCTCGGGTTCGCGGAGATACCAGGCATCGGATCCTTCCTTCAGGAAGATGCTGCGGATTTTGTCGAATACGGCCTCATCGATGGTCGGGCTTCCGCAGCTGGTGCAGGTGAGGACGGTGATGGGCACACCCCACAGACGCTGACGGGAGATGCACCAGTCCGGTCGATTCTCAACCATACCGTCGATCCGGGCCTCACCCCAATGAGGGATCCACTTGGCGTCGCGAATCGCATCACGCGAACGCTGGCGAAGGTCGTGACGGTCCATGCGAATGAACCACTGGTTGGTCGCGCGAAATATCAACGGATTCTTGCAACGCCAGCAGTGGGGATAGGTGTGGGAGATCTCCTGATGGGAGACCAGTACTCCGAGCTTGAGAAGGCGCTCGATGATCGGCCCGTTGGCCTCAAAGACACGGAGCCCCGCCCACTCCTCGACCTCGTCGGTGAACCGGCCACCGTCGTCCAACGGCGCGTAGGGCTCGAGCCCGTAGGCGGCGCCGATTTTGAAATCGTCGGCGCCGTGTCCAGGGGCAGTGTGGACCAGCCCGGTACCCTGCTCCAGTGTCACGTGGGACGCGACGATGAAGAGACCCTGGCGGCCGGTGACGGGGTTGCTGTAGTGGGCGTGCTCGAGAAGGTCTCCCTTGAAGACCTTGAGTATTTCGGGGTCGGCCCATCCGGCGACAGCGGTGGTCGCTGCGAGCAACTCGGCGGCCACGATCCACAACCGATCGTCGGCGCGGACGAGTACATACTCGAGATCCGGGTGGAAGGCGATCGCGAGATTGGCGGGGAGGGTCCACGGCGTCGTCGTCCAGATCAATGCCGACGCAATCTCCTCCGGTGCGAGGTCGAGGCGCTCCAGAGCGTCATCCGTGAGAGAGAACGCCACGGTCACCGATGGGCTTTGGTGCTCGCGGTGCTCGACCTCGGCCTCGGCCAATGCCGTCCGGCATGACGAGCACCAGTGAACGGGTTTGAGACCGCGCTGGACATATCCGGCGAGCATGAAGCCGTGGAGCGCGCCGGCGATCTCCGCCTCGTAAGCGAAGTCCATGGTGAGATAGGGATCGTCCCATGAACCGAAAACCCCGAGGCGGATGAACTCGTCTCGCTGAATCGTGAAAAAGTGGTCGGCGTACTCGCGGCAGGCCTGGCGGATCTCCGGAAGGCTCATCTTGCGCTTCTTCGAACCTAGCTTCTTGTCGACCTGGTGTTCGATCGGCAGCCCGTGGCAGTCCCAGCCCGGCACATAGGGGCTGTCGAAACCGAGCATCGTCCGCGATTTGACGATGATGTCTTTGAGAATCTTGTTGAGGGCGTGCCCGACGTGGATCGAACCGTTGGCGTAGGGAGGGCCATCGTGGAGGATGAAACGAGGGGCGCCTCGACGGGCCTCGCGGATCCGCGCGTAGAGGTTCATTTCGCGCCACACCTCGAGCGTCTCCGGTTCCCGACGGGGAAGTTGTGCCCGCATCGGAAAGCTCGTGCTCGGTAGGTTCAGTGTTTTTCGATACATCAAGCTCAGGGCCTCCGGGGTGAGAGCCTACGCGCCGCTTTGTCGGCCGTCAACCTGACCCGCATTCCTCACCACCCTTCTACTGCGCGGACACAATCCACGGCGCCGGTCCGAAAATCGCGATCCAGGCGCAACCAGCGGCACGGGAAACCATTGAAGTAGCGGAACTTCGACTGCTGTTTTCCCGAGCGACAGTTCGCACCTCCTTGCGACTATCGCTTCGCGTAGGTTTCCGGTCGGGCCTCCAGGACGGCTCGGACCCTGAGAATGACCTCCTCGGCGGAGAAGGGTTTCGTTATGTAGCCGACCGCCCCAACCTGTCGACTGCGGAGGATATCCGAGGCGAACCCCCGCGCCGTCAGCATGATGATTGGCAAGTGCTGGGTGCGCGCGTTGCAGCGAAGCCTGTCGGCAAGCGCGAAACCGTTTGTCGGCGTGGCGAGGGCGACATCGAGAAGCAGCAGGTCCACGTGGTGTTCCGCGAGCAATATTTCGGCTTCCTCTGCGGACTCAGCGCTGAACGTTACGAAGCCTTCCCTGCGCAACTTGAAGGACAGAATGCGCAGGATATACGGCTCGTCATCGACGATCAGAATGCGGCGCCCCACCCCAGAAATATTAACCTAAGATGAGTGATTCTTGCCGGAAATTCCAGGAAAGGCACTTGGTGTGACCAACTCCCATGCCAGCAGGAGCAGGTGGAGGAGACCGAAGGCAGAGATCAGACCGCGTATCCACGGCGCATCCAACAGTACGATCAAGTTGAGCGGAAGCCTGGGGACGATATTTCCCCAGGCCCGCGACCACGGCAGGATGACCAGCAACAGGCCGACATTGATGAGGTAACCCGAGTAGAAAATAATGCCGAGGAACCGGAGGATCTTCACCCCATTATTCTAGCCGGTCGAGCCTGTGTTACCTTTTTCCGATGAAGCTCCTTTGGGGTTCCCCTCTTCCGCCCATTCGAACGGGCGTGAGCGACTATGCTGTGGAACTCCTTGCGGAACTCGGGAAGCGGGCCGCCGTGCGGGTGTTTCGACCTCCGAATTGGCGTCCTTCCGAAGATTGGTCGCTTGACGGGATCGTGGAGATGGTCGATGCGAGCACGGAGGCGGAGCGCGACGAGATCACGCTCATTCATATCGGGAACAATCCCCATCATCTTTGGCTGCTCAGCCGCCTCGGCGGCCCGCGGACAGTCGTGGTCCTGCACGACCTGGTTCTCCATCACCTTCTGGTTGAGGCGACGGTGGGCGTCGGAGATGGAGCTTCTTATGAGCGCCGTCTGAGCTCGAGCTACGGCGGCGCCGGGCGCGCCTTGGCAGAAGCGCGGACCCTTGGACTTAGTGGAGTCCAGGATCCCTTTCTTTACCCGGCGCGAGCGTCGTTTCTTGATAGCGTCGAGGGAGTCGTTGTGCACTCCTCCTGGGCCGAGGCAATAATACGTTCGGAGTTCCCCGGGTTATCGGTGGCGAGAGTGCCTCTGTCGGTGCTCGACCCTGGCCGGGTCGAGAGGGAGATCCAAAGAGCGAAATTTGGTATCTCCGACAACGAAGTCATGCTCATGCACCTCGGGTTCCTGACCCCGGGAAAGGGCCTTGGTGGAATTCTGGGAGGGCTTGGGGCTGCTGTCACCGCCGGCGTCCCCGCTCGCCTGGTGATGGTTGGAGAGGAGAGTGGAGGCCAGAGGGTTGCGGCCGCGGCCGAGGCTGTGGGTTTGGCAGATCACATCGTGAGTACCGGTTGGATTGACGCCGAAACGCTTCCGCTGGTACCGGCGGCGGCTGACCTCGGAGTCGTTCTCAGAACCCCCTCAGCGGGAGAGACCTCGGCGGCGGCACTCCGCTTCCTGGCATGCGGTACTCCCGTTGCCGTCGGTGGTCTGCGCCAATTTCTCGAATGGCCGGAGGCCGCGGCGCCCAGGATCACTCCCGGACCGCCGGCGTCGGCCGACCTTGCCCGATTGTTGGCTCAGGCTGCGGCTGGGGGAAAAGCGTGGAGCGAAAGACGCCTGGCGGCGCGCGCCACCTACGAGGCCCGACATCGCCCGGGCGATGCGGCGGACCAACTCCTCAGTTTCTTGAAGACCGTGTGATCGCTTGAGGCCTCACCCGCATTTCTCAACCGTGGTCGGTCGAAAGGACCGCGAGGAGCCGTTCCCCTGGGTGCGGTGCATCACCGACTGCAGCAGGAAGCTGCTGAGACATTCGGGCTCATCCTACCTCGGCGCCGGCCGGACGGTCTGGGCGTTCTCACCGAGGATCTCGGCGTCCCGAGCGGCTCGCGCCCGCTGCAGGTTGTCCGTCACTGTCGGAAAGGTCGGGTCGAGCTCATGGGCGCGGTCGAGAAGGGTCACTGCCTCCGCATAGCGGGCCTGGCGGTAGATGCAAGCGGCGATCAGATTCAGGGTGGCCGGGCTGCCGGCGCGGGACTGAGCCACCGGTTTTAGGATCTCTTCGGCTTCGGCATACTCGGATCGCTGGTAGGCGAGAAACCCTCGGATGATCTCGGAGTCGCCCCGGCGATCGACGCCGCTGGCCTCGAGGATCCGTTCGCTCTCCGAATACAATTCTTTGGTGGCGAGTGCGAGCGACAGGGCGCGCTGGACATCAAAAGGTCGGAACCCACTCTCGACGGCGGTTCGCAGGTGGACGAGGGCCTCTTCAGTCCGACCTTTTACTAGCAGAGCCTGACCAAGCCGGGCCTCCAGCTGCGCGTCATCCTGAAGGAGGTTCGCAGCTGTATTGAGGGATTCAAGGGCGCTGTCGACATCGCCTTCCAAGAGCAGAATCTCACCCTTGGCCAGCTGCACCTCGGGCAGGAGCGGGTTTTCGTCCACCGCCAGGGTCAGCGCGTTCAGCGCTCGATCACGGTTTCCCAGGCGAGCCTCGAGCAAGCCCAGCGCCGCCCAGGCTCGATCAGAGTGCGGGAATCGAACGGTCAACTCGCGGAAGATGTCCCGTGCCGCCGAAGGATCGTTCTTGGCGAGATAAACCTCGCCGAGACGGAGCTTGAGTCCGATATTATCCGGCTGAAGACCCAGCGCGGACTTGAGCGCAAACTCGGCTTCCTGCCAGTTGGCCGCCCGTTGAGCGGCTTCGGCGCTAAGTTCGAGAGCTGCTACGTTGCTCGGCTGTTGGGAAACGGCCCTTCGCAGGAGCTCGAGGCTGGTCACAACATCACCCTCGTCGAGCAGACGATTGGCGCGCAGGATGAGCTCGGGGACCGACATGCCGCCACCAAACGCCTGGCCGTCGAAATTTGTTCCGTGCCTCCGCACCAGTGCGCCCGCTTCGTCGGTGCGGCCGAGGATTTCCAAGATCTGCGCTTTGAGCGGGATCAGGCGTCCGTCGAGCGGGTAGGCATCGATCAGCCGATCGACATCGGCCAGGGCGCCCTCGAGGTCGTCCCCGGAGGCAATCCGGTCGTTGACGGTGCCGATGGTCACCTCGAGATCAGGCGCCGGCGGGCCGCCCTCCGGTGAAGCGTCGAAGTTCCGCTTCCGCGCGGCCTCGAAAAGGTCGAGAAATTCCTGGGTGTAGTAGTCGGGGAGGATGAGATCGGGATCCTCGAGCAGCGCTGCCCGGAGGTGGGTCCCCACCTCGCCCTCACGGCCGAGGGCAAAGAGGGTCCAACCAATCTGAACCTGGAGGCGGGCACGGTGAGAGGCGTCTTCCGTCTCCGAAAGGGCCTTGGTGTAGAGCTGAACGGCGCGGCTGAACGCGCCCTCGCGGTAGGCATCGAGGGCGGCTTCTTCGCTTGGGGTAGTGGTCTGGGCGGAGACGGCTGCCGGTGCCACCAGGATCAGCAGGCAGGCGACGACTTGGGGAATGAGTCTCTTGACCATGGACCAACTTTAACCCGCGGGCCTCACGACGTCCAGTCTCCTCGCCGGCACTCCTG
>JBGMRN010000003.1:0-5703 GCA_048061535.1 Thermoanaerobaculales bacterium | reverse complement strand
AAACTCCCGAGTTTCTCAGGAGTGCCGGCGAGAGTCAGTCGTTCGGGGGCGCGACGACCATCCTCAAGGGCGGGCTCGGGATGCGCGAAACATCGATCCTCTTGACGTACTCCCGGAAAGATCCGGGCCAACGCACCACGAGCTCGTGGACGCCGGCCTTGACCTTCTTGTTGAGGATCGGTAGCTTGCCGAGTTCCTTGCCGTCGAGATAGGCCACTCCCCCGGGCGGTGCATGTCGGCGGTCGACATCGACGGTCAGGATACCGATCTCGAGGTTCAGAGAGATCGTACGCGTCTGCCCGGTCACCTCGCGTCTGAACGTCTCACCGGGAAAGTCGGGGAGAGAGACCGCGAAGGTATGGCCGCCGGGGGTCAGAGGCACGGTGCCGCCGCTGGTCTTGCCCTTGCCGAACGATCTCCCGTCAATGCTGAGCAAGGCCGGGGGATCGACGATCAGCCGCACCGCAATCGGGGCCGGAGTCGCCGTTGGACTGGGTTCAGGAGTTTCGGTGGGTGTCGCGGTGACGGTCGGTGTCGGGGTCACAGTTGGGGTGACGGTGGGGGTCGCCGTTGGGGTAGGGATCCAAGGCGCGGCGGCGGGCCCGAAAACCAGGTCCTGGACATCTTTGGAGAAGTAGAGCGCCCCTCCCGAGGCCAGCAGTACCGCAAGGAGTCCGAGGAAGATCAAGAGCACCGGGCTGCGTCGTTCGGACTCACTCGCCCCGATCTCGGGAGTGCGGTGGAGCTCGGTGTTCTGCGGTGTCGCCTGGGATGAGGGGGTCGTAAACTGAGCTCTCGGCGTCTCGACCCTGGTGGTGGGCGGTTCGCTGGACTCACCCGCCTCACGATCCATCCGCTGCATCACCTGCCGGAGCACGCCGGTGGTGAGCTCCTTGGTCGAACCAGGAGTGGCGTCATCGTCAGACGTGATTTTCCTCAGGTCCTCCAGCAACGCGGCGGCGGTCTGGTAGCGCTCGGAGGGCTCCTTGGCCATACAGCGCCGAACGATGGTGTCCAGCGTCTCGGAACAGCCGGGAGGTACGTCGCGCGGAGCCAGCGGTTCTTCATTAAGGATCTTGTAGAGGACGTTGCTCAGGCTCTTGCCTTCGAAAGGACGGATCCCTGTAATGAGCTCATAGGCCACTATGCCGAGGGCAAAGACGTCTGTTCGTGGGTCGACGGGTTTGCCCTGAATCTGTTCGGGCGCCAGGTACCCGGCGGTACCGAGGGCGATACCGGTCTGGGTGAGCTTGCTGCTGGCCTCGAGGGACTTGGCGATCCCGAAATCCATGATCTTCACGGTTCCGTCTTCGAGGACGCGGATGTTCGAGGGTTTGATATCCCGGTGGACGATCCCCCGGTTGTGCGCGAAGTCGAGCCCCTCGCACACCTGAAGGAGAATCGACGCGATCGCGTATTCGTCGCCTACCACTCCGGCCGTCAGGAGCTCGTCGAGATCATAGCCGGTAAGAAATTCCTGGACGATGTACGGCACCTCGTCCTGGACACCGTAGTCGAAGACCAGGGTGATGTTGCGGTGTACCAGGTTGCCCACGAACTGGGCCTCCTGTTGGAACCGCTGGCGCACCTCCTCATCCGGGGTCGAGCACATCTTGATCGCGACTGTGCGCTTGATGAACGGGTCCCATGCCTTGAAGATCACGCCGAAGCCTCCGGCGGCGATCTTGGCGTTGACCTGGTACTTGCCGATCTTTTCAGGTGTGTCCATCGCCCATTACTTTAGCGGATCCTGCTCGGCGGTGCCACGTGCTTTCTGCTCACCAAATTTCCGCGGCGCGACGCGGGAAGAGGTTGGTCAGCCGAGTCCGTGGGTCAGGAAAAAGCTCAGCTCCTCGAGGTAGACCTTGAGGTCCACCGATTTGACCAGCACCCCTTCGGGGGCCCTGACGCGAATGGGAGCAAAATTGAGGATCGACCTGAGGCCCGCATCGACCATCCGCTCGCTGACAGCTTGGGCGCCCGCTGCGGGGGTGGTGATCACTCCGATTTCGACCCGGCGCTGTGAAACGATCTCACCGAGACGTTCCGAGTCCTCGACCAGCAGTCCCGCCGGCGTTGGATCGCCGATCCGACTGGGATCGGAATCGAGCACTCCGACCACCAGGAAGTTATCGCCGGAGAAGCCGGAGTAGTGGCAGAGCGCCGTGCCGAGGTTGCCGGCGCCGACGATGACTAGCCGCCTTTCATGGTCCAGGCCGAGGATCTCGACCACGTATTGGCGAAGCTCACGGACGTTGTATCCGACGCCGCGCACACCAAACTCGCCGAAGTAGGCGAGGTCTTTCCGGATTTGGGCGGAGTTGAGGTGGAAGCGCTTGGCCAGCTCCTGACTGGAGATCGTCTCAACCCCAAGCTCGATCAGGCGATCGACGCACCGTAGGTAAACGGAGAGACGCGAGATGGTGAGGTTTGAAATGACCTTCGTATCGATATGTCTTTTGTATGCCATAGTTACCTTACGAGTCCGAGGATCGCACTCTGGGCGGCAGCGAGCAGGCCGGTCGGATAGAGACCGACAACCGCAACCCCCAACGCGGCGATCGCCGCCGCGGCCGAGATCGGGAGGGCCGGCGCGAACTCCGGCTCCTGTCGAGGAAGGGGCTGCATGTACATCACATACACGACCCGGAGGTAATAGAAAGCTGAGATCAGCGAGTTGAGGACTCCGAAGATCGCGAGCCACACCAGACCGTGGTTGATCGCTGCGCGAAACACAACAAACTTGGCGGTGAAGCCGACCAGCGGTGGAATGCCCGCCAGGGAAAAGAGGCAGATGGTGAGAGCCAGGGCCGCCACCGGCCTTCGCCAGCCCTGTCCGGCAAGATCGCTGATCAGATGGGGCTGGTCTTCGCGCTCGGACAACAGCGTGACTGTCGCGAATGCGCCCAGGTTCATCATGGTGTAGGCGGCAAGGTAGACGAGGACCGCGGCCCCGCCATCGACCCCGGCGACGATGACTGCGACCATCGCATAGCCCATGTGGGCGATCCCCGAGTAAGCGAGCATGCGTTTGATGTCCCGTTGGACGATCGCGACGATGTTGCCGAGGGTCTGCGAGGCGACGGCCGCGACGCCGGCGACCAGCACCCACCGTGGTGAGACGTGGAGCAGGTCCATCCCGTCGACGATCCTCAGCATCACCACCAGGACGACGCCCTTGGGCACAACCGACAGGAAGGCCGTGACCGGTGTCGGGCCACCCTGATACACATCCGGCGCCCAGGCGTGGCACGGAACGATGGCGAGCTTGAATGCAAGCCCTCCCAAAACCATGGCGAGACCAATGGCAACCAGGGGAGTGAGCATCCCCTGGGCGATGACTCGGGACCCGATCGTGACCAGATCGGTGGAGGCCGTGGCGCCGTAGAGAAGGGCGATTCCGTAGACCACGAAAGCGGAGGCGAAGGCGCCGACAATGAAGTATTTGAGGCCGGCCTCGACGCTGATCGGGTTGCGGCGGAGAAAGGCGTTGAGCACGTAAAGCGGGATCGACAACAGCTCGAGTCCGAGGAAGAGGGGCAACAGGTTGACCGAGCTCGCCATGACCATTGCACCCACCGCGGCGAGCAGAAGTAGGGCGTAGAACTCGCCGAAGTCGGCGCCGGTGCGGCGCAGGAAGGGACCCGCTATCCACGCGGTGACAAAGACCGCGATCAGGATGTAGAGGTCGACGAACGCGGCGAGCTGATCGATGTGGAGCATGCCCCCCCAGACCGCGCCTGGAAGATCGAGGGAGAGACGGGCCCATCCGGCGCCGACGACAGCCAGCAGCGTGAGCTCGGAGATATAGGATCGGAGTCGGGGCATAAAGGCCTCGACGACCAGCAACAGGCCGGCTGCGAGGGCGAGAATGATCTCCGGCGCGATGGCGATGAGGTCGGTGGGGGAGGGGATGGCCACGATCGATTACCTCCTCACCGGCTCAACAGGAGCCGCACCGCGGCCTCCATCGGTGACAGGAAGGTGTTGGGGTGAACTCCGATCCAGACGATGAACACGAGCAGCGGCACGACCGCAAGGATCTCCCGGAAACCCATGTCATGCAGCTCACGGTTTTCTTCGTGGACGAGTGGGTTCCAGAACACCCTCTGCACCATCCACAACATGTAGACGGCGCCCATAATGATGCCCAGGCCGGCGAGAACCACCGCAAGCGGGAACCCCTGCCAGGATCCCGCAAGGATCAGGAACTCACCGACAAAACCATTGAGGCCCGGCAGGCCGATGGAAGCGAGGGTGACCAACAGGAACACGCCGGTGAAGACCGGCATGACGCCGGCGATGCCGCCGAAATCCTTGATCAGGCGCGAGTGCCGGCGCTCGTAGATCATGCCGACCAGGAGGAAGAGAGCGCCGGTGGAGAGACCGTGGTTGACCATCTGGAGAACTGCGCCCTGGGTGGATGCCTGGGTCCCCGCCGCCAGCCCGAGCATCACGAAACCGAGGTGGCTCACTGAAGAGTAGGCCACGAGCTTCTTCATGTCGGGCTGGACGAGAGCGACGAGGGCGCCGTAGAGGATTCCCACCACGGCGAGAAACATGATCAAGGGAGTGAAAACTTCCCAGGCGTCGGGGAGGAGGGCTCGGTTGAAGCGAAGAAAACCGTAGGTGCCGAGCTTGAGGAGAACCCCGGCCAGGATCACCGAACCGCCGGTCGGCGCCTCGACGTGGGCATCCGGAAGCCAGGTATGGAGGGGGAACATCGGGACCTTGATGGCGAAGGCGAGGGCGAAAGCGGCAAAGACCAGGATCCCGGGCGCCGTCAGGCCGGTGGTCGGCAGCAGCGGCGCGGTGTGGAGGAAATCGAGGTAGTCGTACGACCAGGCGCCGGTCTGCTGAAAGTGAAACCACGCCAGGTAAATGATGGAGACCAGCATGAAGACCGAGCCGACCATGGTGAAGAGAAAGAACTTCACCGCCGCATAGATCCGGCGGCGACCGCCCCAGACCCCGATGATGAAGTACATCGGAATCAGCATCAACTCCCAAAAGACGTAGAAGAGGAAGAGATCGAGGGCGACGAAGGCGCCGATCATACCGGTTGTGAGCAGCAGCAGGGAGATGTGAAATGCCTTCACGTGCTCGGTGATCGATTTCCATGAACCGAGAATGACCACCGGCACCAGGAGGGTGGTCAGGAGGACGAGAAGGAGCGAGATCCCGTCGATACCTATGTGATAGCTGATGCCGAACTGAGGTATCCAGCTCGCGCGTTCGACCATTTGGAAGCCGGGTTCATCGGGATTGAAGCCGATCCACAGCATCAGCGAAAGGACAAAGACCACGAGTGAGACTGCAAGGGCCAGCCAACGGCTGAGGCGGGCGGAGCGTTCTGGAACCATGGCGAGCAGAATCGCCGCGGCAGCCGGCGCGAGGGTGACGATGGTCAGCAGGTGTTCATTCAACATGATCAAACCCATCACCAGAGAATCAGAGCCAGGGCGAGGACCCCCAGCGCCACCGAGAGGGCGTAGTTGCGGACGTTGCCGGTCTGCAGAAAGCGCAGCAGATCACCACTGAGCTCGACCGTGAAAGCGGTCCCGTTAACGAAGAGCGTATCGATGATCAGGACGTCGATGATCTTCCAACACAAGAGCGCTAAGCGGTGAATGGGTTTGATCACCACGGCGTCGTAGATCTCGTCCACCCAGTACTTGTTGAACAGCAGCTTGTGGGCGAAGG
>JBGMRN010000002.1:68020-73233 GCA_048061535.1 Thermoanaerobaculales bacterium | reverse complement strand
TCCGGAATGAACCACCCGACTCCTCTCACCGCTTTGAGCGTTCCCGATTGCTGAACCTTCTTTCCATCCGGCCCCGCCACCATGCGTCCCTTTTCTCGAACGTCGAAGGCCACTCGATTGGCCCAGCGCTTGTCGGTGACGTTGAGGTTGACGTTGTAGGCGACCAGGAACTTGCGCGCGCCGATGACCATGGCGCCGAACTCGGGGATGAACTCCGCCGGACCGAAGTCGGGGGTAAAATCGGCCTTGCTGAGCTTCTCCGCCAGCGCCTCGTACTCGCCCTGGCGGATATCGGCCAAGGACTTCCGTTCCGGGCGGGTGGCCGCAAACTCGTAGAGGAATACCGGCAGGGCGAGCTCCTCTCCCACCCGCCGGCCGAGTCGGTTGGCGAAATCGACGCATTCATCCATGGTGACGCCCGACACCGGGACGAAGGGGCACACATCCACCGCCCCCATGCGCCCGTGCGCGCCCTGGTGAGTACGCATGTCGATGAGCTCGCGGGCCTTGACAACGAGCTGGAAGGCACCGTCGATCACCGCATCGGGCTCACCCACGAAGGTGATGACCGTACGATTCGTCTCCTGACCGGGGTCCACGTCGAGCAGCTCGACACCGGCAACCGAGGCAGCCGCCTGCGCGACAGCATCGTAGACTTCCGGATTCCGGCCTTCCGAGATGTTGGGAACGCACTCGACAATTTTCATCGACAACCTCCGAGCGAGGGAATTCTAGCGGGCGCTACCCGTCGGCGCGGTAGTTCGGCGCTTCTTTGGTGATGACAACATCGTGAGCGTGAGACTCTTTGAGACCGGCGCCGGTCACCCGGATGAACTTGGCATTGGAGTGCAGCTCGGAGATATCTCCGCAGCCCGCAAGGCCCATTCCCGCGCGAAGTCCGCCGACAAGTTGGGTGAGCTGGTCCGCCAAAGGTCCTTTGTAGGGGACCATCCCCTCGATGCCCTCGGGCACCAGCTTCGAGAGGCTGCCGCGCTCCTGAAAATAGCGGTCCCCCGAACCCTCGATCCCCCGCATCGCTCCGAGGGACCCCATCCCTCGGTAGGCCTTGAAGGTCCGACCCTGGTACAGGATCTGTTCGCCCGGCGACTCCTCGACACCGGCGAAGAGCGAACCGATCATCACGATGTCAGCGCCGGCGGTCAGCGCCTTGGTGATGTCTCCCGAAAAACGTACGCCACCGTCGGCGATCAGCGGCACCCCATGCTCGGAGGCCGCCCGGGCACAGTTTTGGATCGCGGTGATCTGGGGCATGCCGGCGCCGGTGACCACCCGAGTGGTGCAGATCGACCCCGGGCCGATCCCGACCTTGAGGGCGTCGACGCCGAGAGAAATGAGATCGCGAGCTGCCTCCTCGGTGGCGATATTGCCGACGATGAGTGGTACATCTGGATAGTCGGCCTTGACGCGCTCGGCGGCGTCCATCACACCCTGCGAGTGGGCGTGGGAGCTGTCGAGGCACAGCGCATCGACGTTACGCTCGATGAGCGCCGCGCATCGATCGGCCAGATCATCAGCCGCTCCGACTCCCGCCGCCACCCGAAGGCGTCCCAGCTCATCCTTGCACGCGTTCGGAAATTCCTGCGCTTTCTTGATGTCCTTGACCGTGATCAGACCCTTGAGGTTGCAACTCTCGCCCACGATCAGCAGCTTTTCGATACGGTGACGGTGCAACAGCGCCTTGGCCTCGTCGAGAGTTGTCCCGACCGGGGCCGTGACCAGATCGTCCTTGGTCATAAAATCGGAGATTGGACGATCGAGCTCGGTGCAAAAGCGAAGGTCCCGGTTGGTGAGAATGCCCTTGAGGTGACCCTGATTATCGACAACTGGCAGACCGGAGATGCGGTACCTGGCCATCACGTCGAGGGCCTCCCGAACCGACTGCTCGGGGTGGATAGTGACCGGGTCGACGATCATTCCGGACTCTGAACGCTTGACCCGATCAACCTCCTCAGCCTGACGCTCGATGGACATGTTCTTGTGAACCACCCCGATGCCGCCATGCTGAGCCATCGCGATCGCCATTTTCGCCTCGGTCACTGTGTCCATCGCCGCCGACACGATGGGCAGGTTGAGGGCGATCCCGTCGCGCGTGAGGCGGGTGGACACATCGACCCGGTTCGGGTGCACCTCGGACCGCCAAGGAACGAGCAGCACGTCGTCAAATGTCAGCCCGACAGGGATCTCCTGGTTCATTGAACTACCCTTTCGCAACCTGCGCCGCCCCATGGCACCGCTTGTACTTCTTGCCCGAGCCGCACGGGCACGGGTCGTTGCGTCCGACCTTCGGCTCGGCCCGACGAACCGTGGCCGGCCGGGTGGGCGCGGAGACCGGCGTGTTGGCCGCACGCTCTTGTTGAGCGTGCGAGGCAGCAAGACCCTCTGCATCGGGGTGCAACATGGTGGTCCGGACGCCCCGCCGCTGCAGCTGCATGTCCTCAACCGGTTCGGCGTGGAAGAGGAACTTGACGACGTGATCTTCGATGCGCTCCCACATCTCCTCGAAAAGGGTGTAGGACTCCCGCTTGTACTCGACGAGGGGGTTACGCTGGCCATAGGCCCTGAGCCCGATCCCTTCACGAAGATGATCGAGCGCTAACAGGTGGTCCTTCCACTGGCGATCGACGGTATCAAGTAGAAGGAACTTCTCGAGCCGGATGAGATCCTCTTCGCCGAATCGCTCGGCTCTCTTTTCGTAATACGCCACAACGCCTTCGCCAAGGATGCTCTCGAGCTGTGGTCGGTTGACGGTTTCCCAGTCGATACCGAACTCGTCGATGGTCAGACCGAAGTACGACTGGAACTCCTTCTCCAGCGACCCTTTGTCCCAGTCTTCCGGATCGGCCTCCTCCGGGCAAAAATCGTCAAACAGTGCACGCACGATGTCATCGACCACCCTGAGGATGTAGTTGCGCCCTTCGACACCCTCGAGGATCTGCCTCCGCAGTCGATACACCGCCTCGCGCTGCTTGTTCATCACGTCGTCGTACTCAAGCAGGTGCTTGCGGATCTCGAAGTTCCGTCCCTCGACCTGCTTCTGTGCCCGCTCGATCGACTTGGACACCATCTTGGACTCGATGGGAATGTCTTCCTCCATCCCCAGACGGTCCATCATCTTGCGCACCCAGTCGGAAGCAAAGATTCGCATCAGGTCGTCTTCAAGGGAAAGAAAGAACCGCGTCGATCCCGGGTCTCCCTGGCGGCCGGAACGTCCCCGGAGCTGGTTGTCGATACGCCGCGACTCGTGCCGCTCGGTCCCCACGATATGGAGTCCGCCCGCCTCGAGCACTTTGGCCTTTTCCTCGGCACATTCCTTCTCAAACCGCTCGAGAATGGCCGGAAAGGCGGCGCCGGGGTCGTCGGCGGAGCTTGCTTCCATCCGCGCCAGTCCTTCCGGATTCCCACCGAGAACAATATCTGTGCCACGGCCTGCCATGTTGGTGGCGATCGTCACTCTGCCAAAACGCCCCGCCTGGGCAACGATGTCCGCCTCCCGCTCGTGGTACTTGGCATTGAGAACGACATGCTTGATCTTGCGCCGCTGCAGGAGCTTCGATAGGCGCTCGGAGTTCTCAATCGAGACCGTGCCGACGAGCATCGGCTGACCGCGTTGGTTCCGCTCGGCGATCTCCTCAACCACCGCCCGGAACTTCTCCTTCTCGGTCTTGTAAACCATGTCCGCACGATCGTCGCGGATCATCGGCTGATTGGTCGGTACGACCGCCACATCGAGGCCGTAGATCTTCTCGAACTCCTCTGCTTCGGTCTCCGCGGTCCCGGTCATGCCCGCGAGCTTGTCGTACATGCGGAAGTAGTTCTGCAGGGTTACCGTTGCGAGGGTCTGGTTCTCCGACTGGATCTTCACCTTCTCCTTGGCTTCGACCGCCTGGTGGAGGCCATCCGACCACCGCCGACCCGACATCAGGCGGCCCGTAAACTCGTCCACGATCGTGACCTCGCCGTCCTTGACGATGTACTCCTTGTCACGTTGGAAAAGATTGTGGGCGCGCAGCGCTTGGTTGACCGCGTGCAGAATCTCGATGTTCGACGGGTCATAAAGGTTGTCGACCGAGAGCAGCTTCTCGACTCGCGCCATTCCCTCGTCCGTGAGCGACGCGGTCTGCGCCTTCTCGTCAACCAGGAAGTCCCCTGTTACCTCCTTGTTTCCATGCTTGTCCTCGATCTCCTCCCCTTTTTTGAGCCGCGGGATGACGCCATCCACCTGGTAATAGAGGTCCACCGAGACCTCGGAGGGGCCGGAGATGATCAGCGGGGTACGTGCCTCATCCACCAGGATGGAATCCACCTCGTCGACGATGGCGTATGAGTGATGGCGCTGGACCATCCGTTCCAGCTCGAATTTCATGTTGTCGCGCAGGTAGTCGAACCCGAACTCGTTGTTGGTTCCGTAGGTGAGATCCGAAGCATATGCCTGGTTGCGCTCGGCATCGTTCATCTGGTTTTGAATACAGCCGACGGTCAGGCCGAGGAAGTTGTAGATCTTGCCCATCCAATCGGCATCGCGACGGGCCAGGTAGTCGTTCACGGTAACCAGATGAACACCGCGACCGGTGAGGGCGTTGAGTGACGCCGCCAACGTCGCCACCAGGGTTTTCCCCTCTCCGGTCCGCATCTCGGCGATGCGTCCCTCGTGAAGCACCAGGCCACCCATGAGCTGTACGTCGAAGTGACGCATGCCGAGCGCCCGCTTGCTCGCTTCGCGCACCATCGCGAAGACCTCGACCAGCTCCTCGTCGAGGATCTTCTGGACGAACGTCGCCCGCTCGCGGGCCTGTTCCGGCAACTCGACAGTCGCCTTCAGAACCCGGTTCCGGATTTCCTCGAAACGGCCGCGGAGGGCGTCGTCGTCGAGAGCCTCGAACTCCGCCTCGCGCCCATTGATCTCCGCCACAATGGGCCGCATCCGCTTGATGTCGCGCTCATGCCTGGTACCGAAAACAACTCCGATGGCTTTTTCAACCAGATTCATACGTTCAACCTCGCCGCGCACAAGAGAGATTCTGCCAAACAGATCCGGCCTGATCGCAAAAGGCCGGGGCAAACCCCGGCGTGAACCCGTCCCGGAAACCGACAACAACCCCGCCGCCGGGTCAGTGCAGGTTAGATGATGCGACGTGAGTTTGCAATCAGGATGCCGGTTTGGGGTTAGGAGGTTAGGGAGTTAGGAGGTTAGG
>JBGMRN010000002.1:66708-67920 GCA_048061535.1 Thermoanaerobaculales bacterium | reverse complement strand
GGGAGTTAGGAGGTTAGGCAGACGCAACGGCTCAGTCCTAACTTCCTAACTTCCTCACTTCCTAACTTCTTGGGAGTTAGGGGGTTAGGCAGACGCCACGGCTCGGTCCTGACTTCCTCACTCCCTCACTTCTTTGGAATTCGGAATCGTCGACGCGCGGGGGCGATCATGTCGCTGGAAGCGTTCTGCCCGCGTCCGGGCGTCTCGCCCGGCCGCAATTCGCCCGGCGAATTGCTTGCTCTAGTACGCGTCCAGAATGTAATAGAGCGGATTGACGGCTTTACCGTCCACGTGCACCTCGTAGTGGAGGTGGGGGCCGGTCGAACGACCGGTGTTGCCCAGATGACCGATCTCCTGCCCACGGTGAATCTCGTCACCTGCTTCCACGGTGATCTTGTCGAGGTGGCCGTAGACGGTGGTGAACCCAAACCCATGGGAGATGCGGACGGTGCGACCGAGGCCACCGTTCCGTCCGGCAAAGACCACGATTCCATCCGCCGGAGCGAGAGCCGACGTCCCGCGGCGAGCAGAGATGTCGAGTCCCCGGTGAAATGCTTTGCGCCCTGTGAACGGGTCTTTCCTGCGACCAAAACCGTCGGTAATCAACCCGAGGACCGGCGCGATGGTGGGAGTCGAACTCAACTCTCGATTGTGCTCAGTCAACTGAGCTTCGACCAGGTCGAGCTGGCCTTCGACCCACAGCCCCTGTTCGACCAATACCTGTGGCGCCTCCGGAAGGCGATCGTACGGGCCACCGCTTCCGGCACGCGACTGGGGGACTCCCTGTCCGGTCAGACCAACGGTATCGGACTGCATCCCGGCTGCGAGGGCGAGACGCGAGGTTCGTTCTTCGAACTCGTCCAAGCGACCCTGGACCTCTGCGATCGTCTGTTCGAGCTCGCGGTTGACCTCGGCGAGCTGATTGTTTTCGGTCTTCAGCCGCTGCACTTCGGCGCGGCGCCCGACCGCGTTACCGGTGTAGCCGATCGCAAAAATCGACAGGACCAAGGCAACGCAGACTGTGCAACCGACCAACACCAAGGTTCTCGACGAAAACGACAGTTTGAGAAACCGCGCTTTACTGTGAGGCACGATGATAATCGTGTTCAGTCGCCGCGGCATGCCCCCCCCTCCTTCAAGACGCGCAGATACACACCTGCGCGGAACGACAGCGCTCTTCGATTGTGCCACCCATACGGTGGGGTGTCAAAT
>JBGMRN010000002.1:59496-66608 GCA_048061535.1 Thermoanaerobaculales bacterium | reverse complement strand
CCCGCATCAACCTCACCATTTCGTCGAGCCTCTCCTGGCACAAACGATAGAGACCCCCTTCGCTCCAGCCCGCGGACTCGTCCCATTCGCCTGCGCTCCGGCCGGAGAGGAGCTCGATCCCCTCCTCGATGGTTTCTACCGCCCACACGTGAAAACGCTTTTCGGAAACCGCCTCCACGACGTCCTGTTGGAGATGCAGATCATCGATGTTGGTCGCCGGGATCATCACGCCCTGTCCGCCCGTCAGCCCCTGGCTCCGACACACCCGGAAAAAGCCCTCGATCTTCTCGTTCACGCCGCCGATGGCCTGGATGTTGCCGTGCTGATCCACCGAACCGGTGACCGCCACCTCCTGCCGCAGGGGAACCCGCGAGAGAGCGGAAAGGATGGCGTAGACCTCGGTTGACGAGGCCGAGTCGCCGTCGATTCCTCCATAGGACTGTTCGAAGGTCACCGAGCATGCCATGGTCAAGGGGACCTTCCGCGCAAAGGTCCCGCGCAAGAAGCCCGTGAGGATGCTCACCCCTTTGTCATGGGTGGGTCCAGAGAGACCGGCCTGGCGCTCGATATTGATCACTCCTTCCCGCCCGAGCCCGACCCGTGCGGTGATTCTGGAGGGTTTTCCGAAACGATGATGGCCGAGATCGTAGACCGCAAGGCCGTTCACCTGGCCGAGTGTCGCTCCTGAGGTCTCCACTCGGATCACTCCCTCGGAAATCAGGTCGTGAGACCGGTCCTCACTGAGGGAATGGCGCCGTCGTCGCGCCGCGCAGGCGGCAGCCACGTGATCGCGATTGACCAGTTTTCCCTCGGCCTTCGCGGCGTGGAAGGCCGCCTCTCGCAGCAGATCCGAAAGATCCGAAAAGCGGCTGGAAAGCCTTCGCCGCCAGCCTCCCATGCGCACCGCCTCTTCGAGCATGGCGGCCATACCGCTGCGATCGAGTTCGGGCAGTTCTTCTTCTTTGGTCACCTTGCGCAACACCGACAGGACGTCGATCGCGTGTTCCTTCGAGGTCTGCAGCACGCTGTCGAAATCAGCGAGCACCTTGAAGATCTTCGAAAAATCCGAGTCGTACCGATAGAGGAGATCGAAGATCGAACGACTTCCGATGATCACGACCTTCACTTTGAGCGGAACCGGTTCAGGCTTGAGAAACGCCGCTCCGAGGACCAGGCTCTCGACGGTCTGAATCTGAGCGCGGCGGTACTTGAGAGCCCGTTTGAGACCCGGCCACACCCGGGGTTCCAAGAGCACGTCGTCCGCGTTGAGGATCAAGTAACCCCCATTGGCGCGCAGCAAAGAACCGGCGCGAATTTGCAAGAACGAGGCCACGGCCTCTCCCGATCTGGTCAGGGTCCGCTCGACCGTACCGAAGAGGTTGGTGTAGGTGGGCTCCGTCTCCATGACCACCGGGCGCCCCTTGAGATCGGTGTTGTCGACCACCACGTTGACCCGCCAGCGCAGGAAGCGGTCGATGTCGGCGGGGACGTCCTCCTCGGAGATCATGAACAGCTCGAGATTCTCGGAGAGGTCCTTCCCCACCGCCTCAAGATACTCGTCGGCTCGAGGGTCGGCGACCGATTCGCGGATCCGCCGTACCGCATCTTCAAAGACCGATTGGAGCAGCTTTCGCCGGACATCCTCGACCCGATGTTGGATCTTGCGCCGGATGTCCGCGACCTCCAGAAAGCCCTCTCTCAACTTTTCGGTCAAGGTCTCATGAATTTTCTTCAGCCGTTCGACTTCCTCAGCATCGAGCTTGCCTTCCTCCACGAGGCCCGAGAGCTGTTCCAGAGGCGTCGGCTTGTCCTCCAGCAGAGGCAAGACCTCCGGCCGCGTGACCGGTCCGGCCTGGACCTGCACGAGGCTGAACCCGGCCTCCTTCACTTCCTCCCCGAATGCCTCTCTGAGCTCCCGTTCCTGGCGCTGCAGCGGCTCCACAGCGCGCTCGATTCGAGAACGAAAATCCTTGTCGCCGAGGATGTTCGGTAGGTTTTCGGAGAGCTCGCGGACGAGGCCGTTCATTCCCTCCTGGAGCCGGCACCCGGCGCCGGCTTCGAGGAACAGGGCAACCGGCTCCTCCGGCTTGCGGAAGTTGAACACGAAACACACGTCGTCGGGCCGCTCGTCACCCTCGGCGAGGCGCTCGACAAAGCTCTTGATCGTCGTCAACCTGCCGGTGCCCGAAAGGCCGGTTACGAAAATGTTGTAGCCGATTCCGCGCATCGCCAGACCGAAAGCGATGGCCTCCACCGCGCGATCTTGCGCAACGATCGTGGATGCCGGCTCCACGGCGGCCGAGTCTTTTTTCGGCAACCACGTCTCAGGGCACTGCCAGGAGAGCTCCTTGGCCTCAAGTTCTCGCATTGTCTTTCCCCCTCAATGAAAGCACCGCCGGCAGCAGCGTAATGCCGAGCACGGCGGTGAATAACGACCCGAGAATCGCCGCCGCGCCAACAGAACGCAGACCGGGATAGTGAGAAAGCACCAGGGATCCGAATCCCACCATGGTAGTCAGCGCGGCCACCGCAATCGCCTTCGAGGTCTCGGCGACGGCACTTGGACTTCCCCCGGACTCAAACCAACGGTGCAGCAGGTGTACACCGTAGTCGACCCCGATGCCGACAATCATCGTCAGAACGAATATATTCAGGAAGTTGAGCCGCAGGCCAAGGAGCGCCATCGTGCCGAGCATCCAGGTCATGCCCACCAGCAGCGGAAGCAGCGCCAACAGAGCCCGGACGGGACCTCCGAGGTCGGCCCACATGAGCAGGAAGACCACCACCAGACCCAGAAGCGCGGCTTTGACCGCATCGTCCCACACGATTCTCCGCAGCTCCTTGGAAACAACGTTGGGCCCCGCAAGCACAACTCCGGGGTGCCGAGCGATCAAGGACTCAAGGGCCGCCGACGCACCGTCCCTCCACCGCCCGGCCGGAGGATAGCAGTAGATCGCAACCGAAACCCCGCCTTCGAACGGAACCACATATCGGTCAAGGACCCGCGCCAGAGGAGTCCCCTCCAGGTCGAGGAGGGTGAGTGGATTCCGCCTGGCGAGGCCTCTCAGCAAGTGGTCGATACCTTCGTTGAAAGCCTCCGGGTTAAGACCTGACCAGCGCAAAGCCTCCTCCATCCTCTCTCGGAGGCCATCGATCTCCCCGGCTGCGCCTGCGAGCCGGTCGAGCGCCCTCCTCTGCGCCGCCAGCGACGGAATGACACCGGCGATGGTATCGACCCCGACAAGGTTCTCACCATCCACCAATGCCTCGATCTCCGGCAGGATCTCGCGACACACCGCCAGGGCTTCGACCTCGGTCTCCCCGTCACAGCGGACCAACATCGGCGAGAATCGTAGGCCGAATGAGTCCATCACTTGCTGCCGCAGCTCGATCGCGCGATTGTCGCCCGACCGCATGTTGCGAAAGTCGTCGTCCCACTGGAGTCGGGTTGAAGCAACGCCCAGGAAGACCGTACCGATCACCGCGATCACGACCGTCCAACCGGGCCGCCGCATGCTCAAACGACACAACAGGTCGCTCCCGAAGGAATGGAGATACAGTGGACGGTCGGACAACCGACGCTCCTGAAAAAAGGCAAGCAGCGCCGGCATCAACAGGAAAACGGTGAGTACCAGCAACAGAATACCGGTGCCGGTGAGCAGACCGAGCTCCCACAGGCCGGCGAAATCGGTGACGAGGAAGGCATAGAAGGTGGCAGCGGTGGTCACCGCCCCCAGCAACACGCCGACACCGGTGTGTCTCCCCATCGAGTCGACAGCTTCATGGTGGGACGCTCCGGCCCGGCGTTCCTCGACGTACCGGGCATACAAGACGATGATGAAATCGATCCCGAGCCCGATGAGAAGTCCCCCGAAGGCGGAGGTCAGTGAGTTGATGCGGCCCAGCGCCAGCGCGCCAAAAATAAATGCCAGGGCCAACCCCGTCACCAGCGGAAAAAAGGCATAGACCAAAGCGGCCCGACGGCGGAAGGCGAGTAGAAACAGCGCCATCACGCCGATCAGAGAGGACGCCAGACCGACCACGGCGTCCGAGGTGATCAGCCGGGCGTCGTCAAGCGCTACCAGGTACCCCCCTGTGAATTCGACCCTCGGCGGTGGTCTCTCCCAACCCATCTCCAGCCACGCCTCCTCAGCAATGAGCACCCGCTCCGCGAGGCCGGCGGCCAGCTCGCGATCGAATTGGAGATCCTGGGCCGGCCGTATCGGCTTGGCCAGCATCAACATCAATCGCCGCCCCTCGTCAATCAGGCACCCGGTTTCGGGATCGACCCTCACCCCGACCCCACCCAGCCGGACTCTGGACAGCAGTCGCGGCATGAGGCCCATGGGGTCGAGACGCAGAAGGTCTTTGGTGACCAAACTCTGCGGTGTCAGGAGCTCTGAACGGAGCCGCATCGATGCCTCTCTCAGACCGTCCTCATCCAGGCCGGCGAGAAGCTCGTCGAGCTCTTCAGGCTCGAGGAAGAGGGTGGCACGGTCGAGCAAGGGCACCGCAGCCTCGGCTGTGCTCTGCACCCGATACTCGACCCAATCGATCAACTCCCAGCTGCGCAGCGATTCCGCGAGACGGTCGGCAAAGTCGAGCGAAGGCTCCAGCGTTTCGTTTGGGTCAATGTGCACGACCACCAACAGGGTGTCCACCGACCCGAATCGTTCGATGGTCGTCCGGAAACCCTCCACCACCGGGTTGTTGCGCGGAACCAGGGAGAGAATATCCGTTTCGACATGGATATGAGAGGCCAACAGCGCCGCCACCGCCCAGGAGAGGAGGGCCACTCCCGCCACCAAACGAGGGCGCCTGCTTCCAAAGCGAACCAGATAGAGTGGGAGCTGCCGCGGCAGCAGCCCTCTGCTCACGCCTCATCCTCTTTCAGAACCCCCCAGTTCTGCCAAAAGTAAACCACCATCGAGGCCGTGGTCAGGGCCAACGTAATCCACAGGGCCGTCAAGGCCACGAGGTCCCAGCGGTCCGAATTCAGGCTGAAAATCAAGATCGACACAGTAATCACCTGGCTCGTTGTTTTCGCCTTGCCGAGCCAATTGGCCGCGATCGGAACCCCGCGCTCGAGCGCGATCAGGCGGAGAGCTGTCACGGCAAACTCCCGGCCGACGATCACGGTCACCATCCAGGCCGGCGCTTGCTGGAGCTCGACCAAGGAAATGAAGGCGGCGCTCATCAGCAGCTTGTCGGCGATGGGATCGAGCATCGCCCCCGTGGTCGTCATACGGTCGGTTCGGCGGGCTATAATTCCATCCAGCGCGTCGGTCAGCGCCGCCAGGAGGAAAATGCCAAGACCCCAGTACTCCTTGTCCGGAATCTCGGTCAGCAACACGACCACCAGTAGCGGCGCCATGAAGATGCGGAGCAACGTCAAGGCGTTCGGAAGATTCCACATCGACAGACCCCTTTCGACCGGATGCCCACGAGTCGCCCGCGACCGGGAAGCCCGTGGAAATTACCGGTCTGCTGATTCTAGCGGGTATTTGACCACACGTCACATCGGCGAGCTCGATCATCGATGCGTGTAACGTCGCACTGCGTAAACCACCCTTCGAGGGAGGCGCGCCAGCGCTGCCGCAGCTGCCGCAAATGGCTCTGTGACCGTTGTACGCGCCGGTTCGGGGTCCATGTCTACTGCAGCCTCAGGTGCCGCATCGAGGGTCTCCTCCGCTCTTCTTGGAAAACCCTCCGTGCCGTCGTCCGCCGCCCCCTGCACCCCGCATGGGTGATCGCCGTGGTCGCCGGGGCCAGCGCTCTGTTGATGGCCGAGGTCGGCCTCAAGGTCGCCGAACTGATCGCGGTGAACAGCTCTGTCGTTCGTTCGGGGACATTCTCCGAGATCGATCCTTCGACCAATCTCACCGGCCGGTTCGAGGTGGACGACGATCAGTGGAGATTGGAGATTTCCGGTCAACCCGGAGTTGCGGTGCTGGTGCTTGCCGATGACCGCCCGCTCAGGGTGGTCACCCTCGACGACGACGGGTTCGGCGCCGTTGGAGATCTCGGAATCGGATTCGACGGCGCGCCCCTGCGGCTGGTGCCTCTCGCCGCCTTCACCGTGGATCTCGAAGCGCCTACCGAACCGGCTGTGACGGCCACGGCGACCGCCAAGCCGAGCCCCACCCGGACCCTCACTCCGACACCAACGGTCACCGCAACCCCATCGGCCGCACCGAGCCCGACCAACACGCTCACCGCGACACTGACCGCAACCGCATCACCATCGGCCACGCCGGCACCGTCCCGCACCCACCGGGCGACCGCAACATTCCGTCTGACGCCTTCTCCCCGACCGCCGGTTCCGGCTGAAGCCGAGGCGGCCGCTTCGACGCCGAAATCGGTGCCGCCAATCCTCCAATTGGTGCCTGACGCCGGACGGAGAATCGCCATCACTTTCGACGGCAACGCCTCTTCGAACGGTACCGCCGACCTGCTCGATCTTCTCGAGCGGCTCGATCTGAAGATCACGCTTTTTGTCACCGGTCAGTTCATCGAGGAACATCCGACCCTGGTCCGTCGCGCGCTGCTTGCAGGACACGAAATCGGGAACCACACCTTCGACCATCCCCACCTCACGACCTACGAACAAGATCGCCGCCAACGCCTGCTGCCCACGGTAACGCGGGATTGGTTCAGCGATCAACTTCGACAAACCGAGGACGCGTTCTTGCGGGCAACCGGTCACCACCTGCAACCCCTGTGGCGGGCGCCGTTCGGCGAGGAAAACCGCATCCTTCGCGGCTGGGGCCTCGAGATGGGCTATCTCCACGTACGTTGGAGCTCGTTGGAAGGCGCATCTCTCGACTCGCGAGACTGGGTAGCGGACGAGCACTCTTCGCTCTATCAAAGTTCCTCGAGGATCATGGAGAGGCTGCTCGGCTTTCCAAAGCTGGAGGGCGGCATCATTCTCATGCATCTTGCCACCCATCGGTCCGAACCTCCCTGGAGGGAGCTGCCGACATTTGTCGAGACCTTGCGCGGAAGGGGTATGGAGACGGTCGCGATCACCAAGCTTCTCGAGAAATCACCTCGCTGGCGACCGTGGTTGCGGCGCGCCAAGAAACGCCACCGAATAATATATGGTGAATGAA
>JBGMRN010000002.1:42389-59396 GCA_048061535.1 Thermoanaerobaculales bacterium | reverse complement strand
TCTACAACCCCAGAAACTCCCGTGCCGCCTTTCGGCCCTCTTCCAGAAGATCCTCGAAGTGGTGCCACTCGGCCCAGGAAACATGTCCCACTCGAGGCCGTATGACATGGGTCGCACGGCGAATCTGGCGCCGCCGGAGCAGGCGGGCCGTCATCATCTGGGTTCGCATCATGGTGTCGAGCACGAGGTCCGCCTCCGAGATCGGCGGCACATCCATCGAGGCGTCAACCGCCACCACCGGCCATCCCAGCTCTCGAGCAGCCGCGACCGGCACCTCGGCAACCACGGCCCCATCCAACAGCCACCGGCCCCCGATCTCGACCGCAGGTATGATTCCCGGAATCGCGCCCGATGCTGCGAGAGCCGGGCGCAAAGGCCCGTCTCTCAGTCGCACCTCTTCTCCGGTCTGAAGGTCGGTGGCCACCGCCATCATCGGGCACGAAAGATCGTCGAATCGTACGTCCGGGATCAAGAACTCCAGGGCCTTCACCATGTCTTTCTGATCGAGAACAGTGCTGCGATTCACGGCAAACGAAATGACTACCCGGTTGCGGATACGGCGCGCTATCTGTAGCAGAGGGTGCTCGCTCGAGTCCGCAGCAACCATTCTTCGGATCGGCGCCACCGCAGGGATCAACCCCCTTTCGAGAGCCTCGCGCCAGACCTCGATCGCCCTGGCTGCCGACCCGTAGGCCAGGTACATTCCGCCGTTGACCGCCCCCATGCTCGTGCCGACGATGGCGCGAATGGGAAGGCGAGCCTCGTCCAGCACGTCGAGAAAGCCGAGATGTGCGAACCCTCTGGCGCCGCCGCCACCCAAGGCAAGCACCGGCGGCTTGATCCGCCAGGTCATGCGCAGGGTGCGTTTCTTGATCGATTTCATGAGCCGAGAAATCTCGGATGTGATATTCGTATCAGCGCTTTGCGTGGCGTTTTGCCACGTCATCGAGAAGACCGAGCAGCGCTTCGTGCACGCCCTCCGCCACTCGATGAGTCTTGTCCGAGATGTGGTCAAGGTCGTCGGTGCAGCCACGAGGGTCAATGTCGGCTATTCGGTCGCCGATCTTGACCGGAACCCCGTCCCTCAGCAAGCCCCGGATAACGCCGCCAATCCTCGCAGTCACCGAGTAGGTGGCATCCACCGGGACTCCTTTGCGAAAATCCTCCACCCCGTAAACCGAGACCACCGTACCGATCCGCTCGCCTCGTTCGACCTCGACGCCGATTTCGTGCCGGGTGAAAAAAATCCCATCCCTCGCCGCTTTCACTCCCCGTTCATCGGTGAAACCCATGATCTGAGCCGGCGGTTCACTCTCGAGACGATCACCAGTCTCCTCGAGCACGCTACCGACCTGAGGGCCGCGCACCGTGTCGACAACGGCGTCACAGTCCTTGCGGGCGACATAGCCCGGACCGAGGGCGATGACGACCGGTGCGAGATCTCGTTTGAGCCCCCAGTTTCGACGCAGCATGGCCGCCTCGATGAAGATATGGGGCTGCCACTCGTGCAGCAGATTGTCAAAATCGAAGGCGGCAACAACAATCTCACCGGCGTCGTGAATTGTCTCGATCTCCTCGATCTTTTCCGCGAACCGACCCACCACCCCCTGGATCTCCTGGTATCCATCGAGAATCGCCTCCGAAAAGCAGACCTGTCTACGAACCGCCTTCGGGTATCGCCGTTCGAGCATGAGGATGCGTTGGAACCCCTGCACGAAGAGGTGATGCGCGGTTCCGGACGCCAGTTCGCCGGCGCCTCGAATCACAATGCGGTACTCGTTGGATTTCATCCTCTCCTCGACAATTATCTGCTCTTCCACGAATCAGGTCGGGCCATTCTAGCCCGTTCCCGTCCAGAAACTCTAGAGGGGACAGCGCGGTTCTCGTTGCTCAACGAGCGATTTTTCTGCAAGATCAAGGAAAACAAGGATTTCCGCGGAGACGTACTCCTGTACATCGCACAAGGAAATTCGCAGTTTGACGCGGAGATTGAAAAAAGCGCCGTTTCCGGACGAGAACTTGCCCGGACCACACGCGGGGTCTACAGCTCTGCCTCGAGAACATGGATGTCCGGCAAATTGCGATACCGCTCCGCGAAGTCGAGCCCGTAGCCGACAACGAAGAGATCTTCAATTTCGGTCCCCAGAAACGCGACCTCCACCTCCACCTGGCGACGAGATGGCTTGGAAAGAAGCGACACCACCTGGATGGACCGCGGATGGCGTGCATCCAGGAGGCGAATCACGTCGGTGAGGGTGACTCCGGTATCGACAATGTCCTCGACGAGGTAGACGTCGCGGTCCCGCACATCGACCGTGATGTCCTTGACGAGCACCACCGATCCCGACGAGGTAGTGCTGGCGCCGTAGCTCGAAACCTGGATGAAATCCATCTCCATCGGATGGCGTATCCTCCGGGTGAGATCCGTGAAGAAGAAAACACATCCTTTCAGCACCCCGATGAACACCGGTGATCGATTGTCGAGGTCGGCCTCGAGCTCCGCCGCCATTCGGCAAATCATGCCTTCGATCTCGTCCCGGCTCACGACGACACGACCCAGCATCCGCAGCCTCCCCTTTGTTCATGCGCGGCAGTCAGTGTATCCTGAAGTGCTATGGCAGCATCCAACTTACACTCCTCGAGCGATCGTTATACCGCTCTGTCAGATCGCTTCCGATCGTTGTGGACGTTCTATCAGTTCCTCGGCGGTGTCTTCAAGCATCGCAGCGAGGGACCGATGCCCTACACATATGACTTCCAGGATCTGCATCGAAGGATGGAGGAATTGATCCCCAAGATCGGCGTCGACGGCGGCGACGACGCGGTTCACGAGCTCGACCAGATGGAGCGCGAGCTCGACCGGGTGCAGAGAGAACTCGCCCGAATCGAGAGCGGTTTCCCACCCTCACTGCTGCGCCGGTTCTTCGACCACATCAAACGGCAAGACGAAAAGGTCCTCTGCGCCCTTCTCAAGTTCTACCTCCAGTCCGGTCATTTCGAACAGGACACCCTGGACAAGCTGGATATCCTCTTCACCCGCCTCGCCGAGGCCCCCCTCGAGGATGGGCGCGTCACCCACCGTGATCCGAACGAGCTCTTGGACAACTTCGGCCATCTCAACGACTTTTCAGACCTCCCGCCGCTCCCCGCCGCCGAGGAAGCCCCCTTGGTGGAGGCCGTGAGGGACATCCGGCGTGAGCTCGAAACCATCGAAGACTACCCGGCACTCGTCGTCTCGAAATTGTACGAACGCTACCGTCGGCTCAAGCAGCGCTTCGGCAGGGCGATCCTCCATCCGCCGATTCTCGTGGAGGTTACCGCCACCAACATCATGGCCAAGAACCGTTTTAAAGAGCTCTACGAGGCCGAGGAAAACAAGGTCCTCGAAAACACAAACAGAATCTATGACATCGAACGCTACCTCGAACGCCACCCCGAGTTGGCCAACGACGATCTCCGGCAGCAGATCGAGACCTTTCGGCGCGTCCGCGTACGTTACGACGCGAGTCGTCGAGAGGACAACGTCAAGCGCGACGACATCGCCGAAATGGCGCATGCCATGGAGACGGTGCTCGTCCAGTTTGATCCCTCCTCCAAACGACCGGTGAGTCCGACGGAAAGACGGCTCGACCTCGAATTGACAAACCCGGTCGAGACTCCAGAATCTCCTGACGCCGAGGAGGTCGGGCGGTCGTCTGAGGATCCGCGAGAGAATGCGCGGGACGAGATGGCGATCGACACATCTCTCAGCGACGTCCTGCCCACCGATCCGTTGCTCAACGAAGCCCTGCACAAGATCATGTTTGCCCTCGAAATGGTGGTCTGGGATCACCTTCCCGAGCGAGTCGGCGAGGCGCCTGAGATCATGGACCTCAAGCTCGAGCCGTGGGAGATCGTCACCTATCGTAAGCTGGCCGACCGCGAGGTACAGGAGGGAACAGCCGACTGGGAAATGGAACGGTTTTTCCTTACAAGCGCCGCACTCCGGGTCAAAATGGACGACGAGTGCAAGGAGATCACCCGCCTTGACGAGGCGAACAACCCGGACCGGTTGTTCGAGGTTTTGGAACGATCCGCTCAGAGCCTCGAGCGCGCCCGGGAAGTAGACCGGCGATTCCAGTGGTTCGTCGACGACGTTCTTTTCCGTGGCGAGACTGAAAAACTGGAGCATATTTACAGGTCACGATTCCGGTTCCTGCACGCCTACTCCGGTCTGTGGCTCAGCCACCAACGAAGTGGCGGCCTGACGCCGCTATAGCATTCTTGACGATCTCCCAATGACCAAGGCCCCACGCACCTTCGACGAATGGCCGCCGGCGGGAGCACTGCGACGAGTGCCCGCGACGATCCTCGACATTGCTTTGTACGTCGCGCTATGCGCTCTTCTCGCGGTGCCTGTCAGCCACAGATTCGACTGGTCGATCGCTGGGGCGGGGATCGAAAAGGTCGCGCGGGCCGCCACCGAACCATCCTGGCTCGGGCACGCCAGCGGTATTGTCGGTCTCTGGATCGCCCTGTGGTGGTGCTACTTCGTCGTCGGATGGGGTTTGCTCGGTGCGACTCCGGGCAAGTGGGCGTGCGGCCTGAGGATCATCGACCACCGCCGACATTGCCCCATCGGACCGGTTCGGGCCGTGCTCCGGCTCGCCGCCTACTCGGTCAGCTCGGTGACCCTCGGCTGGGGCCACCTGCTCGTGATCCTCCGCACCGACCGGAGAGCTCTGCACGACATCCTCGCGGGCACCCGGGTAGTGCGCAAACCGCGGCGGGGAAACCGCAAAATCGTCCCGGAACCGAAAGAGCGTGAAGAGGTTGAGGACGAGGAGCGGGAGAGGGTCTCGCCCGAGCCACCCGAGTGAGTTTTTTGTTTTGAGTTTTTGGTTCCGAATTCCGAATTCCTAATTCCTAGTCCAGGTAGCCCGCGAGCGGTATCGTCTTGTGCGACCGGCGGAGCTTGTTGAGGGCCCGACTCTCGATCTGCCGGACCCGTTCGCGGGACAGTCCGAGGATCTCACCGATCTCACGCAGGGTCTTCGGCTGGTCATCGCTCAGACCGAAACGCAGCTCGAGTACCTTGCGCTCTCTTTCGGGCAACTCCGCCAAGGCATCCGCGAGCGCTCTGTTAAAGCTCTCTCTGAGAACCCGCTCGTCCGCGCTCGGGAGCACCGTTTGCTCGAGGAGATCGCCCAGCTCCGAATCGCCCTCCTCATCCACCGGTTCGTTGAGTGACAGCGCGGAGTGCGAGGCTTGCGTCAGCACCCGCACATTGTCGATGCTGATACCCAGCTCCCCGGACAGTTCCTTGTCGCTGGGAGAACGTCCGAACCGCTCGGTCAACAATGACCGAATCCTCTCGAGGCGATACAGGGTATTGGCTTGTTTCTGGGGGAGACGAAACGACCCCGCGTGCTCCGCAAGAGCGTGGAGAAGCGCCTGCCGAATCCACCACACAGCATAGGTGATGAACTTGACATCGCATTTCTTCGTTCTCTCCGGATCGGACGGGTCGGGTATCTCCTTCGATGGATCGTACTTCTTCGCCGCCTGGATCAGGCCGAGATTGCCTTCATGGATGAGATCGAGGAAGGACACATTCGGATTGCGGTAACGCTTTGCATACGCGACGACGAAACGCAGGTTGGACTCGACCAGCTCCCGCAGCGCCTCCTCGTCACCATTCTTGATCCGTTCGGCCAGCTCGATCTCGCGTTCGTGATCGAGGGTCGGGTATCGGGAAATTGCTTGCAGGTACCGGCGCAGCGTCGCAACCTCGGCATCCTGAGTGGAGCTGCCTCGCCGGGTCATTCCTCGTCCACGATCTTGAGGGTGCCGGATTCGACCCTGACCAGCGCGTGGTACCGGGGTACCTCGCTGTTCTTCTGCAGCGTCTGCCGGAGCACCTTCGTCAACATCGCGTTTTCCGCCTGCAGGCGGCCGACCTGCCTCTTGAGGTTGAGAATGATCTCGACTCCGGCCAGGTTTACACCGAGGTCCCTTGTCAGGGTGAGAATAGACTCCAACTGCTCGCAGGCATCCTCATCATAAAGCCGAGTGTTGCCCCGTGATCGAGTCGGCTGCACGAGACCCTCGCGCTCCCAGAGGCGAAGCGTCTGCGGATGCACGTTGTACTTCTCCGCCACCCACGAGATCATTCGATATCTCGGCTTCGACTTCACGGTTCCTCCAGATCAAAGCGCCTCCAAAGCACTCTACCATCCTCGTGGAAACGAAAAATGTGCCGCCCTCCCACAGGCCTCACCCCGATTCCAGTTTCCGACTCTAAAACCCACTCACGGATACCGATCAAGAAAGCACCGACATGCCCCGCCCACTGCGCTCCACAGCAAGAAGAACGCGAGTTAGCTGCTCTCCTCGGCATCGACATCGACATACTCCGCGTCGATTACGTCCTCGTCACCGTTGGTTGCGTTCTCGGCAGTTCCGGTGGCATCGACTTCGGGTCCGGCACCAGAGGCGCCACCCTCTGCAGAAGCTGTCTGGTAGAGCACCGCGGCCACCTGATGGCTCGCCTGTGTCAGACGCTCGTGGGCCTTTTCCATCCTGTCGACGGCACCCTCCTCGAGCGCACTCTTGGCTTCTTTCAAGACTTCATTGACGGTGTCTACCTCAGCGTCGGGTAGCTTCTCCTTGTTCTCGCTGACTAGTTTCTCGGTGGAGTAGACCAGACTGTCAAGCTTGTTCCGGGTTTCGATTTCTTGACGCTTGACCTCGTCATCACTGGCGTGTGTCGTCGCCTCTTCGACCATCCGGTCGATTTCGTCGCTCGACAGGCCCGAAGAACTTGTGATCTGAATCTTCTGCTCCTGACCGGTACCCCGATCCTTGGCCGATACGTGCAGGATGCCGTTGGCGTCGATGTCAAATGTCACCTCGACTTGCGGCACGCCGCGCGGCGCCGGCGGGATGCCGATCAAGTGAAAACGACCAAGGGTCCGGTTGTCTGCGGCCATCGTCCTTTCGCCTTGCAGGACGTGGATTTCCACCTGATTCTGGTTGTCGTCTGCGGTGGAATAGACCTTGCTCTTGCGAACCGGGATGGTCGTGTTGCGCTCGATCACCACATCGGCGACGCCACCCAGGGTCTCGACTCCCAGCGATAGCGGAGTGACGTCTAAGAGCAGCACATCCTTGACTTCGCCGGCCAAAACCCCGGCCTGCACCGCGGCGCCGATGGCAACAACCTCGTCCGGATTGACGCCCTTGTTCGGCTCCTTACCGAAGAAATCAGTGACCTGCTTCTGCACCATTGGGATACGGGTGGACCCGCCGACAAGAATCACTTCATCTACGTCCTTGGGCTCGAGTCCGGCGTCCTTGAGGGCCTGCCGACACGGCTCGAGCGTCCGCTGAACCAACGGCTCGATCATCTGCTCGAATTTCGAGCGTGACAGACGAAGAGTGAGGTGCTTCGGGCCGGAAGCGTCGGCCGTGATGAACGGAAGGTTGATATCTGTCTCCATGGTGGAAGAAAGCTCCATCTTGGCCTTTTCGGCCGCCTCCTTGAGGCGTTGTACCGCCATTCGGTCCTTGGAGAGATCGACGCCCTGGTCTTTCTTGAACTCCTCCTCCATCCACTCGATGATGACGTGATCGAGGTCGTCTCCACCGAGGTGGGTGTCTCCGTTGGTCGACTTCACCTCAACGACACCGGCGCCAACCTCGAGAATCGAAATGTCGAAGGTGCCTCCACCGAAGTCGAACACTGCGATCGTCTCATCGTTTTTCTTGTCGAGACCGTAGGCCAGAGCGGCTGCCGTCGGCTCGTTGACCAGCCTCAGCACCTCGAGTCCGGCAATTTGGCCGGCGTCCTTCGTGGCTTGCCGCTGGGCGTCGTTGAAGTAGGCAGGGACGGTGATCACCGCCTGTTCCACCTTGCCTCCGAGATAGTCCTCGGCCGCCGCCTTGAGCTTCTGCAGGATCATCGCCGAGATCTCCGGTGGAGAGTACAGCTTGCCCTCGACCTCGATGCGGGCGGTGTCATTCTCGCCTTTGACCACCGTGTACGGGATGGTCTTGATCTCCTCGATAACCTCGTCGTGCCGCCTGCCCATGAAACGCTTGACGGAAGAAACGGTGTTCTCAGGGTTGGTGACCGCCTGGCGCTTGGCAACTTGGCCGACCAGCCGTTCTCCGCTGCCGGCAAAGCCCACCACCGAGGCTGTGGTGCGGTTCCCTTCCTGATTCGGGATGACAACGGGCTTTCCGCCCTCCATGACGGCGACCACCGAGTTGGTGGTGCCGAGGTCGATTCCAATTACTCGAGACATGCTTTGATCCTCCTCAACTTTCGGAGCCGATATCTAATATAAAACCTGAGTAACACTTTGTCAAGTTGTTATAAAACCGGCACCCGAAACAGTGCTACAAGTACTTTCCCCGCGGGTATTTCGTCAATCGAGGAGACGAACTCCCGGCCCCTCTGGGACGCCGGTGTCAGCCAGATCACTCTCCCACACGAGGTGTCGGCTCAGGATCAGGGATGGTGCCGGTTCGCCGCGGCGGTCGGTACCGGTGGCCAACACCTTCTGGCCCCGAGTCACCAACCGGTAGGGACGACCCCACGGGTCGGTGCCGGGAACCCCGTGGACGTCGGCAACAAGCTCGTCAATACCGTCCGGATAGAATCCGTTGAGAAAGAAGTAGGTCTCCGATCCGCAGACCACGCTGTCGAGCCCAATCCATGAACGGCTCTCCTGGATATAGCGGTCCCAGAAATCCTCTCGGAGAGTGAACCAGGGATTGACCGGATTTCGGGCCATGATCATCAGCGAGAAACCGAGAAGAACCAGGAACGGCACAGCCAACCAGGGCAGGGAGGCCGGGCTCCAGGAAGTCCTGACGACCGGCTCCAGCTCGCGACGCAACTCACGGACGATCTCCTCCTGCGTAGCCTCGCGGATCCAACCCTTGTCGAGGAACTCGGCGACAGCCTTACAGGTTTCGAACTCGATCAAGATGCTCTCGAGGATAATCTCGGACACCGAGTCGCGCCCGTTGATCAACTCGTAAACGGACATCTGGCTTTCGGTAATCTGGTTGTCTGCTGCGGGAGAAGGGGCGGAGGGCTCCTCGCTTTCTTCGAAAGAAAACCCGAGGTCGTCGAATTCATCATAGGTCGGCGCCACAACCTCAAGTGATTCCGGTGGAATCACCCGCACAAAGACCGCCTCGCGACTCGGCAGGCGTTGGTCGATGAACGGCCATTCGTCCGTCATCCGTGCGCCTTCCATAATGATGGAATCCGCCGCCATCGGATCCATCAGATCTCGGTCGTAGTCGATGTCGGTCTCCTGGGAAAAGTGGTACTCGCCATCCGACCAGCGGAAAACCCGGTAGATAATCTGAAGGATCTGTTGGTGCAGGGCGACCCGCACGGTGTCGACAGGCACAACGTGGTGATCGATCAGAATCCGACCGAGGCGCTGAAGTGTCTCTTCCTGTCGGCGGAGAGCGGCCTCGAGTTCGGCTTCGCTGACCTCGCCCCGCTTCACCAAAATGAGGCCAATCATGTCCTCAGGATGTTGATTGAGAGAAGAGGCGCCGACGATGCAGCCCTCGAGAAAAGAAACAGTGACCAGGTTCTCCTCGGTCTTCAGCGTCAGAACTCCGGTTTTCCGCTGCAGCGAGATCAACTGGAGAATGTCGGCGAAGGAAAAGTCGCGGAGAGTGCCCTCTAAAGCCATGTCAACCCCTGACCCACGCGCCCAACGCCGAGCGCGCCCAGATCAGGCCGAAAAAGGCGATGAAGAGAATCTGCAGGGGCTTGGCCGCCGCGAAGGGCTCCACTTGCGGCAGGAACAAGGGCACCATCACCAGCCCACCAATGAGCGAAAACGACGCGAAAAGTCCAATCACCGCCCCGAACCACACTCTCTCGCCAAGCATCTGCAGGCTTCCCGGGACGATAGAACCAGCGACGCGACGGGCCAGCGCGACCAACCTCTCCCAGCGCTGGATCTGCCTGAGCTTGACGGTCTGTTGCTCGATGGAGACAACGTCACGTTTGAGAAAGACCGATACGCACTGCGAACAGTAGACCGAACTCTCTCCGAATCCCTGCTCGAGCCGATAGACTTTGCCGCATTTCGTACATTCCCGAGATGGCGGGAAACGCCGGGCGCGAAGCGCGAGAACGATCAATCCGAAAAGGCCACCAATCCAGAAAACCAACGACATCGGCGCGAGCAGTTTGGCGATCCAACCGAAGGAAAAACCCTTGCCCTTCGCCACAAGCTTGAGCTCCGAATTCGACCGATTCACCAAATTAACGACGTCTGCACGTCCGAGCTTCGGGTAGCGGATCCTCGGGTCACGGCCCCGCAGGCCGAGGGAAGCCTCTTTCCGGCCGGCGATCTCCCGTGCCTTTGCGCGGGCTGCGTCGCCCTCTTGAAAGCGCCGATTGAGATCAAAAGCAAGGGACAAGTTGTGATAAGCGAGCGCGTTACGACCATCTGCCTCGATAACGGAGTTGTAGTGCTGAATGCCCCGGCGCACATCACCATCCTCCATTGCGAGATTGCCGAGAAAGAGATCCGGCCGGATATCACTCCGGGTCGAAAGCGAGGCTTTTTGAAACTGGACCTTTGCAGCTTCAGTTTCACTGTGCATACGCAGGAGCTCGCCCAGAATGAGGTGGTATCTGGGTTCTCCCGCAAACTCGCTTTCAAGATCGGCAAACTCCCGCAGGGTCGAAAAGTCCACCTGGCGTTCATCGAGCATCGTGGAAACGCGCGCGGCCAGCGGCAGACTTCGGAGAAAAAGGTCTTGTGTCGCATCGAGCGCCAGCGGAGTGACTGCAAGCACCCCGCAGGCGACACCCATCCAGATGCGGAGCGGTTTGTCCACATACACCCAACTCAGAACGAAGAGGTATACGGCGAGCCAAATCGGACCAAGGCCCGCAAAGAGGGGTAACAGAACCACCACGACGGCAAAGACCCATGCGTTGGTAGGACGAAACGCGTGTGCGCCCATTTCGCGACCATCGTAGACCAGCTGCCTGAAATGACGGATGATAATGATCGGTATCATCACGAGGGAGGATGCGGCAAAAGAAAGCACGACCCAGAGGATGAGCCACGCAAACATCAATCGGCGGGCCGGCTCGAAGTCGAAGAGCGCACGAAATCCCGCAATGTATTGACCAGCCGCACGAAGCCAAGCCCCCTGACGCCAGCTCCAGCGCGATTGGAGGAAATGGGCCGACGGCAGTTCCGGATCAAGCTCCCGGGCAGCGCGGAGAACGGCCTCACCCTCCTCGCCAGGGTGGGCCACAGCCCATGCAACGGACGCCGCAGCAAAGGACGGCATCCGCCGAAGATCGAGCTCCGCAGCCTCGTCTTCAAGGTCCCGCAGGGCCCCGTCAACATCTTCGGTGTGTCCTTCTGCAAAACCCTCTTGAACATGCAGCCAGGCGTCCATGGGCGTGGCTTGTGCTCCAAGAGGAAGGAGCACCCCGGCTGCTACCAGAAGAAGGAGCCGACGCATCATCGAGTTCTCTGAATGTACATCGAGCGCAGCTGGAAGATCACGTCGGACAAGACCCTTTCGTCCTCCACGGCCAAATTGCCGCGAGTTTTTTCCTCGAGCATCCCAAGGTAATCGATGAGTCGGTGAGCATCCTTCGGTTGCGGCGGCAAGCCCTCTGCTCCGGTCAGCATCAATTCGGCCTGCTGGGCGAGCATCGCCACCAATTCCACGAACAAAACCGAATTGGTGCCTTTCGACCCACCATCAGGCGCCGAAGGTACCGACCGTCGCGGCGGTGAGACCTCAGGAGGGGCAACCGCCGACGCTGAAGGCTCCCCTGCCGGGCGATCTTCCCGCAGTACGCCATCGTCTGTAAACCTCCGTCGGTCCACTACCTTGATCTTTTTTGGAGCTACGTTCCGCTCGGCCAACGATTCCCTCCCCCGGCCTCTCTGTTCCTCTCTGAGAATACTACGCAGCTTCCCGGACCCGATCAACCTCGAAACTTGGCTCGCCGCTTCTCCAGGAAGGCGGATGTTCCCTCGCGCATCTCGTCGCTCGCCGCACCGACACCGAACAAGGTGGCTTCCAGGAGGCAAGCGTCTTCGAACGGCATGTCCAGCCCGTGATTCACTGCAACAATGCAGTGGCCCACGGCAAGTGGCCCGTTGGCGAGGATGTTCTTCAGAAGTTCGTTCACACTCTCGGTGAGGCTCGGCGATGGGCACACGGCATTGACCAGCCCGATGCGCTCGGCCTCTTCGGCGCCCACATTGCGTCCCGACAGGAGAATCTCGAGCGCACGGCCCCTGCCAACCAGCCGTGGGAGCCTTTGCGTCCCCGCATAACCCGGTATCAGGCCCAGTTTCACTTCCGGCTGGCCGAAAACCGCATTCTCGGCGGCGATCCGCAGATGGCAAGCCATCGCCAGCTCGCACCCTCCTCCAAGGGCGAACCCATTCACCGCCGCGACGACAGGTTTGGACATTCGTTCGATACGGTCGAAGATCGCCTGCCCGTGGAGCGAAAACTCCTTGGCCTCCACTGGACCAAGAGTATTGAGCTCGCCGATGTCGGCGCCGGCAACGAAAGCCTTTTCCCCGGCGCCGGTGATCACGACCGCCACCACCTCGGTGTCGGAAGACGCCGTCGCGATCGCCTCGTCAATTTCGTCCAGCGTGGCCCGGTTGAGGGCATTCATCTTTTCCGGCCGGTTCACTGTCACCCAGAGAACTCCGTCACGAGTGGCCAGAAGCAAGTTGTCATAGCCCATCTTCACCTCCAGATCCAGCCTGCGCATCTCACGACGTCGTACGACGCCTCACCGGCCCCGTATAACGCGACGTGGTCAGATATGAGAGCCAGTGTAACCCGAGAAGCTTCCCAGAACGCAAAACGCGGCGGCCGAAGCCGCCGCGTTGGTGTCATCGTGGAAATCTCAGTCGAAGTCTGATGGGCTGACCGCCCGGTCGACTCCAAGGTCCAAGACATGGCTGGTTGAGAATCCGTGACCCATCCGCCGGGCCATATAGTCGCGTAGCCTGCTCAGCGATCGACGGAGAAAGGCCTCCACATAGGGCCCTGAAGCAGGAGCGTCCCGATCAGCAGGCACATACGTCACACCGAATCGGAACAACACGTCGGAAAACTCGCCATGCGTCAGCTCACCGGACGCCTCCCAGGTGGCGGGAACGAGACCCAGGCGCTTGACCTTTTCAAGCGCGGTCTCGGCATCGGGGATGGTGTCGGTGTAGCCAAGAGCGACCTTGAGCAACAACACCGAGAACTCGCCGTGAGTGATGGCCTTCGACTCCTGGGGAGCCGAAGTTTCTTGCGCCCAAACCGGCGCCCCGGCGAGAACGACCAATACGAACAAAATTGCTGCGCGCCGCATCAAAGCCTCCTATTTGCCCTAACTCAATGGTAGGTCCGGAGGCCCCGGCTGTCAACTATCCCAGCGATTCATCGGCCGCACCGAACACACCGGTGAGGTACGCGGGCTGGCCCGCATATCTCACCAGCTTCCTGCTGCGGCCGCCGATGCACCGTACCCGGTGGTGTTTTCTCGCCTCGGCGTGCTCGACGTACTGTCGAGTACGACTCCGCGCCCCTCAGGTCGAAGACCCCACCGGGCACGGCACCTCGCCGCCCTCGCCGCGCAACCTGGTGAGATATGCGGGCTAGAAAAACCGCCGTTTCACGATGATCACGTCGCCAGCGAGGATGGCCGGGTCGGCAATTCGCCCCTTGCGGATGTGGGAGAGGTCGAAGTTGAGAATCTCCTTGGAACCACCAACCTCGCGATGGACCTCGACCGCCTGGGAAGCAAACTTGGCCGGTCCACCCGCCTGCGACAGCGCCTGCATCAACGTCATCCCGAGGGAGATCTTGTACTGGCCCGGACGAGCGACCTCACCAGTGATGAAGTAGAGCTTCTTTGCGGACACCGAAATCACGTCCCCGGCGAGAACGACTACGTTCCGCCCCTCCTCGCCGGTGCGTAGCTTGGCGGTGGGAAAGGCGAAAACCGCCGGTTTTTCACCCTCTTCGCCGTCGACGAGGCGCCGCAATTCAAGCAACGGTCCGGCGGTGGGTTTGAGACCTCCCGCCTCGGCCAGAATCTGGGTCAACGTTGTTTTGCCTCTGAGGTAGAAGGTCCCCGGCTGCTGCACCTCGCCGAGAAGGGTCACCGGTTGGGAGGCGTATTCCACGACCTCCACCTTGACCTGAACGTCCACGTAGAAGTCCTTTTCGAGCAGGGATTCGAGACGGTCGGCGATCTCGGCGGTCGTCATGTCGGCCACCTGCACGGGTCCGAGCAGGGGAAAGATGATGGCGCCGGTGTCCTCCACGATGAACTCGCCGGAAATCTCCTCTTGCTGATAGGTCTCCACATCCAACAAGTCACCCACCCCGACCTGATAGCCATGTTCGCCTTCACCGCCCGGCAGAGCGAAGAGAGGCGGGAAGCTGCACGTGCCGATCAGGGAGAACAACAATAGAACGCGGGCCCGCATGGCGGTAACCCTAACACAACATCGGATCTGATCAGAATCCGAAAACGAGGCCGAGGCTGAAGATGTTGGTCGTGTAGGTGGCCTCGTAGATCGTGCTCTCGCGATCTTCGTAGAGGTAGGTTCCATAAAGGGAGAGCAGCTCGGTGAACCTGAAGCCGAGGCCGAGGCCGAAGGTGGCGATGTCATCGGATCGGATCTCACCATTGATCAGGTCCGGCAGCTCGTAGTCGTTGTTCTGAAAGCGGCCGCGGGCCTGGCCGTACCACGAGCCTTGCTCAAGGGTGTACATCAGGCTGGCGCCGGTTGCCACGTAGTACGCGTTCGGTCCCGAATTGGAGGGGTAGTCCGAACGCAACACGTCCAACCGGAGGATCGAATCGTGGGCCATGTTCCAACTGATAAAACCGTTGGCGACCACGCCTGAGAAGTCCTCGACCGGCGGGTCGCCCGGCATGAGGTCGAAGCTCGTTCTCCGGTAGCCCACCCGTATCTCGGTGGCCACCACCGGGCTCAACTGTCCACGCCAGCCCACCGTCAGATCATCCGACGAAGAGTCCCGGAAGGAGTTGGAAAAATCCTCGGCGTCCTTGGCGTCGAACTCGATGTGCCCGTAGCTGACGTCCATCACCAGGATCGGGCTGAGCTGATGCAGCCACCCGACGCCGGCGTCCAGGCGTGTGTAATCGTAGAACAGGTCCGGGTCATCATGGTTCAGGTCGGTCCACGAAGCTTTGAAGACGATGCCGTCGGTCTGAGAAATCCAATAGTTACCGTCGACGGCCACGAAGTTCTTGACAAACCTCCGGTCGCCCCAAATCAACTCGCCTCCCGGATCCACCTCGCGGGTCTCGAGGTTGCCGATAAAATACCGATAGGCCGCGTTCAGCCTCAGGCCGCTCGCGAACTCGAAGGCGCCCAAAACATCCACGATGTGGGTCCACTTGTCTTCGAGCTCATAGTCCTTGTATTGGCGGTACTGCGGGGTATAGGCGAACTGGAGATAGGACTCGAAGATCGGCACCTCGAAAAGCAGGCGGGCGGTCGCGGTGTAGACCTGGTCCCGGACCTTGTTGTCGGGAGTGAAGAATATGTTGTCCCGGTCCTGCCAAAGCAGCTGCAGCGCCGGACTGAAGAGAAATGGCCCCACCGGAATTGCCTCGTTGGTGTAGACCGGGATGCCTCCCGATGACTGGGTTGAAATCGGTGCCTGCTCCTGCGCCGAAACAGACGCCGATATCAGCAGACAAATGAGGCAAACCGGCGCAGCAATACTCTCACTTTTCATCCTGGACCTACCCCTGAATCTCCATGCTCGAAGACTAGCACGCCTCTGGACTTGACGCAACAGGACCGACATCGCCGCATCAACAATAATGCCAACCTGTAACCCGGATCCTATCACATTTCCCGTGAGACATCACTCCAAGAACCGCCCCACTGGGTGCGTATATTGCTGGCACATTCCGGACCGTCATCAGGCTTGTCGGTCACCTTTGCCTTCAACCGGCGCCGAGCATTCCCCTTTTGAGGTCCTCGGTGGGCGGCTCGGCGCCGAGCCAGACCCGCAGCAAAGCGGCCGCGAAGTCTTCCCCCCCAATGGTTCCCAGGACCTCACCGTTCAGCCCAATGATGGTGCCCTCGCCCGGGACTATCGTCAACTCGATGACGTCGCCGACCTTCATATCACCGAAATAGTCGACAAAGGTCGAGACGCGGTCCTCGAGGGCCTTGAATTCCCCCGACGAGTTGGCCCGGAAACCCTCGACCCAGGCGCTGTCCATCTTCTTCTTCGTCGCCTTGTTGGTGAGGAAGTGCATCACAACCTGTTTCGTCCCAGCGGCGGAAACGGCAGCCGCGGCGTCATGCGTTGTCTCCTCGAGATAGAGCCCCGCCACGTAGATCTTGAACATCATCTTCTTACGCAGGCCCATTCCGTTCAGATGCAACGTGGCGCCGGAGACCGTCACCCGGTCCGCCATAGTCACGCCTGCCAGGCTGCCCGCGCCGGCGAAAGGCAGCGCGAGCATCATCACGAGTACGCCGATCACAATTCGATGCATGGATCACCTCCAAGGTTTACAGTTGTTCCGGTCCAGACCCGGATGAACGACTCAGCCGCCGGGATCGCCGCGTTTCCCGAATCCCTAACCCTGACGATTCTGGCTTCGAAAAAGATTCCCAGCTGAAACTGCGGCCATTGTAACGCAGAAGGCGTATCCCTTCGGCCGGGGCCATGGCTCCGTGCCGAACCCCTGGGCGACCTCACGCCGCGTCCATCGAGACCGACCCTCGCCAGCGATCTTCACCGGCTTCCTGGCGCGGCCGGCGATGCACTCTGGAGAGATGTGCGGGTTCATTCGATGATGAACGTCCGCATCTCGATGTCCCAACCGAAGATCCATCCCCTGACTCTTGCCATCTTGCGGCAAATCGGGGAGAATGAATGAGTGTTCATTCACCTTCAGTTCCGGACGTCCACTCGGGTCGAAACCGGGCTATC
>JBGMRN010000002.1:15281-42289 GCA_048061535.1 Thermoanaerobaculales bacterium | reverse complement strand
TACTCCAAGCGCTTTCTTCCGCTGATCGAGATCGGCAATTTCGAGGATGACTGGGAGCGGCTTTCCGAGTGCGATTGGATCGTCGAAGTCGTGGTTGAGCGACTGGACATCAAACAGCAGTTGTTCGCCCGCGTCGATGAGGTCCGAAAACCCGGGAGCATCGTCTCCTCCAACACCTCGGGTTTATCCATTGCCGGCATGACCGAGGGTCGTTCGGATGATTTCAGGCATCATTTCCTGGTCACCCACTTTTCCAATCCGGTGCGCTACATGCGCCTTCTCGAGCTGGTTTCCGGAGAGGAGACCCTGCCCGAGATTATGGAGTTCTTCACCGATTTCGGTCGCTTCCGACTCGGCAAGGGCATCGTCTTCGGCAAGGATACGCCCAACTTCATCGGCAACCGTATCGGCACCTTCGGCATCGCCGCCACCATCCAGGCGATGGTGGAAATGGACTACCAGGTCGACGAGGTTGACGCGATCACGGGTCCCGCCATGGGCCACCCCGGCAGCGCATCGTTCGGCACGGTCGACCTGGTCGGAATAGACGTCCTCGCCCACGTCATCAGCACGATCGCCGAGGGTTGCCCCGACGATGAACGCCGCGAGATCTTCAAGGTGCCTGAGTTCATGACCGAGATGATCTCCGCCGGCGCCCTCGGCCGAAAGACCAGGTCCAAGGGCGGTTTCTACCGGGTTCAGAAGGACGAAAAAGGGAACAAGACGAAGCTCGTCATCGATTGGAAGACGGGCGAGTACCGTCCCAAGGAACGCCCGGACATCCACTCGCTCAAGAAGGCCAAGAAAACCCACGACGTCCGACAACGCCTCCGCGATGTAGTTTTCGCCGACGACCGGGCCGGCGCATTCGCATGGCGTCTGATGCGTGACACCCTGGCCTACAGCTCGGTTCGATTCGGCGAGATCTCGGACTCGATCGTCGATATCGACAACGCACTGCGCTGGGGATACAACTGGGACCTCGGCCCCTTCGAGGCATGGGACGTCCTCGGAGTCGCCAAGGTAGCCGAAAAGATGGAGGCGGAAGGGGTGCCTCCCGCCCCGTGGGTCACCGAGATGCTCGCTGCGGGCCATGAGAGCTTCTACATCGAATCCACGGACGGGCGCCAGTACTTCGACCCGGCCTCCAAGAAATACCTCAAGGAGCCCAAGCCGGAGTCGTTCCTGCTCCTGGCCGAAATGAAGCGCGACGAAAAGAAGGTCATCTTCTCCAACAAGAGTGCATCACTTGTCGATCTTGGGGACGGCATCGCCTGCGTCGAGTTCCACTCCGCCCTGCAGCCGCGAATGAACCCCATCGACGACGAGATCATGGAGGTCATGTACAAGGGGATCGAGGTCGGCGAACGGGACTTCCGTGGGCTCGTCGTCCACCACCAAGGCGAGAACTTCTCGGCCGGCGCCAACCTGTTGATGGTCCTCGAGGGCATCCAGGCCAACCAGTGGGCAGCCATCGATCTCATGATCCGGCGTTTCCAGGGCATGACCACCGGTTTGCGCAAGGCGCAGATCCCGGTGGTAACCTCGCCATTCGCCTACACATTCGGCGGCGGGTGCGAGATCACCATGGGAGGCGACCGCATCTGCGCCGCAGCCGAGACCTACCTCGGACTGGTCGAGGTCGGGGTCGGTCTGATCCCGGCCGGCGGCGGCTGCCGCTTCATGATCGAGCGGGTGCTCGAGGGCATCGACGAGCCGGTGTTGTCGAACATCCCGTTCCTCCGCATCGCCTTCGAGAACATCGGCATGGCCAAGGTCGCCACCTCCGGAGAGGAGGCGCGGGATCGCAAGTTCCTGCGTCCTTCCGACAAAGTGGAAATCAACCGCGACCAACAGCTGTGGACCGCCAAAAGGATGGCCATCGGTATGGCCGAGGAAGGCTATGCGCCGTCACCCCCCAAAACTTATTTCCTCCCGGGCAAGGAGGGTGCGGCGACGATGGAGATGATGCTCTACAACATGAAGCTCACTCATTGGGTCTCCTCCCACGACGAGAAGATCGGCCGCCACCTCGCGAGAATTCTCACCGGCGGCGACACCACGATCAACGACCCGGTGGACGAGCAGACCATTCTCGACCTCGAGCGCGAGGCCTTCCTCTCGCTCTGCGGTGAGCCCAAGACCCAGGATCGAATCTCCTACATGCTCGTCAACAACAAGCCACTGCGGAACTGAACTGAAAGCCAGGAAAGGAGTCAACACGATGCGTGAAGCCGTCATCGTTTCCCGCGCCCGCACGGCCATCGGCAGGGCCAAGAAGGGCAGCCTGCGTGACACTCGCCCCGAGTTCTTCGCCTCTGAAATGCTCAAGGGGCTAGTCGAGCGCACACCAGGGCTCGAAAAGGCAATGGTGGACGACATCATGCTCGGCTGCGCCATGCCCGAGGGCGAGCAGGGCATGAACGTGGCCCGCCTGATCGGCCTGGCCGCCGGTTTCCCCACCGAGGTCCCGGCCATCATCATCAACCGGTTCTGCAGCTCGGGCTCGCAGACAATCGCGCTGGCCGCCGATTCCATCCGGTCGGGCAACGCCGACATCGTCATTGCCGGAGGCGTTGAGTCAATGTCGATGGTGGCGATGGGCGGCAACAAGCCGATCGCCTACCCGGGTCTGATGCGCGACCTGCCCAACGCTTACGCGGCGATGGGCACCACCGCCGAGGTGGTGGCGCGACGCTTCGAGATCACGCGCGAACGGCAGGACGAGTTCGCCTACAACTCTCACATGAAGGCCGCCGCCGCGATCGAGTCGGGCAAGTTCGCAGAAGAGATCGTCCCCCTCGAGGTCCGCACGCGGTCCAACGGAAAATGGAACCAGTTCGTCTTCGACACCGACGAAGGACCGCGCCCGGACACGACCGTCGAGAGCCTTGCGAAGCTGAAACCGGTCTTCGACCCGATGGGCACTGTCACCGCCGGAAACGCCTCGCAGATCAACGACGGCGCCGCGGCGGTGGTGATCATGGGGGCCGACACCGCGAAGGACCTGGGTCTCGAGCCCATCGCCTTCGTCCGTCACTGGGCGGTCGCGGGCGTCGATCCCGACATCATGGGCATCGGCCCGGCGAAAGCCGTCCCCAAGCTCCTCGAAAAGTCCGGTCTCGAGCTCGATGACATCGATCTCGTGGAGATCAACGAGGCGTTTGCCAGCCAGTCGGTCTACTGCGTCGACGAGCTCGGACTCGACCCCGAGAAGACGAACGTCAACGGCGGCGCCATCGCCACCGGCCACCCGCTCGGCGCAACCGGCGCCGTGCTGACAGTCAAGATCCTCGGCGAGCTCGAACGCCGGCAGGCCAAGAGAGGCATCGTCACGATGTGCATCGGCGGCGGAATGGGGTTTGCGTACCTGCTCGAGATGGCGTAGAACTCACCAATCGGAAAGCGAGAACCCGGCCCAACGGCCGGGTTTTTTCTTGGCGAAACGCAGGGACGAATTGGGAGTTAGGAATTCCGAATTCCTAATTCCTACTTCATCTGTTTCTGGATGTGGCGGAGGATCTGCATCGAGATCGACTTGTCGCCGAAAGAGCCGACCTTGATCTTGATCTTGGTGGTATCGAAATCGATCGCCTCGAGATTGATCGTCACCTTCTTGCCGACCGCCATGCGAGCCGTGATCTTGCCTTTGAGCTTGTCCACATTGGCGTCGATCCCCACCAGGTCAAGGTCTTCGAGCGTGGTCTTTGTCGCCTCAACGACCTCGGGCATCGAACCTCCGAGGGTCGCCCTAAGGGCTCCCTCGGCCGGGCTGTACTCGGCCTGGGTCCCCTCCGGCGCGACCACTGTCGACTTACAACCGATGAACAACCCGATACAGGCGAATAGAATGAGTATCTTCTTCATGAGCAGTACCCTACCCTCTCCGCTCCTCAAAGTCGATTGGCGACAACGCCATCCGCGGGGGTTTTGTGATCGCGATCGCTCCAGGCCCGCCCTCCTCAGAACCCGGCGGAGTTTTGAGGGGTGCGGTCACGGGGCTTGAAGGCCCTCGGTGTCGGCTGTACCCTCTCGCGGGGGGGAACCTATGAGCGACACGATCGGAATCCGTAGCGAAACCAAGAGCCCTTGGGAGCGCCGTTCGCCGGTGACGCCCGAGCTCACTCGCAAGGTGGTCGGCAACTCCGGAATCGAGGTATTGGTTCAACCTTCCGCGCGGCGCGTCTTCCCCGACAACGAGTATGTCCGGGCGGGCGGGCGGGTCGTGCAGGACCTGTCGGAGGCGTCGGTGATTCTGGGCGTCAAGGAAATCCCACCCGATCAATTCCTGCCGGGGATGGCCTACCTTTTCTTCTCCCACGTCATCAAGGGTCAACCCTACAACATGCCGATGTTGGCACGCATGATGGAGCTCGGCTGTACTCTGATCGACTACGAAAAGGTCTGCGACGAATCGGGCCGGCGGCTGATCTTCTTTGGCCGCTTCGCCGGTCTCGCGGGTATGATCGACGCCCTCTGGGCCCTCGGTCAACGCCTGCAAACCGAGGGGATCAGGACCCCCTTCGCCTCAATCCAGCCGGCCCACAGTTACTCCAGCCTCGAGGAGGCCAAGGCCGCGGTCCGCGCCGCCGGAGAGCTCATCGCATCCAACGGCCTCCCCGCGTCCCTGACGCCGCTGGTGATCGGAGTTGCGGGCTACGGCAACGTGGCCGGCGGCGTGCGGGAGATACTGGCCGAGCTGCCGACCCGGGGAACGGCCCCCACGGACCTCAGCGCCCTGGCCGAGAATCCGTCGCCGCGGCGTCTCTTCCAGACCACTTTTCGCGAGGAACACCTGGTCGAACCGCAGAGCCCGGAGCACATCTTCGAGCTCCAGGACTACTACCGCCACCCCGAGAAATACCGCTCGACCTTCGACCGCTTCCTCCCCCACCTCACCGTGTTGATGAACTGCAACTACTGGGACGAGAAATACCCCAGGTTGGTGACCAAGAAGAGTCTGGGTGGGCTCTTCACCGAGGATTCCCAGCCCCGCCTGCGGGTGATCGGCGACCTGGGATGCGACGTCGAAGGAGCGGTCGAGTGCACGCTGAAGTGCACCGATCCGTCCGACCCGGTCTACGTCTACGATGTCCAGACAGACACGATCAGCTCGGGTGTAGAGGGGCATGGACCGGTCGTGCTTGCGGTCGACATCCTGCCCGCCGAGCTGCCTCGAGAGGCATCCGAGGAGTTCTCGCAGACCCTTGCCCACTTCCTGCCCGCCTTGGCGAAAGCCGATTTCTCGGCTCCCTTCGAGCGTCTCGCCTTGCCCGACGAACTGAAATCGGCCGTCATCGTTCATCGTGGCGAGCTCACCCCGGACTATGCGTATCTCGAACAGCATCTCGCGCGGGGTTGATCTTGGCTGTGGAACGCGATAGGTTGGTCGATGCTCCGACCGGAATCACAGGCGTCAACGCCCTGAGAGTTCGGTGCGGACAACAGGTTTTTCATGTCGCTGAGAGCTCCGGCTTTCACCGACCAATCTACATACCCCTTGTCTTTCCGGGTCGCCAGACCCGGTTTTTTCGATAACCCTTCAGCAGTACTCCTCGAACCGACCGTGGTACCTTCTCTTTCGCAACCTCGCCGGGGGGACACAAGCAGAACTCGAAAGGCCGGGGGGACAATGACACAGGTTTTTTCGACCAGAGTCACCGACGTACTTGGAATCGAGCACCCGATCATCCAGGGCGGCATGATGTGGGTGTCGCAACCGGAGCTGGTGGCGGCGGTGTCGGAGGCTGGAGGGCTCGGGATTCTCACGGCGCTGACATTCGAGACTGCGGAGGGCCTCGCAGAGGCGATCGCGAGAACCCGCGCCCTCACCGACCGTCCTTTCGGGGTGAATCTCACATTCCTCCCGACCCTGATCCCGAAGGACTACCCAAGCCTGATCGACGTCATCGTCGATGAGGGCATCGGCATCGTCGAGACCGCCGGCCGCAACCCCGAACCGTATATGGAACGCATCAAAGCGGGCGGGGCGAAGGTCATCCACAAGTGCACGTCAGTCCGGTTCGCCCGCAAGGCGGAGGCTATCGGCTGCGACTTCGTCAGCATCGACGGCTGCGAATGCGCGGGCCACCCCGGCGAGGAGGACGTCACCTCACTGGTGCTGATCCCCGTCACGGTCGATGCGGTTTCGATCCCGGTGATCGCCTCCGGCGGGTTTGCCGATGCCCGCGGGCTGGTAGCTGCCCTGGCCCTCGGCGCCGAGGCCGTGAACATGGGAACCCGCTTCGTTGCCACCAAGGAAGCGCCGGCCCACGACAATGTCAAACAGTGGCTGGTCTCAGCCACCGAGACCGACACCATGTACGTTATGAGGTCCCTTCGCAACACCGAACGGGTGCTCCGCAACGAGGTCGCCGAGAAGGTGGTGGCATTGGAGGAAAGCGGCGCGACCATCACCGAGCTGGCACCCCTCGTTGCCGGCAAGAACGGCCTCCGCGTGCTCAAGGACGGTGAGATCGACGTCGGCCTGATGGCGGCCGGCCAGTCAGTCGGCCTGGTGCGGGATGTACCGACCGTCCACGACCTCATCGACTCGATCATCGACGAGGCGCGCCAGATCGTCGATTCCCGTCTGTCGGGAATGACTGCCTAGCGGATGGTGGAAGAGACCGCCAACCTGGGCTCGCGAATCCCGGCGGAGGGCACCAAGGACCCCGACTCGATCCTCGACCTCTTCCTCGAGTGGGCGGCGGACGCGGGCTTCGAGCTCTACGCCGCCCAGGAGGAGGCGTTGCTCGAGCTGATGGCCGATCGCCACGTTGTGCTCGACACCCCCACAGGATCGGGAAAATCGCTGGTCGCACTCGGCCTCCACTTCCGGGGTCTGTGCGAGGGGAAACGGAGCTTCTACACCTCGCCCATCAAAGCCCTGGCGAGCGAGAAGTTCTTCGCCCTGTGCGCAGAGTTCGGCGCCGACAACGTGGGCATGTTGACCGGTGACGCCAGCATCAATCCCGACGCTTCGGTCATCTGCTGCACCGCCGAGGTGCTGGCCAACCTCGCGCTGCGCAAGGGCGAGCATCTCGACGCGCCCTTCGTCGTGATGGATGAATTCCACTACTACGCCGACCGGGACCGGGGTTGGGCATGGCAGGTGCCGCTGATTACGCTCCCCAACACACGCTTTCTTCTCATGTCGGCCACCCTCGGTGACATGAGCGCCATCATGGAGCACATCGAGAAGCGAACCGGTTGCGCCGCGGCGCTGGTCCATTCCGACGAGAGACCTGTGCCGCTCGACTACCACTATCGCGAGACACCCCTTCACGAAACCATCGAAGAGCTGATGGAAGCCGACAGAGCGCCAATCTACCTGGTCAACTTCACCCAGCGCGATTGCGCCGAGATGGCGCAAAAGCTCACCAGCATGAAGCTGACCACCAAGGAGGAGAAGGCTGCGATTCGCTCAGCCGTCGGTGACGCCCGATTCGACACCCCCTACGGCAAGGAGTTCAAGCGCTTCCTCGGCTTCGGCATCGGCGTCCACCACGCGGGCCTCCTGCCCAAGTACCGGCTGCAGGTGGAGCAGCTCGCCCAGCGGGGCCTGCTCAAGGTGATCTCCGGCACCGACACCCTTGGCGTCGGCATCAACATTCCGCTTCGCACCGTCCTTTTCACCAAGCTCGCCAAGTTCGACGGACGTAAGGTCACCCGCCTCAAGGTACGCGAGTTCAAACAGATCTCCGGACGCGCTGGGCGCAAGGGCTTCGACGATGAGGGCCTCGTGGTGAGCCAGGCCCCCGAAGAAACCGTCGAACGATTGCGAGCGCAGCGCAAGGCGGCTGCCAACCCCAAGAAGCGCCACAAGAAGGGGCCGAAAAAGGCGCAACCCGGCGAGGTTTCGTGGTCGGAGGAGACCTTCAAAAACCTGGTCGCGAACCCACCCGAGAAGCTCAGCTCACACTTTTGGATCACACCGGGGATGCTGGTCGATCTCCTGCAGCGCGACGCTGCGATCAATGATCCGGAGAGCGGCAACTTTGCCTCGGTCCGCCGGCTCATCGCCGACTGCCACGACGACGATGCCGGCAAGCAGCGCCACCTCGAAAGGGCGGCACAGCTCGCACGCTCGCTGTACCGCGCCGGCATCATCCGCATGGAGCGGGACACCGCAGAGAGCTACTTTTGGGTCACCGTGGACGATGACCTGCAGGTGGACTTCTCGCTCTTCCACAATCTGTCGCTCTTCCTCATCGGGGCCATCGACGGGCTCGATTCAGACAACCCGGAGCACGCGCTCGATTTCCTGAGTCTGGTCGAGGCTGTGCTCGAGGACCCCGTGATCGTCATTCGCCGGCAGGTAGACCGTATCAAGACGGAGCTCATCAACCGGCTCAAGGCCGAAGGGGTTTCCTACGACGAGCGGATGAACCGCCTCGACGAGGTCACCCATCCACAGCCTATCGCAGACTACATCCACGGCGCCTTCGACCACTTTCGCCGCGACCACCCCTGGGTCGGCGGCGACGCGGTCCGACCCAAATCGGTGGCGCGCGAGATGGTCGAGGACTACCTCAGTTTCACCGACTACATACGTCGCTACGGGCTGCAACGATCCGAAGGCGTCCTCCTCCGCTACCTCTCCCAGGTTTACAAGACCCTCAACCAGAACGTCCCCGACCAGGCCAAGACCGAGGGAGTGAACGACATCATCGCCTTTCTCAGAGCCACCCTCGAGCGGGTCGATACCTCACTCATCGAGGAGTGGGAGTCGTTGCGTCACCCCGAGCTGCTGCTCGAGGTTGCGGCCGATACCAAAACCGCCCACCGCCTGCTCGCGGCCGAGGAGCTGCGCAGCGATCCGAAGGCCCTCGGAGCTCGCCTGCGCGCCGATCTCCACCTGCTCGTCGCCGCCCTCGCCCGCAGGGACTGGGAGGAGGCGGCGGCTTCAATCCGCCACGCTCCGGAAGACCCCGCGGCCCTCGACTCAGCGGACGATTTCGAAGCCGCCATGGCGCCGTTCTTCGAGGCGTTCGACACCCTCGTCTTCAACCACAAGGCCCGCCTCGCCGAGCACACCCGGATCACTAACGCCGGCAACAATCGGTGGCAGGTGGTCCAAATCCTCCTCGACCCGGACGACGAGAACCTGTGGTGTATCGAGGGCAGGGTAGATCTCTCAGATGATACGAACGTCGAGGGGCCGCTCATCGTCGTGACGAGGATCGGAACGTAGAGAGAATTCGGAATTCCGAATTCCGAATTCGGACGAGCTCAGCTCGTCCGAACAAACGTCCCTGCCTGCCGGTCCTTGACGACTCCGGGAAAGCCGAGCACGCGATTGTGCATCACCACGTAAACGCCCCCCGAGAGCAGGCGAGCCGCGACCAGCGCCTCGGTGACGTTCTGGAGTGCGTCGGTGTCGCGGAACTCGTAGGGCCGCATCGCGCCGGTCAGGATCACCGGGATCGTGAAGCCCTCGCATGTGCGGTGAAAGTGCTCGCCGGTTTTCTCGAGGGTGTCGGTGCCATGGAGGATCACAATCGCGTCAGAGGTCGGCACGGCATCGCAGACGGCGTTGGTGATGATCTCGCGATCCTCGTCGGTCAGGTCGAGTGAGTCTTTGTGCATCACCTCGACGTGTCGGATGGAAAGATCCGGGAGCCGCAGCGAACCGAGGAGCAGGTCGAGCACCGTGCGCGAGTTCCGCAAGCTGCCCTGGAGCTCGTCGTAGGTCTTGTCGATCGTCCCGCCGGTAGTCAGTATGGTGAGTCGCACAGCGCAGAGCACCTCTCGAAAGAATGAGGAATCAGGAATTCCCGCCCACCCTCCCGATCGAACCGGGCGGGAAGACGGATCCTATCACTTCATTCCGAATTCCTAATTCCTAATTCCTAATTCAGAAAAGTCCTACGCCCCAGAGATCATGCACGTGCAATACCCCCTCGACGGGAGCATCGCCGGGGCACACCATCAGCGAGGTGATTCGCCTCTCCTCGAGAAGACGCAGAGCTGCCGTCGCCAGCTCGTCGGAGGCAATGCAGACGCCTCCGCGGTGCATGACCTCCCCCGCGGTCCGCGCCAAAGGATCGGAGTCCCGTTCCATCAACCGCCGCAGATCGCCGTCGGTGATCACTCCCAGCAGGCGGCCGGAATCGTCCTGTACCGTGGTCATGCCGAGGGCCTTGCGGCTCATCTCGTAGATCACGTCCTTCATCAGAGCGTCCGCGGCCACTCGCGGCACCTGCTCGCCGCTGTGCATGAGGTCGCGCACCGTCAGGAAACGCTTGCCGAGCTTGCCGCCCGGATGCAACCGCGCAAAGTCCTCCTCGCGAAATCCCTTCTTCACCGAAACCGCCATCGCCAGAGCATCGCCAAGGGCGAGACTCGCAGTCGTTGAGGCGGTCGGCGCCAGGTTCAAGGGGCAGGCTTCGCGGCGCACCCCGAGGTCAAGGTGGAGGTCGGCGGCGTCGGCCAGCGGTGAGTCCGGGCTCGAGGTGACGGCGATCAACGTCGCCCCGATCCGCCGTAATATTTCGAGCAGCTCCAAGATCTCCTCGGTGGTCCCCGACTGTGAGACCGCAACCACGAGATCACCCTGAGCCACCATCCCGAGGTCGCCGTGAATCGCTTCCGCCGGGTGCATGAAGAGAGCAGGGGTGCCTGTGGAACGCATAGTCGCGGCGATCTTGCGGCAGATGATCCCGGACTTGCCCATTCCGGTCCACACCACCCGGCCGACGCATTCGGTAATCATTTCCACCGCGCGGTCGAAGTCCTCGCCGAGATTCTCCATCAGGTTACGGATCGCCGCGGCCTCGGTCTCGAGGACTTGGCGTGCGACCTCGCGGCTCACGGCGCCAGCTCCCGCACGGCGCCGGAGACGGTCTCAAGCTGTGTCAACAGATGGTCGAACTCTTCAAAGTCAAGCTGGGTGGCGGCGTCCGAGAGTGCCCGCGCCGGGTCCGGATGGACCTCGACGAAGAAACCGTCCACCCCCACTGCTGCGGCCCCCCGGGCGAGGTGGGGATGGAACTCGCGGGCGCCTCCGGTGGCGTGGCCGAGCCCACCGGGAAGCTGCAAGGAGTGGGTGACGTCGAAGATGACCGGAGCGAGACGCCTCATGATCGGCAACGAACGCATGTCCACTACCAGATTGTGGTAGCCGAAGCTCGAGCCGCGCTCGGTCAGGAATACCTTCCCGTTCCCCGTCGACTCCACCTTCTCGACCGCGTTCTTCATGTCCTCCGGGGCGAGGAACTGGCCCTTCTTGACATTGACCGGAAGACCGCTCCGCCCACACGCGAGCAGCAGGTCAGTCTGCCGACACAAAAAGGCCGGGACCTGCAGCACGTCCACGACCTCGGCCGCGCGCGCCGCCTGTTCGGGTTGGTGGACATCCGTGAGCACCGGCAGGCCGGTGATCCGTTTGACCTCTGCCAGCGCCTCGAGCCCGGCCTCCTCGCCGGGACCGCGGAAGCCCGACAGCGACGACCTGTTGGCCTTGTCGAAGGAGGCCTTGAAGATGACGGGCACCCCGTGTTTCGCCGCGATCTCCGACAACCTGCCGGCGACGTCCAGCACCATGTCACGCGACTCGATGACGCACGGCCCGGCGACGTATACCGGTCGAGAGGCGCCACCGATTTCGATCCCCGGAGTCAGCTCGAAGCCCTGGTTCGTCATCGTGGACAGTGTAACAGGAGGGCAGGAGGGCGGAAGGAATTCGGAATTCGGAATTCGGAATTACCGGCGCGAGGAAACGATCAGGAAGCTGGAGGCATTCTGTCCGCGAATGTACGCGATGACCGGAGGTGCCTTGGCATCCTCTCGGGAAGCGCGACGACAGAAGGTCGCGTCACCTTCCGGTAGCGCGAATCCGGAGCTTTGAAAGGCGCGATGACCGGACGTGGACTCGGACCACGCGGCGATGAGCATTCAACCGAATCAGCTTGCTTCGACGGGTTCCTCGATCGCCTTCTCCGGCGCCTCCGCGACCGATTCTGCCCGAGCCGCGTCCTCTTCCTCCGCTTCGGCGCGCTTTCGATTCCTATTGTCCACCGCTGCGCCAACGAAGGAGCTGAAGATCGGGTGCGGGTCGTACGGACGCGATTTGAACTCGGGGTGGAACTGGCAGGCGAGGAACCACGGGTGGTCGGGGAGCTCGATCACCTCGACGAATATCCGGTCCGGCGACTTGCCACTCACCACCATCCCCTTCTCCTCGAAGAGCGGTACATACTCGAGGTTGACCTCGTAGCGGTGGCGGTGCCGTTCCCAGACCTCGTCCCCGCCGTAGGCCTGCCACGCCAGTGAACTCGGTCTGAGCCGGCACGGGTATTTGCCCAGGCGCATGGTGCCGCCCATCTGATCGACGCCGACAAGCTCGCGCATTTTGTAGATGACCTTGTAAGCGGGCGCGCTCACGAACTCGGTGGAGTGTGCCCCGGCCAGACCGCAGACATTGCGTGCGAACTCAACCACCGCCGTCTGCAGACCCAGACAGATGCCGAAGAAGGGAATCTTGTGGCCTCGAGCGAACTCGATGGCGCGAATCATTCCTTCGATCCCGCGCTTCCCGAAACCACCCGGAACGAGGATGGAGTCTACATCGAAGAGTTGCTCGGGGTAACCCGATCCCTCGAGGTCTTCGGCATCGATGAAAACCAGATTGACCTTGACACCGTTGGCGAGCCCGCCGTGGATCAGCGCCTCGTTGAGCGACTTGTAGGAGTCCGCGAGGTTCACGTACTTGCCGACGATCCCCACCGAGACCTCATCAGACACGCTGTGCACCGCGTCGGCCACCTTGCGCCAACGGCTCAGGTCGCGTTGACCCTTGGGGAGGTTGAGCAGCTCGAGAACGATCTCGTCGAGTCCCTCGGCGGCCAGCTTGAGCGGCACCTCGTAGATGGTGTCGGCATCCTGAGCCGGGATCACCGCCCGCGACTCGACGTTGCAGAAGAGGGAGATCTTGTCGCGAAGGTCCGGCGGCAACGGGCGATCCACGCGAACGAGGAGAATGTCGGGCTGGATCCCAATTTGCAACAACTCCTTGACGGAGTGCTGGGTGGGTTTGGTCTTGAGCTCGTCCGACCCCTTGATGTAGGGGACCAGGGTGACGTGGATGTTGAGGACATTGCCACGCCCCGCCTCGGCGCGGAACTGGCGGATCGCTTCGAGGAATGGCAGCGACTCAATGTCGCCCACAGTGCCGCCGATCTCGACGATCACGAAGTCCACGTCACCGCCAAGGGCACGGATATTTTCCTTGATCTCGTCGGTAATGTGGGGAATCACCTGCACCGTCTTACCGAGGTAGTCGCCACGCCGTTCCTTTTCGATCACCGAGGCGTAGATCTTGCCGGTTGTGAAGTTGTTCTTCTTGGCCATCAGGGTGGACGTGAAGCGCTCGTAGTGGCCGAGGTCGAGATCGGTCTCGGCGCCGTCGTCGGTGACAAAGACCTCGCCGTGTTGGAAGGGCGACATCGTGCCCGGATCGACATTAACGTAGGGATCGACCTTGAGCATGGTCACTGTGTAGCCGTGGGCTTCCATCAACGCCGCCAACGACGATGCGGCGATACCCTTGCCGAGACCGGAAACCACACCACCCGTGACGAAAACGTACTTCGTTGCCATGCCCGCTTCTCCTCCTCAGTTTCTCTCTGCGATGATCTCCTCGGCCCGCCGCAGGTCCTCGGGAGTATCCACCCCGAAGGCCGGATGCGGCGCGTCCAACACCAGAATCGGAATCCCGTTCTCGAGGGCACGAAGCTGTTCGAGGCCTTCCGCCTTCTCGAGTTCCGACGGCGGCAGCGAAACAAAGTCCTCGAGCGCCTGCCGCCGGAATCCGTAGATGCCGAGGTGCAGCCGCCACAGCGCCGCAGCCGCCTCGCGATCTCGTGGATACGGAATGGGCGAACGCGAAAAGAACAAGGCCCGCCCATGTGTGTCGCGAACAACCTTGACCGCGTTGGGATCCTCGGCGCGCTCCGGCGCCAACGGCCGGCACAAGGTCGATATCGGCGCACCGCGGTCAGCCCGCAGGCCCTCCACAAGGACGTCGATGTTCTCCCCACTGAGGAGCGGCTCGTCACCCTGGACGTTGACCACCAGTTCCCATTCCTCACGACCGACAAGCGCCGCAGCAACCCTGTCTGTGCCCGAGCTGCACACGCCGGTCATGACCACCTCGGCGCCCGCCGCCTTCGCCGCTCCGGCGATGCGCTCGTCGTCGGTCGCCACGATCACGTGGCCCACGGAGAGAGCCTCCGCGGCGCGCCGGATCACGTGGGCGATCATCGGCTCGCCGGCGATCCGGGCCAGCGCCTTGCCCGGAAAACGGGTCGATGCCCACCGCGCCGGAATCACGGCGACGACTGATTTCACATCAATGACCATCCTGTGAACCGATCCTAATCACTGCTTGCGACGAAGTCAAGGCATGGTCCATCATTCAAACATTCGCTTGTTCGAAAATTTCAATTCATTGAATTCAAATTCTTTATATGTGTTTTGAAGATGTTCTGACTGGAGAATCATTGGGACTGGAGTGCTCAACCTCAGACTCTCCGGGTTGAACTGGAAGGTGATTGACTCACCTGCTCAGAAATGATACAAACAAATGTATGAACTTCTCCACCCGCGATCGTCTCATCCAGGCCGCCTCCCGCCTTTTCGCCGAAAACGGCTACCGCGGGGCGTCGGTGCGCGATATCTGCAACCACGCCGGCGCCAACCCGGGTGCGATCTCCTACCACTTTGGGGGGAAACGCCAGCTCTACCGAACCGTCCTGCGCCAGGCTGCCGCCGGGCTGGCCGAGCTGGGACCCACCCCGGATGCGGAGCCGGATGATCTGGAGCCTGTCGGACTCCTCACTGCTGTCCGTCGCGTTTTCGCCCACATGGAGGAGGACGACACCGCCTTTCGCCTGCTCCTGCGGGATCTGGCCGACGGCGGTGCGATGGCGGTCGAGTCCCTGGCGCCGCCCCTGCACTCGGCCTTCGAGGTTCTCGCCACCGCCCTCGGACACAGCGACAACCCGGGGACCAGTACCGAGGGCCGTCTGCTGCTCCTCGAGCTGGCGGCGCCGCTCTTCCTCCTCACCGCCGCCTGGCCGGTCCTCGCTCGCGCCCTGGATCTCGGACCGGAGCAGCGCCAGCCCCTTCTCGACGAGATGATCACGCGCACGCTCGGAGCGCATGGGCGGGACGAGCTACTTTGAGGCGAGACAGATTTCGGAATTCGGAATTCGGAATAACCGGCGCGCGGAGGCGATCGAGTGGCTTAACCCGCGCTTCTCACCAGCAGCGCAAATCCGAAACTTCTACGTCACACCTCGGTGATCGTCTCTCGAAAGCAGACCCCCCGCTCCGCCAGGTGCTCCATGATGAAGTCGAAGCACGCCTCATCGCGGCCCACAATTTCCGGCGGCGAGAGGCCGGGTTCCACGTACATCCCGGCAGCCATCGCCCGCACCATCGCGGTGCACGTATATCCCGTCGTACGGGCCATGGAGGTGATGTCGGACTCGCGGTCGTAGCGGTCGAGCAGGTCGTATCGAACCCGGACGGCTTTGCCGTCCTGAACGCCATCCAGCTCCACCCGCATCACGGTCAGATCCTCCTCGCCCTCCTCGAGCTGCCACGCCGGTATCAACAGCTCGGCCGTGAGATCGATTGGCCGTACCTGCGCCTCTCCGACCCGTACCGGATCCTCGCTGAAGAAGCCACTGTCGCTGAGCATCCGCATACGTTCGCAGTGCCCCGGGTAGCGCATGGTTTTTTCCTTCATCTCGGGGACCTTCGACGTCTTGAGCAGGGTACGCAGGCCGTCGGTGTTGAACGCCTCGAGGGTGCCGACGCCGGCGAAGTCGAGGGCCTCGACCGCAGTCAGCGCCGGGCGGGTGACGACCTTCCCCCCCTCCACCAGCCGCGCCGGCCGGGTGTACTCGGCAATAACGTCGATCGGAGAGAAGACCGCCCGGTACTCGTACGGCCAGTGCCGCGCCACCGGAAGACCGCCGACGTAGCACGAGAACCGGTCCACCCGGTCCCACGACGCCTCGGCCCTACCGAGGAGGAGGTTCGAGCAGCCGGGGGCAACCCCGCAGTCCATCACCACGGCCAGCCCGCGCTCGAGGGCGAGACGGTGGAGGGGCCACGGATCCTCTTCGAAGAACGAGATGTCAACAATATCGATGCCGGCCTCGATCAACCGGCCCAGGTTGGAAAAACCCATCGGCCCCGGAACGGCGCCAACCGCGAGGTCGAAGCCCGCGACCACCCGCGTGACCTCGCCCGCACGAGCGAGATCTGCCCGAACGGTTCGCAAATCGGGGACCTTCGCAAGGCGATCCAGCGCCCTCTCGGAAACATCCGTGACCGTGACCTCCAGGTTCTCCTCCTTCACGAGGTCTCGGGCGATCGCCTGCCCCACTCTGCCGGCCCCAAGAACCACCACACGCATCGGCTCACCTCCGACCGGCAGGTTACACGACCCGTGCTCGACGAGCGGGCGGGCGTTGGCCCGAACTCCTCACCAACTCGCGAATGAGAACGGCAAGACGCCGCTTCGAATCGCCGCCCGAAGTTGCCCGACCGGCGATTCTCTGAAAGGATGCCTGAGCGAGTTTTTTCGCGACGGCTGCAAAATGTGGCGCGCAGTCAAGGGGATCACAATGGATGATTCAAAGTTGAGAGGGTCCTGTTTGTGCCAAGCGGTGGCCTTCGAGACGCTACCGCCGTTCGTTTTCTTCAACCACTGTCACTGCAGCCGATGTCGGAAGAACTCAGGGTCGGCGTACTCCGCCAACATCCTCGTCCGGGCCGACCAGTTCGCCTGGACTAAGGGCGCGGAGCTGGTCCGGCAGTGGGAGCATCCGGACGCCGAGCATTTCTGCACCGGCTGGTGCTCCGTTTGCGGTTCGGCGATGCCCTGGCAATCGCGAAACAAGAAGGGCTACCTCGTCCCGGCCGGCAGCCTCGACGACGACCCCGGCAGTCGACCCGAACGCAGCATATTCTTCGACTCGAGAGCGCCGTGGTTCGTGGATCCCTGCGAGCTTCCGACCTTCCCGGAGGGAAAGTGAATCGTCGGCGAACGATCGAGAGGTCACCACGATAACTGCGCGATCGATGACGGTAGTTGTCTCGGGAAATATTTTCTGTTGAATGAAACGTACAGAAAGAGTCTTGAGTTCAGGTCAAGAAAGGAAAGCAAATTCCACATGACGATGCAGGATCGGTGGGTATTTGACCAACCATCCTATGAATCAGAATTGTGGTTCCAAACGAAACACCACACCAATGGACCCTCAGGAACTACGGAACACAGTCAAGTCAGTGACAAACCGCAGCGGCCAAGCGGCGGCCTCGCCGGCATAATCGACGCCCACCCTCTGCGTTCGGCGCACCGTCTCCTCCCCCACCCGGAAGCCGTCGTCGCAGATCCGCAGCCCGGAGGAGGGATCACACAGGTCGATACCGTCGTGGTCCCGGGTCACCCCCAACGCGGTGCAGAGCTTGCCCGGCCCATCGGAGAGGGAGCGCGTGGCCACCGTCGGACCCCGCCGTGCGCGAATCAGCTCGAGACCTTCCAGTGCCAGCCCGCCGCGGAGCAGTACGGCTTCGGGCCGACCTCGACCGACCGTGACCACGTTGAGGCAGTTGTGGATGCCATAGACCAGAAAGACGTATGCATAGCCGGCCTCTCCCCACATGGTCTCTGTGCGACGGGTGCGCCGTCCTCCGAAGGTGTGGCAGGCCGGATCAGCGATCCCGAGATACGCCTCGACCTCGGTCAAACGAATCGCAACCGTACCGTCCGGGTGTTCCCGGAGCAGTATTTTCCCCAGCAGCTCGCGCGCTACAACCTCGGTCGGGCGCTGGTAGAATCTTCGTGTAAGGGCGGAGGAGAAGTTTATGAGTGCGATCATCTGTGTCACCGGAGGCGCAGGCTTCATCGGCAGCCATGTCGCGGAAGCGCTGGTCGCCGCCGGCCACCAGGTTGTGATTGTGGACGACCTGTCGAGCGGCCGCAAGGAGAACGTCCCCGAGGGCGCCGATCTGGCGGTCCTCGATGTTCGCTCCGAAGAGGCGGGGCGTCTTCTGGTTGAGCGGGGAGTCGAGGTCCTCGTCCACCACGCCGCCCAGATGGACGTTCGGCGCTCGGTGGAAGACCCTGTGTTCGACGCCGAAGTGAACATCATCGGCCTTCTCAACCTCCTCGAAGCGGCTCGCGCCGGCGCCCTCCAACAGGTCGTGTTCGCCTCCACCGGAGGCGCCATTTACGGAGAGCAGGATTTCTCCCCCGCCAAAGAATCTCATCCGGTGCGCCCCGTGTCCCCCTACGGGGTCGCCAAGCTGGCCTGCGAACGGTACCTCTTCTACTACCACACCCAGTACGGCCTCGATGCCACCTGCCTTCGATACGCCAACGTCTACGGCCCCCGCCAAAACCCTCACGGAGAAGCGGGAGTGGTCGCCATTTTTGCCCGCCGCATTCTCGACGGCGTGCAACCGGTGATCCACGGTGACGGGCTGCAGACGCGGGACTACGTCTATGTCGACGACGTTGTGCAGGCAAACCTCGCTGCGATCGGCCGCCCCGGCTTCGCCACCTTCAACGTCGGAACCGGTATCGAAACCGATGTCAACATCCTCTTCACCCACATCGCGGTCTCCCTCGGCTGCGGCGAGGAGGCGGCCCACGGCCCCGCACAGCCCGGCGAACAGCGGCGCTCCTGCATCTCATCGAGGTTGTTGCAGAAGGAGCTCGGGGTCAAGGTGGAAACCCCACTCAGCGAGGGCATTCCCGCCACGGTGCAGTGGTTCCGGGAGAACTGAAGACCAAGGCCATGCAGCGCTTCGGTAAGTACACGCTCGTCGACAAGATCTCCTCCGGGGGAATGGCCGACGTCTTCCGGGCGAAGGTCGTCGGCATCCGCGGGTTCACCAAGGCGGTCGCCATCAAGCGGATCCACGCCCACCTTCTCGAACGCAAACGCTTCCTGCGCATGTTCACCGACGAGGCGAAAATCGCCTCAAGGTTGGTTCACCCGAACATCGTGCAGATATACGACCTCGGTGAGGCCGAAGAGACGCCCTACATCGCCATGGAGTACGTGCCCGGACGAGACCTTTTCATGGTCATGCAGCGGCTGATCTCGCTCAAGCGCCGGTGTCCATGGCGACTTGCCACCAGGGTCGTGAACGAGGTCTGCACCGGGCTCCATTTTGCACACGAGTTCCGGTCCCCGGACGGGCAACCCCAGGAGATCGTCCACCGAGACGTCAGCCCGCGCAATATCATCATTTCCTACAGCGGGGAAATCAAGCTGACCGACTTCGGGGTCGCCCGTGCACGAGACCGCGAGGAGCACACCGAGCACGGGGTCATCAAGGGGAAGGTCCGGTACATCAGCCCCGAGGCCGCTCACGCCGAAGAGGTGGACCGGCGCAGCGATCTTTTTTCGCTCGGAGTGGTCTTTGCCGAGATGATGACGATGGCGCCGCTCCGCGACGGGCCCAACGAAATGGCGATGCTGCTCGATATCCGCCAGGGCAAGATCGACCGCAGCCGCTTCGGCTCGATACCGAACCGCCTGCAGGCGGTTCTCGACCGGACCCTGGCGACGGACCCGGACGACCGCTACCCGACCGCCCTGGCCATGAAAAACGAGCTCAGCCAACGGGTGGACCAGTCGAGCAAGCCGATGACCGAGGCCGAGGTCTCCACCTTCATGCACGCCCTGTTTGCCGATGATATCGAGGGCGAAAAGGAGCGTGACGCCGAGGTCGAGCGGGAGCTCGCAAAAGCGGCCCGGACGATCACCGCTGCTGCCGGCGCCGGAGTTGCACAGACGGTCGCCATCGGTGCTTCGTCGAACCCTCTCAACATCTTCGGACGACGAGGGCCCGGTCCGGTGGCCCTCCCCGCTCCCCAGGTAGTCGAGTCCCGACCGCCCAATCCCGAACGGTGCGGCAGCCTCCACGAGGTCTCCCTCTGCCGCTTGATGCACCAACTCAGCGAAGCGCGAATCACAGGCACGATCGACCTCGAGCGCGAGCCGGTGAGAAAGACCATCTTCCTCGAGGACGGCGACCCCGTGTTTGCGAACTCCAACGTCGAGAGCGAGCTCTTCGGCGAATATCTGGTTGCGCACGGTGTGCTGTCGCGCGAGCAGCACGGCGAGACGCTCGACTTCGCAGCGCGCAAGGGCCTTCGATTCACCGAAGCCCTGCTCGCGCTCAACGCCTGCACTCCGAACGTTCTGTACAACCAACTCGGGAGCCAGGTGCGCGACCGGATCCTCGATCTCTTTACCTGGACCGGAGGTTCCTTCGCGCTCTACAAGGATATCGCTGCGCCCGAGCCGGGGCTGCCCCTCAACCTGCGCGCCCACACCCTGATCCACGAGGGGATTCAGGAGCGTATGCCCCTGATCATGGTCCGGCGTTCGATGGAAGGCAAGACCCACCAGAAGGTTGTGCGCCGGAAAGGCCAGATCCCCGCCGATCTCCACCTCTCCGGGCGGCAGCAGCGGATCCTGCGCACCATCGAGGAAACCCCAATCACGGTTGGAGAGCTTGTTCGTCTCGAGAAGGACGAGGAGTGGTCGCTTCGACTGCTTTACATGCTGCACGAAATCGAACGGATCGAATTCCGTGAATGACCCGGCTGTTTCTTCCGGTGACAACTAGCCTGCATTTCTCACCGGGTTCCGGTCGCGGCCGGCAATCCGCCGCAGTCTTCAGCGTCTGCTCCCTTCGGATCGCTGAGAGCACCGTTGTGCGCGATTCCACGGTCCTCAAGTCGCGACCGCCACATCTCAGGAAGCCTCACCGGCGTCTTGACGCGACGTGGTGAAGGATGCGAACTCAGATCCGATTCGTACTGACGTGGTCGATGGGAGCGGCCCTGCTGTGGATGGCCGCCGGCGCCGTCGACCGAACCACTGAACTCAACGTCTTCTTCGATGGCGGCCGGTTGCAGGTCGAGGTCGCGGGGACAGAGCTGACGGCGCCGGCGAGCCTGCGCTCGATCGAGACCATCGAAATCCGCGCGATGGATTCCATCGACCCCCCGGGCGGACGCCGCCTCGTCGTTCGCCAAGACGAGCGGGTACTGCTGCGTGGGACCCTGCCGCGCCGATTCCGGTTCCCACCCGGCGGCATCACCCCCCTCGGCGACTGGGAGTTGGACGAGGGCGCCGCCCGAGGAACCGTCTGGCGCCGCAAGCTCACCCTTCGTGGGCCGTTCGAGCTCGACGCAATTTTTCGAGGACGGACCCTCCATGACCTCGACCTGATCCTGCAGGGAGGCGACACCTTCTCGGTAGCCCTCCGCCGCGGTCTGATCAACAACGATCTCTTCATCCGCGATGGAATGGGCGCGACTCTCGCCGCAACCAGCATCGACCCGACACCTGCAGCCGACGCCGGAGCGGCGCTGGCGACCATGTTGCGGGCGACGGCGGTGGCGGCGCTGCTGATCGGTGGTTTCGGCCTGATCGCCGCGTTCTCCGTTCCTCGTCCCGCTCCCGGCGCCGTCATGTCCCGATCCGTTGTGGTCGCGGTCGTGATGCTGCTCGCGATCTCCGCAACAGCGTTGTCCGGCTGGGTGGCGGGAGGCGTTCTCGAAGGACTGCCCCACGTGCCCGATTCGGTGACCTATCTCCTCCAGGCCGGATGGCTGGTGGACGGAAGGCTGTCGAGCGAGGTCTCGGCAATCCAGGACTTCCTGCAGGTGCCATTCACCTACGTAGAGTCCAGTCGCTGGCTCGCGCACTACCCGCCCGGTTGGCCGTTGATCCTGGCCGCCGGCCTGGCTCTCGGGACCCCTTGGATGGTGGCGCCGTGTCTGGGCGGGGTTTTCATCGTGCTCCTCTACCTCGTCGGGCGGGAGCTCGACGGCCCCCTGCTGGGGGTCGCGGCCGCGATCCTCGGTCTGATTTCCCCGATGGCTCGACTGATGTTCGGCAGCATGCTCGCCCACCCAGCCAGCGCGACCCTGCTGCTGGCCTCGCTGTGGTTCCTTCTGGTAGCCCGGCGCCACGGACATTGGGCCGCGGCCGCCGCCTCGGGAATCGCCCTGGGAGGCGTCTTCGGAATGCGGCCCCTGACCGCGGCGGCGGCGGCTCTTCCCCTGAGTGTGTTTTTTCTCCACCAGGTCTACCGGTCTTCAGATCGCAACCAGTCAACGCGGCTGATCCGGGCCGCGCTCGGGGGTGGACTCCTCGCCGCCGCGCCGACCTTCGCGGCCAACTTCCTGATCACCGGCAGCGCCTTCACCTTCCCCTACTCGTTGGCCCAACAGCCCATGTACCGCCTCGCCAACCTCCCCTTCGGCATCCGCAATCTCGACGCCCTGCTCGCCTCCACCTGCTCCGCTCTCTTCGGTTGGGGTTGGGACCGGTTCCACGGCCTCTTCCCGCTGGCCCTGGCACTGGCATTCGCCGCAGTCCCGTTTCTCGTGCGGCGCGCACGACCCACCGACTGGCTGCTGGCGGCGATGGTCGGCGCCGTCGTGCTCGCACACCTCGGCGTGCGCGCCAACGGACTGCACGGATTTGGCCCGCGCTACTACTTCGAGATCTTCGCCTGTCTCTTTCTCCTGTCCGCGAGAGGGTTCCAGGAGCTGTCCCGGATCGGCGCCGGCAAAGGGGGAGCGCCCAACCGGATCCCTGCGATCGCCGCCCTCACCCTCTTCCTGGTACTCAACCTCGCGGCCGCGGCCGTGCTCCCATACCGGCTCTCCCTCTACCACGGCTACAACGGGGTCGACGGCTCGCTCGAGCGCCAGATCGAGGCGTCAGGGCTCGAGCGTGCGGTGATCCTCCTCCCACGCGGAGTTTGGCGGGGATGGGCGACGGCGGCGCGGCTGATGGCCCCCCCATCCAAGGACGACCTCCTCTTCGCGGCTGCCGAATCCGACGACCCGGCGCTCCGCCGCCTCGCCGCCGACCGCGAAATCTACGTCTGGCAGGATGGGAGGCTCGTGCAGGCAGAGGCACATTGATTCTTAATTCTTAGTTTTTTGTATTTAGTTTTTTGTTTTTAGTTGTCGGCGCGAGGAGGCGATTAGGTAACTGGGAACGTTCTGTCCGCACCCGGGCGCCTCGCCCGGCCGCAATTCGCCGGGCGAATTGCAGTGGGGCACTCTCGGGAAGCGCGACGACAGAAGGCCACGTCCCCCATCATGGCATCCTCACGGGCACAGTGAGAATTGGATGGGCGCAATGAACCGGTCTGCGCTACAGTCGACCCATGGCCCGTGTTTCGCCTTCCTGGCGAGCGAGCTACGTTGGTCTCGCGCGCAGCGGTGAGCTGGCTGAGCGGTTACGCCGGCTGCAAACGCTCCTCACCAACTGCACCATCTGCCCGCGCTCCTGCGGGGTGGATCGCCGGCTCGAGCTCGGGTCGTGCGCAACCGGCGCCGAAGCGGTCGTAGCTTCCTGGCATCCCCACTTCGGCGAGGAGCCGGCGATCTCGTGCCGACGCGGTTCGGGCACCGTCTTCCTCGCCAACTGCAACCTCAGTTGCATCTTCTGCCAGAATCACGACATCTCACAGCAGCCTCGGAATTATGCTGACGCCAACTCCTCCACCGAGGAGCTGGCCGCGGTCTTTCTCGATCTTCAGGACCAGGGCTGCCACAATATCAACTGGGTTTCGCCCTCGCACCAGGCGCCGCAGCTCGTGCGGGCATTGGCCATGGCCGCCCGTCAAGGGCTGTCGATTCCCGTCGTCTACAACTCCAACGCATACGATTCGGTCGAGGTGCTCCGCCTCCTCGACGGGGTTGTGGATGTCTTCATGCCCGATCTCAAGTACGCCCACCCCAACGTAGGCTGCCGTCTTTCCGGGATCGAGGACTATCCCCAACGGGCGAGAGAGGCAATCACGGAGATGTTCCGCCAGGTCGGCGACGCCTGGGAGCTGGGACCTGAAGGCGAGCTCCGGCGCGGGTTGCTGGTTCGAATGCTCGTGCTCCCCGAAAACCTCGCCGGAATCGAAGAAAGCCTCGAGTGGATCGCTGGCGCCCTTTCACCCAGGGTGTCGATCTCCCTGCTCGCCCAGTACCACCCCGCCCATCGCGCGGTGCGAAACGTCGATCTGCACGATCTCGACCGCAGGATCTCAAACGCCGAGTGGCACTCGGCGGTCGCCGCCCTCGAGCGCAACATGGAAGGCCAAAGGCACTACGTTCAGGGAGTGAAAGTCTAGGAATTAGGAGTTAGGAATTAGGAATTCGGAATTACCGGCGCGAGGAGGCGATTAGGTAACTGGGAGCGTTCTGTCCGCACCCGGGCGCCGCGCCCGGCCGCAATTCGCCAGGCGAATTGCAGTGGGGTTACACTGACCCTCATGAACGACCACGGCAAGAGACCCACCCTTTACCTCGTCGACGGACCGAACTTGGCCTTCCGCGCCTTCTTTGCGATCGGCGGCATGAGCAACTCGGCGGGCCTGCCCACCAACGCTCTCTTCGGCTTCACCAACATGATGCTCAAGCTGATCCGCGATGAGCGGCCGGACTACCTGGCCATCACCTGGGATCCGAAGGGCGGTTCGTTTCGGGAGCGGAGCTTCCCCGATTACAAGGGCACGCGGCCCGACATGCCGAGCGCCCTGCGCGCGCAGATGCCGCATTTCGCCAGGGTCGCGGAGGCCTTCGACGTCCCGTTCCTGTGCGTGGAGGACTTCGAGGCCGACGACGTTATGGGCACCCTGGCCCGCCGCCACGAAGGTGAGCTGGACGTCGTTCTGGTCACCTCCGACAAGGATCTCATGCAGCTCGTCAGCGACCACGTCACGCTCTTCGACACCATGAAAGACCGGCGCGTCTCGTTCGCCGAGGTCGAGGAGAAGTTCGGTTGCCCGCCCGAGCTCGTCCCCGACGCTCTCGGCATCTGGGGTGACTCGTCGGACAATATCCCCGGGGTCAAGGGGATCGGAGAGAAGGGCGCCAAGGCACTGCTCGCCCGCTGGCAGGGCCTCGACGAAATCTACGCCCATATCGAAGAGGTGACCCCTCCGGGGACCCGCGCCAAGCTCGAGCGCGACCGGGACAACGCATTCTTGTCGCGCGAGCTCGCCACCGTCCGCACCGACGCACCGGTGGAGGTCGAGCTGGAGGCCCTCGCCCTCGAGTGGCCTCCCCCGGAGGATCGCGCGCAGGAGCTCTTCGGCGAGCTCGAGTTCCGCTCGCTGCTCAAGGAGTTCGGCGGCGAAATGGTCTCGGTGGACCGCAGTGCATACCGCCTGGTCACCACCGAGAGTGATCTCACCGAGCTGTGCACGGCCCTCGCCCTGGCCCCTCGATTCGCCGTCGACACCGAGACGACCTCACTCAATCCACTGCGCGCCGACCTGGTGGGGCTGTCGTTCTGCTGCGATGACTCGGTGGCCTGGTACGTGCCCGTCGGGCACACGACCGGCGAGACCCAGCTCGATTGGCCACGGGTCCGCGAGAAGATCGGATCGCTGCTTGAAGATCCCAAGGTCGGCAAGACGGGCCAGAACCTCAAGTACGACCTCAAGATACTCGCCCGCCACGGGGTGGAGCTCGGCGGCATCGACGGCGACACCCTACTCGCCGACTATCTCCTGAGCCCGGATCGCCGATCTCACAAGCTCGACGACTTGGCGCTGATCCACCTCTCCCATCGCATGATCTCCTTTGCCGATGCGGTGAGAGATCGATCGAGCTTCGCCGAGGTCCCGCTCGAGGAGGCTCGCGATTACGCAGCGGAAGACGCGCACATCACGTGGTTGCTCGATCAGAAGCTCACACCGCGCCTCGGTGAGGATCGTATGGATCACCTCTACCGCGGTCTCGAGCTGCCGCTGATCCCGGTTCTTGCGCGCATGGAGAGCCACGGAATCGGGATCGATCGCGAGGTGCTCGCCGGACTGTCGACCGAGCTCGCCGCCGGCATCGCCACCGCCGAGGCGCGGTGCTATGAGGCGGCCGGCGTCGAGTTCAACATCGGTTCGGTGAAGCAGTTGCGGGAGATCCTCTTCGAGAAGCTCGGGTTGCCGGTGATCAAGAAAACCAAGACCGGGCCGTCCACGAACGAGCAGGTTCTCTCCGAACTCTCCCTCCAGCATCCGCTGCCGCGGGCCATCCTCAACTACCGTTCGCTGGTCAAGCTCAAGAACACCTACGTCGATCCGCTGCCGGAGCTCATCAACCCGGAAACCGGTCGCATCCACACCCACTATTCGCAGACCACCGCCGCCACCGGGCGCCTCTCCTCCACGGAACCCAACCTGCAGAACATCCCGGTGCGCACTCCCGAAGGCCGCCGCATCCGACAGGCATTCGTGGCGCCGCCCGGGCGTGTCCTGCTGGCCGCGGACTACTCGCAGGTCGAGCTGCGGGTTCTCGCCCACCTCTGCGGCGGCGAAGGCGGGTTTGCCGATGCGTTCGCCCGCGGCGCCGACATCCACACCGAGACGGCTGCCGGGCTTTTCGGGATTCAGCCGGAGACCGTCACCCGCGAGCAGCGCTCGATGGCCAAGGCGGTGAACTTCGGCATCGTCTACGGGCAGAGCGCATTCGGACTCGCCCAGACGCAGCACATCTCCCGCTCGGAGGCGGCTCAGTACATCAGCCGGTTCAAGGAGCGATTCCCGGAGATTGAGGCCTACCGCCGGCAGACTTTGGAATCGGCCAAAGACAAGGGCTACGTCGAAACCCTGATGGGACGACGTCGGCCGGTGCCGGATCTCGGCAGCGGCAATTTCGCCGCCCGATCGGCCGCGGAGAGGGTCGCCGTCAACACCCCGGTTCAGGGCAGCGCAGCCGACCTGATCAAGAAGGCCATGCTGACGGTCGACGCGCGCCTGCGGGAGGAGTTCCCCGGCCAGTTGCTGCTCCTTCAGGTGCACGACGAACTGTTGCTCGAGGTCGACGAGGACCGAGCCGACGAGGTCGGAGCGATGGTCCGTCACGAGATGTGCGCCGCCATGAAGCTGAAGGTCCCGCTGGTGGTGGATCTCGGTCAGGGCTGCAACTGGGATGAGGCGCACTGACG
>JBGMRN010000002.1:0-15181 GCA_048061535.1 Thermoanaerobaculales bacterium | reverse complement strand
GAGCGCGAAAGTAGCAGATCGTCTCGCAGTCAGCAGCTCATCGCCGAAACCCACCGAACCACGGAAAAATCAGTTGACGGACCGGCTCGGCACTCCTAGGGTTAGGGCGACAGAACGGTCACCGAGAGGTGCTCGAGGGAAGACCGGTGCGAATCCGGCGCGGCCCCCGCCACTGTGACCGGAGACGGAACGCTCGAGGATGAGCCCGCAATGCGGGAGCATCCAGCCACTGGCCGATTTCATCCTGCGGGGTGGCCCGGCTGGGAAGGTGAGCGGAACCGGTTGATCCGGGAGCCAGGAGACCTGCCGTTCTAAAACCAAAGATGAACGATTCTCACCGGCGATCTGCACCGATCTCTTGCGCTGCCGGCACTTGCGCCAGCGCTCGACATATCTCAGGGTATGCCTCCGCCTGTCGCAAGCTCCAGAGCATCAGGAGATCGGTACATCTCATCCGGCAGAATCGCTGATCTCAGGCTCCGGAAACGGGAGGTTTCACATGTCGCATCGGATCCATCCAACCCTCACGGTGGCGGCCTTCGCGGCGCTCGTCGTAACGGCGGCCGCGCCCGTGCGAGCCCAGTACCTGCCCTACCAACCCGCGCCCCAATTCACCGGCGAGGTCACGGTGACCGCGACCGGGGTGCCGACCAAGGTCGAGGAGGCGCCCACCTCGGTAACGGTGATCACTCGCAAGGAAATCGACGACTCCCAAGCCGAGACGGTGGCGGACCTCCTCAGGCGGGTACCCGGTCTGACGGTCATGCGTTCCGGGGATGAGGGAAAGGTCACCTCGGTCTTCACCCGCGGCACCAACTCGACTCAGACCCTGGTCATGCTCGACGGCGTGCGGCTCAACTCGCCCTTCTTCGGAGGCTTCGACTGGAGCCAGCTGAGCTCCGCCGGCCTGCGCCAGGTCGAGGTGGCCCGTGGTCCTTACTCCGCCTTGTGGGGCGCCGATGCGGTCGGCGGTGTGATCAATCTCATCACGCGCCGCGGCGAGAAAGGATGGGACGGCCGGATTCTCGGCGAGGGCGGAGGGGACGGTTGGAAGCGGCTCGAGGCCGACATCGGCTGGGGCGGCCGGACTTTCGATTTCTACCTCTCCGGCTCCGACCGCCAGGCGGACGGCGAGCTCGCCAACTCGGACTTCGAGACCCGCCAGCTTCTGCTCACCGCCGGTTGGAATTGGGGGCGCGGCAGCCGGCTCGGCATCCTGGTCCAAAACCTGGAGAATGAAACGGGGATACCGTTCGCGACCCCCGCCGCGCTCACCCCCGCCCGCCGACAGGTAGGCGAGCAGACCCTGATCGCAATTCCGTTCTCGCTCCGCGCAAGCGACTCCTGGACCGTCGAGATGACCGCGGCCACGGTGGATGGCACGTTCAACTTTTCCGACCCGGACGATCCGTTCTTCACCTTTTCGCAAACCGACACCACGTCCGCCCAGTTTCGTTTGGCCAGCAACCACAGTCTCGGTGGTCACACTCTGAGCTGGGGCGTCGAGTGGCGAAAGGACGAGGTTGATGACGCTTCCAACCTCGGCGCCAACCTCGACGGAGCCTCGAGCGTGGTGAAGAGCTTCTTCACCCAGGATGCATGGCAGATGAGTCCGAAGCTCAGGTTGCTGATCGGCACGCGGTGGGATGAGGCCGATGATTGGGGCTCCGAGGTCTCGCCCCGGATGGACCTCGGGTGGAAGGTGAGCACCACCCTCGAGCTGCGCGCGGGCTACGGCAGGGCCTTTCGTCCGCCGTCGCTTGGTGAGCTCTACTTTCCCTTCTCGGGTAATCCCACGCTCGAGCCTGAGATTTCGAAATCCTCCGAGCTGGGTCTCGTCTATGCCACGAAAAAAGGCGCCTCGCGTTGGCAGGTGACGGCCTTCGCCAACGACCTCGAAAACCTGATCGAGTTCGACTTCGCCACCTACACGAATCAGAACATCGCGAATGCCGAGATTCGCGGCGCGGAGTTGGGCTGGGAACGCTTCCTGGGCCAACGAAGGCGTACGACGTCCTTCGTCCAATTCACCTACCTCGACACCAAGGACGACGCCGGATTGCCTCTGTTGCGGCGTCCGGAGTGGAGTGGATCGTGGACCCTTCACGGAGCTTTCTCCGAGTACCTGAGCGGCGATTTGACGGTGATCTGGGTGGGCGATCGTGACGACATCGACCCGATCACCTTCCTGCGCAGCGAGGCGGATGGCTATGTGACGGCGAATCTCGTGTTCGCGTACAGCTTATGGGAAGGCGTCGAAGCCACCATGCGCGTGCTCAACGTGGCCGACGAAGCCTACGACGAGGTGCTCGGTTACCCGGCGCCGGGACGTCGGTACATGTTCGGAATTCGACTTGGCCGATTCTGATTCATTCGCCCGCTCAGTTTTTGCAAAAGACGCACCCGTAGACGAATGAAACCTCGGGGCTACAGTTGCGTATCAAGATCTGTTATGATGCGATTGAGATCAGGAATCATCCACTCGTCATACAGGCGAGTTCGATGTCGAATCTGAAAGGAGTATGGGGAATGCGAAAGACACTGGCGATCATTGGAGTACTCGTTTTGGCCCTGACCGTGTCAGGCCAGGTGTTGGCATGCGACGGGAAAGCCGAGAAGACGGCGGACAACGAGGCGATGTCTTGTGCGCGCGGGGCGGCGAAGGCGGCGTACGCCAAGAATCTCGAAGCAACCGGTAGCATCGAGAGCGCCCAGGAAGCGTATCGGAACGCCCTCGCCGAAGGGGAATACGCCAAGGCGTATGCAGAGTCGAGCTGCAGCAAGACCGCCACCAAGGCCGCGTATGACGCGGTATTGGCCGAGACCAGCTGCTCCAAGTCGGCCAACACTGCTGCTACCCACGCGGTCGCAAAGGCTTCCTACGATGAGACACTGACCAAGACGGGCTGCGCCAAGAGCGCCCAGGAGGCCTATGACGGCGTGGTGAAAACCGCAGGTGCGAGCTGCTCGATCAAAACCGAGTCAGCCAAGAGCGCCGGTGCTTCATGCAGCATGGGTGCGGAGACCGACTCCGGACAGATCGCTCAGGCCGAAACAGGCGTCGAGGTCGCGTCCAATGAGGAGACCTCTTCCCGGTAACCAGACCGGATCGACAACTTCCTAAAACACCCGGGCGAGAGCCCGGGTGTTTTATTGTGACCCGGGGCACAGACAGGAGTCGTCGAATCGGACCATCCTCCAAGGGGGAGTTTTTCTCAAAGACCCCAGATTGGAGTTCGGGATGGCCATCGCAAGATCACGCCGCCTCCGCTTGCTTGAGAGCCTGCGCCGGACAATCAGCGAAATGCTCCACGACCGCGTCTCCCGCGTTGCCGAAGCGGAAAACAAATTCCCTCCCCAAAACACCAGTGCGATCTACACCTCGGCATCGACCTTGGCCCCCGAACTCCTCGACCAGCTGCTTCTGGTCCACCGCCGCGTGCGCGAGGAGCGGGGTGAAAAGGTCGCGCCGAATCCGCCCAATCTCATGGCCGACCGCGAGCGCCGGGCCATGCTCTCCGCAGTTCGCGCCGCCGTGGGAAGGTCGCAGGCGAGATTCGGCGTCTGAGGGCGCCCGGAGCCGCGCGCACCACGGCGAAGTGTGGAGAGCACCGCTCCAGCACCGCTTCTCGACGCTCGTGGGCCGCTCCCGCGTCTCTATCCGAGCGCCGAGGCGATCGTCTGGCGAGCCTCCTCGATGAGCCGCGGCACGTCTTCGACGGTGCACCCATCGGTGGAAATCGGGGGATGGATCACCAACCGTACCGAACCGGGCATGAGATCGATGCTGCGCGCAGGCAGTATCTTGCGGCTTCCGACAACCGTCAGCGGCAGGATTGGCAATCCGAGGTCGAGAGCCATGCGAAAGGCCCCCTTCTTGAACTCCATGAGTCTACCGTCCGGGCTGCGCGTACCCTCCGGGAAGAAGATCACCGAGGTGCCGTCGACGACCCGTGCCTTGGCGCCCTCCAGAGTCGCCAGTGCCGCCTTGCGGTTCGAGCGGTCGATGAAGATGTGACCGAGCCGTGCGCACGCCGCGCCAAGCCCCGGCACCTGTCGCAACTCCTTCTTCATCACCCACTTGAAATCGATATCCAGCCAACCGTAAAGCACGAAGATGTCGTAGTGGCTCTGGTGATTGGAGATCAGCACGTAGCTTTGGTTCGGGTCGACGAAGTCGCGCCCTTCGACCCGCACTCTCATCGGAGTCAACCATGAGTTGAGCCGCGCCCACGGAACCGCGGCCAGCCGACTTGCCGTGCCTGCGTCGAGGAACAACCTCAGCCCCAGCGCGAAGGTAGCAAAAACCAACGTCGTCGCCACCACCAGCGGTATGAAGACCAACCACTTGTAGGGCTGGTAGAACCACCAGAAAAGAGTGCGCTGCCTCATTCCAAGGGCATCATATCCAATTCCGGGCCGTGCGCGCCCAACGCGCCCCGCCCGGAATTGGAGAAGAGAATGTTATTCTTCCGCTTCTGGCAATTCACGGAGGCAGAGTGTCCAACACCTTTTACATCACGACCCCGATCTACTACGTGAACGACATGCCCCACATCGGGCACATTTACACGACGGTCATGGCCGATGTCTTCGCGCGGTACCATCGGCTCTGCGGCGCCAAAGTGCGCTTCCTCACCGGAACCGACGAGCACGGTCAGAAGATCGAAAAGGCGGCCCAAGCCCAGGGCGTCAAGCCGATCGAGCTCGCTGACCGCGTTGTGGCCCGCTACCACGACCTGTGGCGGACCCTCGAGATTTCCCACGACGATTTCATCCGCACCTCCGAGGCGCGTCACCAAGATGCGGTTGCCCAGATCATCAAACGCATCACGACCGCCGGCGACATCTATGCGGGCGAGTACGAGGGCTGGTACCTCGCGGCTGACGAAGCCTTCGTCCCCGATTCCCAGGTGGAAGACGGCCACGACATCGAGAGCGGCCGCCCCGTCGAGCGTCTGTCGGAACCCAGCTACTTCTTCCGTCTTTCGGCCTATCAGGATCGGCTGTTGGCCTGGTACCGCGACAACCCCGACTGCATCCGCCCCAAGACCCGCTACAACGAGGTCGTGCGGTTTGTCGAGGGCGGCCTCCGGGACCTTTCCATTTCGCGCACGTCGCTGCGCTGGGGAGTTCCCTACCCGGACGACGAGAAGCACGTCGTCTACGTCTGGCTCGACGCCCTCACCAATTACATCTCCGCGCTCGGGTTCGGCGCCGACGACGACACCCTCTTCGAAGAGTTTTGGCCCGCGAATATTCACCTTGTCGGCAAGGATATTCTCCGCTTCCACTGCGTATACTGGCCGGCCTTCTTGATGTCGGCCGGAATTGAGCCGCCGCGACAGATCGTCGGCCACGGCTGGTGGCTGCGCGACCAGGCAAAGATGTCCAAGTCGATCGGCAATGTCGTGCGGCCCGATTACCTGATCCAGCGCTTCGGGCCCGATGCGCTGCGCTACTTCCTGGCCCGCGACATGGCGTTCGGCCAAGATGCCTCATTCTCCGACGAGTCCTTCCTCGAGCGCTTCAATGCCGATCTCGCAAACGCGCTGGGCAACACCGCCTCGCGAACCCTCGCCATGACAATGCGCTATCTCGACGGCCGGGCGCCCGAGGCACGGCCCGACGATGTGGTGTCCAAGGCGGCCCAAACCGCGGTGGCCGCCTACCACCGGCATATGGAATCCCTGGAACCCCACCGTGCTCTCGAGGCCGCCTGGCAGCTGCTGGCCACCATCAACGGCTACATCCAGGAGCGCCAACCGTGGACGTTGGCCAAGGAAGAAGGGGATGCCGCGCGCAAAAGGCTCGAAACGACCCTCTACAACTCGCTCGAGGGTCTGCGGATCATCTCGTTGCTGATCGAGCCTGTGATGCCCGGCATCGCCGCCGATCTGCGACGACAGCTCGGCATCGATTCGGCGCCGACCGACCTCGTTGCTGGGACAGGCTGGGGCCAACTCCCGGCCGGCACCGCTCTCGGCAAATCTCAGCCGCTCTTCCCTCGGGTGGACGTTAAAAAATACCTCCAGGAGATCGTCATGGAACAAGAATCGGAACCCAAGACCGAGGACGTAACCGAAACAGCCGAGGAGTCCCTGCTGGACATCGCGGAGTTCGCGAAGGTCAAGCTGGTGGTCGGCATCGTGCGCGAGGCGGAACGCGTGCCCAAGTCGAAGAAGCTGGTGCGCTTGATGGTCGACCTCGGAGAGACTGAACCGCGACAGCTCGTCGCCGGCATCGCCGGCCAGTACGAGCCCGAGGCGCTGATCGGCCGCCGCATTGTTGTCGTTGCCAATCTGAAGCCTGCAAAGTTAATGGGAGTCGAGTCCCGGGGCATGCTCCTGGCCGCCTCGGTGGACGGCGCCCCCTTCCTGCTGTCGCCCGACGGCGAGGTGCCGCCGGGCACGCAGGTCCGGTAGCGACACATCTCGTGTTCTTTTTCGGATCGCTCTGAAAACGCGATCCAAAAAACCGGCAGATATCAGGAACCTCGCTCGTAGACCAGGAAGCTGAAGGGATGCTGGTTCCTCTCGTCCGCCTCGTGGTCATCCTGCGAAACCAGCTCCCACTCGTCGAGGTCGATCTCTGGGAACAGAGTGTCCCCTTCGATCGGGGCGTGCACCCGGGTGAGGTAGATCCGATCCACGAGATCCGCCTCCAAGGCCATTCTGTAGATCTGGGCGCCACCGGCGATGAAGGGTTCTTCGTCATCGGCGGCGACGGCCAGTGCCTCCGCCAACGAATGAACCACCTTCACTCCCTCGGCCGCAAATCCTCGGTCGCGGGTAAGGACCACCATCGTCCTCCCGGGCAAAGGCTTGCCGACCTCTTCCCATGTTCGGCGACCGATGATCAGGTGGTGACCCATGGTCGTTCTCTTGAAATGCCTGAGGTCGGCAGAAAGGCGCCACGGCAGTCCGCCGTCACGGCCGATGACCCCGTTCGACGAGACCGCGACGATGAGGGACACCGTCATTTTCAGACCGCAATCGGCGCCTTGATCGATGGATGGGGATCGTAGTCGGCGAGCCGGAAGTCGGAGTGGCGGAAGTCGAAGATGGAGTCCGCCTCGCGTTCGATGTACATCCTCGGCAGCGACCTCAGTTGGCGACCGAGCTGAAGGCGCGCCTGGTCGATATGATTGCGATAGAGGTGGACGTCGCCGAAGGTGTGGACGAAATCACGCGGCTCGAGCCCGCAGACCTGCGCCACCATCATTGTCAACAGGGCGTACGATGCAATGTTGAAGGGAACGCCAAGAAATACATCGGCGCTGCGCTGGTAGAGCTGGCAGGAGAGCCCGCCGTCGGCGACCCAGAACTGAAAGAGGGTATGGCATGGCGGCAGGGCCATCCCCTCGATATCGGCCACGTTCCAGGCGCTGACGATGTGGCGGCGGGAATCGGGATCGCGTCGAATTCCGTCGACCAAACGAATGATCTGGTCGACGGCGCCTCCGTCGGGGGTGGGCCACGATCGCCACTGGAAGCCGTAAATGGGGCCCAGATCGCCGTTCTCGTCGGCCCACTCATCCCAGATCGTGACTCCGTTGTCGTGGAGATAGGCGATGTTGGTGTCGCCGGCGAGGAACCAGAGCAGCTCATGGATGATCGATCTCAGGTGGAGCTTCTTGGTGGTCAACAGCGGGAAACCCTGCCGCAAGTCAAATCGCATTTGATAGCCGAAGACGCTCAAGGTGCCCGTCCCCGTCCGGTCATCCTTCGCCACACCGTGGTCGAGAACATGTTGGAGGCAGTCGAGGTATTGCCTCATCCGCGCTGCATCCCGGGTGTCACCCACGAACCGACCTGCCCCATCCAGCGGCGCTGGGCCTTGAGCAGTACCTCGGCCACCTCGCGCACCGCGCCGTGGCCGCCGGCGGCGCCACAGACCAGGTCACAAGCGGCCATGACCTCGGGCGCCGCATCGGCCGGACAGGCGGCGAACCCGGCTCGAGCCAACATCGGCAGGTCCGGCAGATCGTCTCCCACCGCCGCAACCTCCCGGTCATCGAGCCCGAGCAGTTGCTCGATCCGATCGAAATCGGCGGACTTGTCCCGCGAGCCCTGGATGACAAGCTCCGCTCGTATCCCGAGCTCGATGCAGCGAGCCGTCACGGCATCGCTGGCGCGTCCGGAAAGCACCGCGACATCGATGCCGGCCCCGAGCAGGAGACGCACGGCGAGACCATCGCGAACCGAGAAACGCTTCAGGGACTCCCCCTCGGCAGAGTAGATCAGGGTGCCATCGGTGAGCACACCGTCCACATCGAGAATCACCACCTTGATCGGCTCGAGACGGTTGCGAACGTCGGAGGGTAGTCGGCTCGGCATGGCCCGATGCTAGCAGAACAAGGCAAGATCTGATTTCGGATTTCGGATTTCAAATTGCGGATTAATCGACGCGCGGAAATGACCACGACAATGGCGCCCCCTGCCCGCGTTTGGGCGCGCAACTTCGGAGGTGCCTGGCTTCGATTCGCAGCACCTCACTCCGGAAAAAGCACCTCCTCGCGCCGGTAACTGAAAACTAAAAACTTAGAACTCCAAGCTCGCGACGACCGGATCGTGGTCGCTGGAGCGGCCGTCGGCGGGAAACTCGCTCGAGACGTGGACGATGTCGACCTCCGCGCCTCCGGCGAGCGCTTTGCTGACCAGGATATGGTCGAGGAGCTCGGAATTCCCCAGATAAATGTACGAGTAGCGTTCTGCCACCGGAAGGCGTTCGACAAGGTCTTCGAGCCCAGCCGATTCGAGGGTCCGCAGCGGAATCGACCCATCGTGGTCGTTGAGATCTCCGAGCACGATCAACCGCGCTTCAGGATCCTCCGCCAGTAGACCGGTGACGAACTCGGCCAGGACCCGCGCCTGCGCAGCGCGCCTGGCAGTCGATTCGGTCAACCGCGGTTGGCGCCGCCCGAACACAGGGTCGTCCCCGAACTTCGACGCCAGGTGCAGGTTGACCACGAAGAAGCGTCTTCCGGCGAAGAGAAACTCGCCCGCCAACGGCTTCCGACTTCCGCTACGCCTGCCGTCGCCACCACCGAACGCGCGGTCATCGGGCGCGATCAATCCCGGGCTTCTTCCAAGAAGCGGACCTGCCGCCAATCCGACCTCCCGCCCCTCCGAACTACCGGTGCGATCCACGAACTCCACTCGTGCCGGATCGATCAGAAAGGCCGTCCGAATGTTGGCGCCGGGTTGGCCGCCGTCGCGTCCGTCCTCGGGGTTGATGGAGCGCGTCTCATAACGAACACCACCTGCGGAGACGATGGCTTTCACGAGCAATCCCAAGGTCCGGCCGGCGCTGACCACCCCGTCGTCGTCAGGGCCCGAATCGTCCTGCACCTCCTGTACGGCGAGGATCGCGGGCGAGCGTAGGTTCTTGGCCACGATGCGCCCGAGACGGGCAAACTTCTCCGGAGGCGATTGGGCGGAGAGGTTCTCGAGGTTGAAGGTCGCGACCGTCAGCCGCGATCCGTCACTTTCCAGCTCCGTTTCTTCGGGCTCGAGACCGCTCGGGTCGACCGCCGGAAGCGGACTGGTGTTCAACACCTTGTAAGCGCCGAAGCTGTAGTGGAGGATGCCCTCGATCGGTCCATCGAAGTTGTCACCGACGATCAGGTCCGGTTGATCCGGCATCAAGCGATCATCGATGACCACCCTCTCGAGGTTGACAGCGCCTGCATGCGAGAGGACACCTCCTCGAGCCGTTCGAGGCGCCGAGCCCAACCCCTCGTCCGCCAACACGACGACCTCGCCGTGGCTGGACGTCGGCCCGACCACCGACGGCCGGTCGAGCCGCACGCGCATGCCCTCGAGACTCTCGAAGAAGTCGGCTGCATGGGTATCAGGGTCGAACGACTCCAGCCGGGGAGAGGCCACCAAGGCCCGCGGAATCGATCGCCCTTTCGCGCCGATCGAGGTAGGTTTCGGAAGCGCGTGGTCCCGGCCAACGATCTCTAGTTTTTCGGCCCTGAACCGAGTCACCGGCAGCTCGATTCCCCACGAGGGTTCCTCCACCCTTCCGGCGAGAACCACCAGGTAGCCTGGAGCCACCTCAGGCAAACCGGGAAGGGCCGTCACGAGCACGCCCTCGGAGGTAGCTGGATCGCCGTCTTCCTCTGGGTCCTGCACCCAGAACGCCTGGCCGCCGCGATCTCCGAGAATCGCGGTCACGACACCATGCACCCCGGAGATACAGCGGCCCACGAGAGGCGATACGTGGCCCGCGCCCTGAATCTCGTGGATGGTCGCCACCGGCCATCCGCCCTGGGGTGGCGGAACCCCCGAGACCGCAAAAAACAGCACCTGGTTGCGCTGGACCGAGGGTTGGAAATTGTTGTCGGAGACCATGACCAACATCCGGCGGCCGTCCGCCAGCACCGGACCCAGCGCTGCACCTTCGATGTTGTCGAGTGTGAGTCCGAAGTCGCCCAGGTCCGCCACCAGCGTCTTGGTCATCGGACGCACCGGCTCGCCACCTGTGTCACCCAGCCGTCCCCGCTCCAGGACGTTCGTCGCTCCGTCGAAATCGGCCAGAAACAACCGCACGCGGTTGCCGACTCCCGCCGAGAACGATCGCTCTACCACCAGGATGTGACGGACGTCGAGGACGAGAATCTCCGAGATTCCGTTCATGCGAAACGCGTCCGCCGGTTGGGGCTGGTCCGGAACCGCATCGATCGGGTAGACGTACTCGGCCTCGGGCAGACCCGATTCGAGGTCGAAAACCACAACCCTGGCGGCACTCTCGATCCCGATTTCGGCGACCGGCCCGTCCTGAAGCAGCGCGCTCTCCGCGGCTGCAAAGAGGTGGGCGCCATCCGGAGTGAGCCCGAGACCCTCGAACCCGAGGTTGTCGCGAACGCCCTGTCCTCCGTCGCTGTCGGCCAGGAAATGTCCGGGCAGAGGCAAGTCGCCTACGAATGAACCATCGAGAGCTATCCGGCGGACAAACGGGGGGATGCCCCGGTGGGGAATGCCCTCCGAACTGAGATAGAGGGCGCCCGAAGGGGCCAGCGCCAACGCCTCGGCATCCAGCTCGCCGGGCTTGAAACCGGCGCCATCGCGGTCACGAAGCAGGGTGACGCCGAGCACCTCCACTCGCGGCGAGTCTCCCGGGTTGAGGATTCGGATCGTGTAGAAGCGCGGCGGATCGATGCGTCCGCGGTCATCGGAGACGGTGTAGTAGAGATCACACCCCGGATCGTAGGTCAGACCCGAGAGTCCGCCGACCAACGTGTCGCCGACCCGGAGGTCTCCGGGAAGGACCGTTTCACCGAGAAACTCAATCTCCAATCCCGCGAACCCCGGAACCGCGAAAGCCAGCGCCAGAAAGAGCAGGGACTTTGGCCCGATTCCGAGCCTCACTCGAAGGCCCACTCCAGCTCTTCCAGCTTCGCCTGCTCCTCTTTGGAGATCGTCGCCACCCCGAGAAAACCGCCCGCGGCGACGGCAACCGCGCGGGCGCGTCCCATGACCCGCTGTCTCAATTCGTCGAGCGACTCTTCACTGAGAGACTCGGCCAAACCCTCGATATAGCCCTTCCATGTATCGAGGAGCTCCGGACCCGGCTTGGTCGTGAGCCAGGACTCCAAGAGGCGACAGGTCGGGCTGTCAGACTCCACACCGCGCTCCATGGCAGCCTTGAGAATCGCCTCGCGTTCCGGCTGCTGGATCACGCCGTCCGCCCACGCCACCTCCACCAGCGGAACCAGGCCGAAAGCAATCATCGTCTCCGGAGCGAGATCGAGCTCCATGAGCCGATCGAGAATCTCGTCGTTCTCCAGCTCGAGCACCAGACGCATCGTCTGCCGTTTTTCCTCTTGGATAGCATGTTCCCGAAGCTCGACCAAGAGGCGCTCGTTTTCGCGCGCGAAAAACGAGTCCTCGAGGGCCTTGGCCTTCGCCCGCAGTCCGCTCCGCATATCCACCCGATCGCTCATTGTTGATTCCTCCAACCGATCCTTTTGAGCGGCAGATCCCACCACCCTAGAAGATTATGCCACGATCTCTTTGCTAGCCCGCATATCTCACCAGGTTTCGTCGCGAGGGGTGCAAGGCGCAGTGCGTGTCTGTGCTCTCGCAAGATTTGGGAGCGAAGTAGTACTTGCGGTACGTCGAGCGAGCAAATCGAGAAAGCGCTGACACGTGCTGCGCATGGCGGCCCGCAGTAGAAAGATGGTGAGATATGCGGGCAAGGGCACCGCTGGTGCCGGAGCAAAGAGATGCGTAGAATACGCCGAGTCCGTCGTTAGGGCGGGTTTTGAGGAGAAAAGATGCCCGAGCACAGTTACGATCCAGCCGAGATCGAGCCCAGGTGGCAAACCGTCTGGGACGAGCGCCATACCTTCCGTACCCCATCCGACCCTGAGGAGCTGCGGTCCAAACCCAAGTTCTACGTGCTGGACATGTTCCCCTATCCTTCCGGCGCCGGACTCCACGTCGGGCATCCCGAGGGCTACACCGCGACCGACGTGATTGCCCGCATGAAACGTATGCAGGGGTTCAACGTTCTCCACCCCATGGGTTGGGATGCCTTCGGCCTGCCAGCCGAGCGCGCCGCGGTCCGCGACGGCCGCCACCCGGCCGAGATCACCGAACGCAACATCGACACCTTCCGCAGCCAGATCCGACGTCTCGGCTTCAGCTACGACTGGGATCGCGAGATCAACACCTCGAGCTCCGACTACTACCGCTGGACTCAATGGATCTTCCTCAAGCTCCACGAGAAGGGTCTCGCGTACATGGCGGATGTTCCCGTGAACTGGTGCCCCGCCCTGGGCACTGTGCTCGCCAACGAGGAGGTCAAGGACGGCGTCTACGTCGAGACCGGGGACCCGGTTGAACGGCGCCTGATGCGCCAGTGGATGCTCAAGATTACCGTTTATGCAGAACGGCTGTTGGCGGACCTCGACGATCTCGACTGGCCGGAGAGCGTCAAGGAAATGCAGCGCAACTGGATCGGAAAGAGCCACGGCGCCGACGTCCGGTTCGCGATTGACGGATCCGACGAATCCTTCACCGTCTTCACCACCCGCCCGGACACTCTCTTCGGAGCGACCTACTGTGTCCTCGCACCCGAGCACCCTTTGGTGGAAGCGATCACCACCGACGGACGGATACCTGCGGTTGGCGCCTACGTCGCCGAAGCGAAACAGAAGACCGACCTCGACCGCACGGATCTCGCCAAGGAGAAAACCGGCGTCTTCACGGGCGCGTATGCCGTCAATCCGGTCAACGACCAACGCCTGCCGATCTGGGTCGCGGACTATGTCCTGATGGGTTACGGCACCGGCGCCATCATGGCGGTGCCGGGTCACGACGAGAGGGACCACGAGTTCGCCCGCAGCTTCGGCCTGCCGATCATCGAGGTGGTGTCGGGGAGTGAAGTCGCAATCGAGGAGGCGGCGTTCACCGACAACACCGGCGGCGTGCTGGTCAACTCCTCCGGCAAGGACGGGCTCTCGATCAACGGTCTCGAGGTGCCCGAAGCCATCGAGCGGATCACCGCCTGGCTGGAGGACCGGGGACTCGGCCGCGAACGGGTCCAGTACCGTCTGCGCGACTGGCTCTTCTCCCGCCAGCGCTACTGGGGTGAACCGTTCCCGATCATCCACACCGACGCGGGTGAGGTCATCCCGCTTCCCGAGGACATGTTGCCGGTCGAGCTGCCGTTGATCGACGCCTTCCGGCCCACCGACGACGGCAAGCCCCCATTGGCTCGAGCAAGTGACGACTGGCTTCGCGTCGAGCTCCCCGACGGCCGGACCGGTGTGCGCGAAACCAACACCATGCCCCAGTGGGCCGGATCATGCTGGTACTACCTCCGTTACCTCGACCCCCACAACGAGGAGCAGGCATGGTCTGCGGAGTCGGAGCAATACTGGATGCCGGTGGACCTGTACGTGGGCGGAGTCGAGCATGCGGTGCTGCACCTCCTCTACGCGAGATTCTGGCACAAGGTGCTCTTCGACTGCGGGCTGGTTCACACCAAGGAGCCCTTCCAGAGACTATTCAACCAGGGGATGATCCTCGCCTACTCCTTCCGCGACCAGGGCGGAAAGTACTACCACCCGTCCGAGACCGAGGAAAAAGACGGGAAATACTTTGCCAAGGCCGACGGAATCGAGCTCGAGACCCAGATCGAAAAGATGTCGAAGTCGAAGCTCAACGTGGTCAATCCAGACGAGGTCATCGGGGCCTACGGCGCTGATGCAATGAGGCTGTACGAACTCTTCATGGGTCCTCTCGAGGTACAAAAACCGTGGCAGATGCAGGGCGTTGAAGGAGTCAACCGGTTCTTGCAGAGGGTCTGGCGACTGGTGGTGGATGAAGAAACGGGCGAGCTGAATTCGAAGCTCTCCGAGGCGCCGTCGTCTTCGGAGCCCGCGCTCGAGCGAACGCTCCACAAGACCCTCAAGAAGGTCGTGACCGACACCGAGACCCTGCAGATGAACACCGCGATCGCGCAAATGATGATCTTCGTCAACGAGGCCACGAACGCGGCCTCCATGCCGCGGGAAATCGTCAAGGCTTTTTTGGCGCTGCTTGCGCCTTACGCCCCCCACCTCTGTGAGGAGCTTTGGCACCGGCTCGGCGAAGAAGACCTCGTGGCCGACGCCGATTGGCCGAAGTGGGACCCCAAACTGTGCGTTGACGAGACCATCACGGTAGTGGTCCAGGTCAACGGCAAAAAGCGTGACGAGCTCCAGGTGGCCAGGGACACCGACCGCGATACGCTCGAGTGCATGGCCCTCGCATCGGAGAAGGCACAGAGGTTCCTGGAGGGACGGGCGCCGAAACGGGTGATCGTGGTGCCCGGACGACTCGTGAACATCGTGGTGTAGGAGCGCCAGTTCTCAATTCTCAATTCTCAATTCCCGGTTCTTCCGGCGCCCCACACCATCGAACCAACACGAACGCGGTGGGAACTCAGGATTGAGCATCGGGGATCGAGAATTGATGGGCGTCGGTATACTGTGCGAAATAAGGGCGCCTAGCCCGCATATCTCACCGGGTTCAGTTGCGAGGGCGGTGAGGTGCCGTGCACAGTTGGGTTTTCGACCCGAGGGGTGCGGAGTGCGTACTTGCAGTACGTCGAGCACCCCGAGGCGAGAAAACACAGCTGGGCGCTGTGCATCGCCGCCCGCAGTAGGAAGCTGGTGAGAATT
>JBGMRN010000001.1:97351-110888 GCA_048061535.1 Thermoanaerobaculales bacterium | reverse complement strand
ATCTCGCGGGTGGGGAAGCTGCCGAGCCTGGTGTCCCGGTACTGCGCAGACACGTTCCAGCAGCTCCCCTGATAGCCGATCTGGTAGCGCTGGTCCTGGAGCTCGGCCCTCTCGATGTCATAGGCGAGGTGAAAGCTGAGGTCGAGAGGAAAGCGGGGCTTGCGGAAACTCACCATGGTGCGGACCTGGGAGGATGTGCGGTCGCCGGTTCGGGGGTTTTGGCTCGCGTACCAGGTGAGGTTGAGCATGCCGTAGGGCCGCTGGAGTGAGGCCGCGAGCGAGGTCGAGATCAGACTCTTGTACAGGGTGTCGAAGGAGAGCCGGCCGTCGAACCCGGTGCCGGCGGTCGGGGTCAGTCTCAGCGACATCCCGAGAGGGCCGAGTTGACTCGTGCGGTTCCGAACGGTGTCTCGGTTGAGTGGTTCGTCGAAGGAATAGTCCTGGAAGAGCTCGAGCGATGCCAGCTCGCGGGCGCCGACGCCTTTCGCGCGCCCCAGGAGGCGGTTGGCCAGCACCAGGCGGACCAGGCTGGCGTCTCGGGGGGTGGAGTCCACCTCGTCGAAAAGCGGGATCCGGCTGACATCGGTGGTGGTGGAAAGATATCGGTATTCGACGCGCGGCTCGACGAGGTGCTTGAGCTTGTCGAACGAGCCCAGCCCACCTTCGAAGACGCGCGAGAACGAAGGCCCGACGACGTCCACGGCCCCGGTGATATAAAGGCGATCGATGGGCTCCTCGATCAATTTCGCCGGCCGAGAGATTGCGTCGAGCTCATACTGTGACGTGTAGTACGTGAAACGCCCGCCGAGCCGGGGCGTCACCGACAGCCACGCCGGACCCGGGAGGGTGTAGGAGAACTGCGGAAAGAGATCCGCGCGCGCGTAGGTGCCCTTCAGGTCCCCTCCGCGATCGACCTTGAACGCGTTCACCGAGGAGATGAGGTTGAGGTAGACGGGTGAGCCGAGGACCGGCGTCGCACCGCTGCGCAGCTCGACCTCTGGAAGCTGCATCAGCGTCACGTCCCCGGAAGTGAGAAACGTCTGTTGGTGATCGGCGCGGATATTGAAGGCGTACGGCCCGATATTGCGAGTGAGATAAACGTAGGAGGTCAGCGAGCGCCGGGTATTGGCATCGAAGGTGCGATCGAAGTCCTGGAAGAAATCGATGTCGGACAGGTTCTCCACCTGCGCCTGGAGCCGGAAGCCGAAGAAATCGTCCTGCCGATGCCATCCGTTCACTTTCCACTGGAACTCGTCGTTGCTCTGGTCCCAAATGCCGTAGAAATCGATCGCCCCCGCCGCCCCCTCCACCGGCGCCCACCGCCACTGGTTGCCGAGGCCGAGGAAACCACTCGTGTAGTAGTCGACGAAGATGGTGGTGTCGTAGCTGCGGCCCACCGGCACGTAGAGCGGCAGGCCGAAGTTGAATCCCCGCCGGTTCGAGTAGCCGAACCGGGGCATCAGCAACCCCGCCGCCCGCTCCTGTTTGATCGGCCACACCATGTAGGGAAGGTAAAAAACAGGGACTCCCCGCACCCTCATCGCCGTGCTGTAGAAGTACCCCAGCCCCTCCTGCTCGATCAATGCCTTGTTGACGTGGAAGCTCCAAGGCGGCTTGCCGTCATCGGTGGAGCAGGTCGTGAAGGTCGCCTTGTCGATGCGGTAGTGGGTCTCGTCCAACTTCTCGATTTCGCGCCCCGTGAAGGTGTACATCGGATCGATCTGAGCGGTGGCGTTGGTAAACAGGCCGGTCTTGGCCGGAAGATTGAACTCGAGCACGTCGGCGGTGAAGCGGCTCGGGCCACGATCGACGATGACGTTGCCGCGAGCTACCAGGTCACCGGTGGCGCGGTTGTAATCCAACTCGTCACAGGTGATTGTGATGTCCTGATAGATCACGCGCACGTTACCCTCACCATGCCAGGTGGTCTCGGTGGCGCGCTGAACATCGGCCTGGAGAACGGTGCGTTCCTCATCGGCCGCCCCGGCCAAGCCCGCGAGCAGGACAAGCAAGATCACAACCAGCGTCTGCCGGGGCGCCGTCATCGGAACACGGCTCAGGCGAGCCGCTCCACCACCATGGCCGCTGCCTCGCCACCGCCGATGCAGATGGCGGCACATCCGAACCGCTTCTCGTGGATCTGGAGGGCGTTGACAAGGGTCGCGAGAATGCGCGCACCCGAGGCGCCGATGGGATGACCGAGAGCGACCGCGCCACCGTGGACGTTGATCTTTTCCATCGCAAGATCGAGCTCCTCGACAGCGGCCAACACAACCGCCGAAAACGCCTCGTTGATTTCGAAGAGGTCGATGTCATCAAGAGTTAAACCGGCTCGCTCGAGAACCTTGCGGATGGCTCCGACAGGCGCGGTTGTGAACCACTCGGGCTCCTGGGCGAACGAGGCCTGGGCGACGATGCGTGCAACCGGCGCCATCCCCAGGTTGCGTGCATGCGCCGCCGAGCAGACGACCACCGCCGCTGCGCCATCGTTGATCTTGGATGCGTTGGCGGCGGTCACCGAGCCCTCGGGGTCGAAGGCGGGACGGAGCTTCGGCATCTTTTCGAGATCGGCGCGGAAGGGCTCCTCATCCCGGTCGACGGTGGTCAGAGCTCCCTTGCGGCCCTCGACCTCCACCGGCACGATCTCGGCGGCGAAAGCGCCGTCCTCCGCCGCTGCCCGGGCCCTCTGGTAGGAACGCACGGCAAACTCGTCCTGGGCGGAGCGGGTCATCTTGTAGTGGCTGACACAGGTCTCGGCGCAGTTTCCCATATGCTTGTCGTCGTACGGGTCCCAGAGGCCGTCGAAGACCATGTGGTCGATCACCTGGCCGTTGCCCATCCGGTAACCGGTGCGGCCCTTCGGCAGCAGGTAGGGCGTCAACGACATATTCTCCATGCCGCCCGCCACAGCCAGATCGTACTCACCGCACCTGATGTCGTTGGCGGCCAGCATGACCGACTTGAGCCCGGAGCCGCAGACCTTGTGGATGGTGACGGCCCCGGCTGCATATGGGATCCCGGCGAAGATACCGGCCTGGCGGGCCGGCGCCTGGCCGACCCCCGCCTGAAGAACGTTGCCCATCATCACCTGATCGACCTGCTCCGGTGTGATCCCGGCGCGATCGACGGCGCCGCGAATGGCGATGGCGCCGAGCCGCGGGGCCGGTACGGTGGAGAGAGCGCCGAGAAAGGACCCGATCGGGGTCCGCACGGCCGATGCGATGACAATGTCGTGGTCGTTCATGCAATTTCCTCCTTCGATGGCGGCGTCCTCTCCCCGGAGGTCGTGGACGCCACCGGGCGTATTGTAGCCGGTCGGCCCGGGTGAGGAGAAGAACCGCCCCTGGGCCCCCGGGCTCGTTTGCCGCGCCGCGGCTGCGCGTACAATGGGGCGATGCGATATCTCGGGGTAGATCCCGGCGGCAGGCGGATGGGACTCGCGGTGGGTGACGAATCGACGGGGGTCGTCAGCCCGTTGGAGGTCGTAACCTACGACGGCGTTGCAGCGGCCGCCCGGCGCCTCTTGGCTTCCGCGGAACGCCTCGGCGCGGCTTGCGTTGTCCTGGGTGTGCCCGCCCTTGCCGACGGCTCCGTCGGACCCGCCGCCGCCCGCACCGACGCCCTGGCCGAGGAGCTCCGCTCGTTGGGAGTGCAGGTGGACCTCCAGAGCGAGTTCCTGTCCACCCAGGAGGCCCGGCGCCGCGCCCGTGCCGCAGGTCGGGCGGCCGGGCGACCCGTGGACGACCTCGCAGCCCAGGTGATCCTCGAGGAGTACCTTGCGGGCCTCGCTCCGAGCCCAGATTCGGCAGGGTGATCCGACCATGAGATTCCGCCGAACCCTGATCGTCATACTGGTCCTCGTGGTCGCTGCCGGCATCTGCGCGGCATGGCTGCACCACGCGTTGTGGGGGGTGCGCGCACCCCGTGCGGTCGACCTCGAGATCACCGCCGGCACCCCGGCGCGCCAGATTTTGACTCGTCTCCAGATCGAGGAGTTGCTGCCCTCGCCGATCGCCGCCCGAATCTACTTGCGCTTCAAAGGCGGTGGCCGCAGCCTCCACTATGGGCACTATGTCTTTGCGGCCGGCATTCGACCGGTGGGGGTCCTCGAGCAGCTCCTCGCCGGCCGGGTGGCGATGTTCACGGTGCGCGTAGTGGAAGGTCAGCGCGCCGCCACAATCGCCGAGCATTTCGAGTCCATGGGCGTCGGCTCCGTTGCCGAGTGGGAGACTCTGGTCTCGAAGGTTGGCTGGATCGCGGCGATCGCGCCGGAAGCCCCGTCCCTGGAAGGCTTTCTCTTTCCAGACACCTATCGGTTCGCCGTCGGGATCTCGGCCGAGGCTGCGGTCCGTCATTTGATCGACCGGTTCGAGGTCGTCTGGCAGCAGGAAGCCGCCCAAGCCGGCGACCCCTGGGGTTCTCCCCTCGAAGTCGTCACCCTTGCCTCTTTAGTGGAGGCCGAGACCTCTGTTGCCTCGGAGCGGGCTCGGATCGCCGGCGTCTTTCTCAACCGGCTACGCCGTGGCATGCTGCTGCAGTGCGACCCGACGGTGATCTATGCCCTTCAAATCCACGACCTGTGGCGGGGGCGCCTGCTGCGCAAGGACCTCAAAGTCGACGACCCCTACAACACCTACCGCTATCCCGGTCTGCCTCCGGGGCCCATCAACTCGCCGGGCCGCGCCGCCCTCGCGGCCGCCCTCCAGCCGGAAGCGAGCTCCTATCTCTATTTTGTGGCCAACCCCGACGGCGGCCATTCCTTCTCACGGACCCTTGGCGAACACAATCGCGCGGTGGCTCGTCTTCGGCGTGCCCGTCGTTGACCCACTGTGCAACGCGGTGGTAGGTTGCTCGGTGGAGGAGCGTAATGCCCGAGGCTTATCGTTCGTTCGCGTCCTATCTGCTTTTGAGCGAGATCCTGGCCGACCCTCTCGGTCATCTGTACCGCGCGGGAGAGTTCGATCCGGACGGCATCAAGAAAACCGTCTGGCTGCGGGTTTTCGACGCACCATCGGTGCCGTCGTCGGAGATCCTCGCCAGCTTCTCACGAGCCCGCAAGATCGCCGCCGCAGTGCAGTCCACCAACATCGCAGGAGGGGTCGACCACATCGACTGCGACGGCGTTCCGGCCATGGCCTGCGACTACGTTGCCGGCCAACCTCTGACCCGGGTTTTCGACCGGGCGACCAGCGAAAACTTCCCCGTCCCGGTGGACAACGCACTCCTGATTCTCGAGAAAATCGCCCTCGCCCTGGCGGCCGCGCTGACAATTGAGGTCGACGGCGAACGATCGGTTCACGGCTTCCTGCACCCGGGCCTGATTTTCGTCACCAACGATGGCGAGGGGATCGTCTCCGGCTTCGGCCTGGCCGACCGCCTCCTGGCCCTGGTGGACGACGCGGCCTCCACTGACTCGATCCACCCCTATCTCGCCCCCGAAGTCCTGCTCACCCGCACTGCGACCCGCCAAGGCGATGTCTACTCGTTGGGTGCGATCCTCTTCCGCTTGCTCACCGGCGTCGCTCTGCCGAGCCGCTCCGAGGAACGGGAGAAGGCGTTCCAGGGCGGCCACCTGGCCTATGAGGAACAACCGATCCCTGACGATATTCAGGAGCTTCTGCGGCGCGCTCTCGCCCAACGCCCCGAGGATCGTTACAGCTCGGCCGCCGACTTCAAGAAAGAGCTCGACAAGCTGCTGTACGGGGGCGCCTACAGCCCGACCACTTTCAACCTGGCGCTCTTCATGGATCGGCTCTTCAGAACCGAAATCGACGTTGAGGATGAGAAACGAGCCAACGAGGGAGAGATCGACATATCCCCGTACCTCGCTCCCGAGCCCGAGCCGGAAGCGATCCTCGAATCCGAGCCGACGACCACCACCAGCCACCGCAAGGCCCTCATGGTCGGAGGCGGTTTGGCGGGGACGGCAGCCGTGGTGGTGGCAATCCTGTTCATGATCGGCGGCGGGCCTGAAACCCCGCCGCCACCGCCCGCCCCAACCGCCGAGATCATCGCTGCCCAGCGCCAAGCCCAGGAAGAGAAGATGCGGGCGATGACCCAGGGATTGGTCCAGCAAATGATGGCCGAGAAAGAGGCCGAGATCCGTCAGGAGTTGCTCGACCGCCAGACGAAGATCGATGAGCTTCAGAAGCGCCTGTTGGAGAGCGAACGCCGGGCGAAGAAGGGCGCGTTGAGTAACGAAGAACGGCGCAAACAACGAGACCTCCAGCAACAGATTGCCGCCGAGGAGAAGGTAAAACGCCAGCGCGAAGCCGACCTCGAAGCGGAGACAAGGCGCGCCGAAGAGAAGGCCCGCCAACAAGCTGCTGAACAGCAGGCGGCCACCGCAACCGCGGCCGCCGCAGAGGAGGCCCGACTCGCCGACGAGGCGGCCGCGGCAACCCCCTCGCCGCCACCCCCAATACCAACCCGACCGACCGCCGTTCCGACCGCGGCTTCCGAGCCCGCCTCGGAAACACAGGCGGTGGCCGTCAAGGAAAACAGCTTCGTCGCGCCGGAGGATGTGGATTCACTGCCGGTGGTGCTCAAAAAGTACGCGGTTGCCTGGCCCCGGCTGGCTCTCCATTCCCGTCGTGACGGAGTCATCATCGCCCGGGTTCTGGTCAACGCCAACGGCCGCGCCGAGGAGATCAAGGTCCTACGCGCCGACCACGAGGGCTTCGGAATTCCCCAGGCCGTGGTCGATGCGATCCGGCAGTACCGATTCAAGCCCGCGATCAAAAACGGTGTGCGCGTCAAGAGCTACGCCACCGTCACCGAACGCTACCGCTTCGTTGGCCGCTAAAAAATGAGACCGGGCAGATAGCCCGGTCTCATCGCCTGCGACCCGAACCGAGCGGGCCGAAGCGCGGTCCCTTTCTCCCGCCCGAAACCCACAGGCGGGTTTCGGGAGATTGCGGGGGTGGCGCGTTCTACTTCTCGACGCGCTCGCGAAGGGTCTTGCCCGGCTTGAAGTGCACGTACTTCTTGGCCGGAATCTGGATCGTGGCGCCGGTGGCCGGGTTGCGACCCTGACGCGCACCACGCTGCTTGGTGGCGAAGGTGCCGAATCCGGGGATCGTCACTTTCTCTCCGGCGTCAAGCGCGGTCGCGATCAGGCCGTGGCGCGGCTGGGCCGAGAACATCACGTCGATGATCTCAGCGGCCTTGCCCTGGCTCACACCGGTCTTCTTCGCAAGCTTCATCGCCATCTCGGTCTTGTTCATCTGAACCTCCTGTTCAAAATAGTGGATCCATCTTGGCTGGCTTGGAGGACTCTGTCAAGGGTGTCAAATCACAAAAATGCCTTCTCCGCGCTTGTTTTCCCGGAATTCTCAGGTTAGGTTGATGGCCTGGAGGTGCAAATGGATCTCAAACTCCGCGGGAAACGTGCGCTCGTGACCGGTTCCTCGCGAGGGATTGGACGAGTGATCGCTCTGTCCCTTGCTGATTTCAAGGTGGATGTCGCCAACACGGTCATCTTCCTGTGCACCGACTATGCCTCGATGATCCACGGCCAAACGCTGATTGTCGACGGTGGCTACTCGATTCTGGCGTAATTCGCGGGCTTTACCCGCAAATTACGGTGCCAGCATTTTCTTGAGATAGTGACCGGTGTAGGAGGCCTCGCAGCGCGCGACATCCTCCGGAGTCCCGACCGCTACCACCTCACCCCCTCCCTCTCCCCCTTCCGGCCCGAGGTCGATGATCCAATCGGAGGTCTTGATGACATCGAGGTTGTGCTCGATCACCACCACCGAATTGCCGCGGTCCACAAGGGCGTGGAGCACAAGCAGCAGCTTGCGGACATCGTCGAAGTGCAACCCGGTGGTGGGCTCGTCGAGGAGATATAGGGTCCGGCCGGTCGCGCGCTTGGCCAGTTCGCGGGACAGCTTGATGCGCTGGGCCTCGCCACCTGACAGGGTGGTGGCGGGCTGACCGAGGTGGAGGTAACCGAGACCGACGGCGATCAAGGTGTCGAGCACGCGCACGATCTTCGGCACCGCTGCAAAGAGGTCTCGCGCCTGGACCACCGTCAGATCGAGCACCTCGGCGATGCTCAGTCTCTTGAAATGCACCTCGAGGGTCTCGCGGTTGTATCGTCGGCCGTGACATTGATCACAGGTGACGAAGACGTCCGGAAGAAAGTGCATCTCGATCCGAATCTGGCCCGCGCCCTGGCAGGCCTCACAGCGCCCACCTTTGACGTTGAACGAGAACCGCCCGGGCTTATAGCCGCGAGCCCTGGCCTCGGTGGTGGCGGCGAAGAGGGACCGGATGGGGTCGAAGAGCTTGGTGTAGGTCGCGGGATTGGATCGCGGCGTGCGGCCGATCGGTGACTGGTCGATGGCGATGACTTTGTCGAGCAGCTCGGCCCCGTCAAGACCCCGATGGTTTCCAGGTCGCGCCAGGGTGCCGTAGAGCTCCCGAGCCACCGCTTTGTGGAGGATCTCGTTGACCAGGGTCGATTTCCCCGAACCCGAAACCCCGGTGACACAGATCAGCCGACCCAGGGGCAGCTCGACGTCGATCTGCTTGAGATTGTGCTCGGCGGCGCCATGGATCACCAGACGTTCGCCGTTGCCGGGAGCGCGATGGGCCGGTATCGGAATCGAGCGACGGCCGGAGAGGTACGCGCCGGTGAGGGAGTCCTCCGCGGATTCCAACAGGTCCGGCGTTCCGCTCGCAACCACCCGACCGCCCTGACGCCCCGCGCCGGGGCCGAGGTCGATCACCCAGTCCGCTTCGCGAATGGTCTCCTCGTCGTGCTCGACGACCACCACCGTGTTGCCCAGGTCTCGCATTCCCTTGAGGGTGTCGAGGAGGCGCCTGTTGTCCCGTTGATGGAGACCGATGGATGGCTCGTCGAGGACATAGAGCACACCCATGAGCTTGGATCCGACCTGGGTGGCGAGACGGATTCTCTGGCTCTCTCCGCCCGAGAGGGTTCCCGCCATCCGATCGAGGGTGAGGTATCCCAGTCCCACCGAAACCAGAAACCCGAGCCGATCGCCAACCTCTCGCAGAATCTTGTCGGCAATGAGGCGTTCGCGTTCTTCGAGCTCCAAGGTCTTGAACCAGTCGAGAGCGCGGTGGACCGAAAGATTTGAAATCTCGGCGATGTTCCGCTCGGCGATCCGCACCGAAAGAGCCTCGCGTCGCAAGCGGGCGCCACCACATTCGGAGCACAGGGCGAACGACATGAAGCGCTCGAGCTCATGCCTCACATCCTCGGAGGAGGTCTCCGCATAACGCCGCTCGAGACGCGGCAGCGCCCCCTCGAACCGGTCACGGTATCGGTAGGCGCCCTTGTTTCCCTCCCACACGAACTCGTGCTCGTCATCGCTCCCGTACATCAATAGCCTTCTCACCTTTTCCGGAAGCCGTCGCCACGGGGTGTGGAGGTCAAAACCCGCCGCCTCGGCCAGTTGCTCGACCTGGTGTTGAAACCACGAACCCGGGCTCTTGCCGACCATCGCCAGGCATCCCGCGGCCAGGGATCGTTCCGGATCCACAACCAGCTTCTCCGGGTCCACCTCCCGCAGGAATCCGAGCCCGGAACAGGCGGCGCACGCGCCCTGAGGCGAATTGAACGAAAACAGCCGGGGCGAGATTTCGGAGAGGGAAAAATCACATCGCGGACAGGCGTGTCGAGCTGAGAGAACCAATTCCTCGCCCCCGGAAACCGCCGCCACCGCGAGACCCTCGCCGACCCGGAGAGCGGTTTCGAGAGAGTCGGCCAGCCGGGAAGCCACATCGTTCCGCACCGACAACCGATCGACCACCACCTCCACCGTGTGCTTGCGCTTCTTGTCGAGCGCCGGCGGGTCGGCGACCTCCACCACCTCGCCGTCCACCCGGGCCCGAACGAAACCTTCGCGCACCATTTGCTCGAAGACCCTGCGATGCTCCCCCTTGCGCCCTTCCACCACCGGCGCCAGCAACAAGAAGCGAGCCCCTTCACCGAGGCCGAGGAGGCGGTCCACCATCTGCTCCACGGTCTGCGGACGGATCGGGATCCCACAGTCCGGACACATCGGTTCTCCGATCGACGCCCACAGGAGGCGAAGGTAGTCGTGGATTTCAGTGACCGTCCCCACCGTTGAGCGCGGGTTGCGGGAGGTGGTCTTCTGTTCGATCGAGATCGCCGGTGACAGCCCTTCGATCGTATCGACGTCGGGCTTTTCCATCTGGTCGAGGAATTGCCTCGCGTACGCCGACAGGGACTCCACGTAGCGACGTTGACCCTCGGCAAATAGAGTGTCGAATGCCAGCGAGGACTTGCCCGAGCCCGAAACTCCGGTGATCACAACCAGCCGGTTGCGTGGGATGGTTACGTCGATGTCCGCCAGGTTGTGTTCCCGCGCGCCGCGGATGATGATCTCGTCCTGCATAGGTTGCACTCGCCTCCAGGCCTGCGCCCGAGTCTAACCCGCATTTCTCACCATTTTTCTACTGTGGGGCACAATGCACAGCGCGTGTCGGCGCTTTCTCGATTTGCTCGCTCGACGTACCGCAAACCGCAAGTACGACTTCGCTCGCAAACCTTGCGAGAGCGCAGACACGCACGGCGCCCTGTACCCCTCGCGACGAAATCTGGTGAGAAGTACGGGCTAAACCAAACCGCTTGTCCCGGTGGGGGGCTGGTGCAGGCGACGATTTGCGTCGCCTTGCCGTGTCGCGCTCCTTGGCGCGGGGCGTGCCGCGTTCTCTGACACCCCTGGTTTATGGCGCAATTATACCATGGCCGACGACGGTCAGCTATTTCCCTTGAGCGCCTGTTCGGCCTCTCGGTCGAGGGTTCGTTGCCGAAGCGTCTCTCTCTTGTCATGGAGCTGTTTACCGCGGGCAAGCGCAATCTCGACCTTGATCCAGTTGCCATCAAGGAAGATCGAGGTTGGTACGACGGTCAGACCTTTCTCACGCACTTTGCCGGCGAGACGCTCGATCTGCCGTTTGTGCAGCAGCAGTCGCCGGCGGCGGACCGGGTCGTGGCTCGCGTACCCTGCGCTCTCGTAGCTGCCGATATGACAGCCCACCAGAAAGGCCTCGCCCGCAAGAAACGCAACATACGCCTCCTTGAGGTTGACCCTTCCCGCGCGCACCGCTTTGACCTCGGTGCCGAGGAGCTCGATGCCTGCAGTCTCCCGCTCGATGAGATGGTAGATATGGCGGGCCTTGCGGTTGGTGGCAATCGCTCGATGGGTGTCGGTCGTTGTGGTCGAGCCCGTGCCCTTCATCCGCGAGAACCGCTCATCTCAGGCACGACCTTGCTCAGGGCCTCGACCGTCGCCGGGTCAAATTGGTGACCGGCGGCCCGGCTGAGTACCTCGAGAGCCTTGTCCGGGCTGAGGGTGGGCCGATAGCGTCCGGTCGAGCTGAGCACATCGTACACCTCGGCGACGTGGACCAACCGCGCGAGAATCGGTATCGACTCTCCCACCAGGCGGTCAGGGTACCCGTTGCCATCCCATCGTTCGTGGTGGTGGCGAATGGCGGCGGCCACATCATCGAGTCCCGTACCGGCAACGATCTTCTCCCCGGTCGCCGGGTGCTCCTGGTACATCCTCCGGTCGTCGGTTGTCGGGGACGGGTTGCGATAGAGCCGTTCGTAATCGAGCTCGCGCATGCCCACATCGTGGAGGAGGCCGGCAACAGCGGCCTCCTCGGCCCGCGCCGCTCCCCAGTCGAGGGCGAGGGCGACCGCCCAGGCAAGCCGAGAGACCGCCTCCGAATGGGCAACCAGGTCCGGAAACGTCTGTTCGCCGGGCTGGAGGAGACGGCGGGCGAGATTGCGTCTGGTGAATCGCAGAACCGATTTGTCGTGCGCGTGCCGCGCCCGCCCCCGCACGCGTTCCAGCGCCGAACGCGCCGCCCCGCCGCCGCCGATCACCGACACGATCAGGGCGCCGATCTCGGGCTCTTTGAGGAGAACCGCTGAAGCGATCATTGTCGCAGCGGAAGGATCCGCGGTCGCCGGAGCTCGTCGAACCTCGACCTGCCACGCCCCCTTCGCGGGCGCCGCAAGCCCAACCTCCGCCATCGCCATTTCCTGGTGGAGAATCAGAGCGGGGCGATCGACATCGGCGCCTCCCTGACGCAGATAGACCAGGGTGGCTGCCCCCTCGGATGTGGCCAGAGTCACCGCAACAGCCACCACCTGATCCTCGAGGACGACGTCGAGGGCGGCATCGTGGAGCTCTTCGATGCTGGGGTCGTCGAGCATCGGCGCCCTCGGAACTCCGGCGTCGCTTCGCCGCCCGGGCATCACAGGGGCCGACCAGACAGGTGGGGAAAAGGTCGCCTCGGTGGTGTCCGCGGGGGCAGCAAACCCGCTCTGCCTCGCCAGATCGAGCAGCGCGGCGGCGATGTTCTTTGCCGCTGCCGAGTCACGTGGCTCGAAGGCCCGTTTCCGGCCCTTGTCGCGGGCATCGACAAAGCCGATCATTTCTTGGCCGTCGACCAGAGGGACCAGCAGGACTCGCGACGTTCTACCCTGCTTGAAGTAGTCTGCGAGGGGTCCGAGCTCCGGTGAGCGGTTGAAGGCGCGAGGCTTGTCGCCAAGGCTGCGGGCCTTGACGGTCAGCGGGTCGCGGGCGCGGTGCTCGGCGGCCAAGAGGTCCCGGCGCCCGAACCCGTATTGGGTGGCGAGTACGAAACTGTCGTCCGGGCCGAAGAGGTACAGAGCTGCCTTGGTGCACTGGATCTCCTCCAGGAACCGGAACAAGATCTCCTTGAATCCCTTTTCGATCTCAGGCGACCATCCAGGTAGGCCAATGCTCACCGCACACCCTCCACCAATCCGGACCACTCAACATCCGGCGAGATCGCCGACGAGACCCTTGACTGGTCCGGCCTTTGCCCCCCGATGGTTCCACTTTACCATTCGCGGTAGAATTACGGCAGTATGTCGGGTTTCCTGTCGGTCCTTTTTGCCGTGGCCCTCCTCGCCTCCCAGCCGTTGGCGCTCGAGGTCGACCGAACGGTCGAGACGCTCACTCTCCGGTTCGAGCTCCTGGCTCCTCTTCCGGAGTCGGTGGAGACCGCGCTCACCTCCAGCGCCGAAGCCCGTATCCAGTTTCCCTTTCGGGTGTATGCGCGACGACGCCTGTGGTGGGACAACAGAATTCTGAAGGGGGTCGCCGAGACCTCCGCCACCTTCGACGCGGTCACCGGTCGCTATCTTTGCCAGCTTCGGGTCAGGAAAGAGACGATTCTGAGTCGCGAGTTCGGCTCACTCGAGAATGCCCGCCGCTGGCTGACGGCGCCGCCGTCGATCAATCTGCCGCTGCTGCCGGCCAGGGCCGGGGCAACTCTGCGGGTGCGTGTTCGGGCTGTGTTCGCCAGCGGGACCACCTGGCTGATATTCCCGACCACCGATGGGACAGGGTGGGTCGAGGCACGGCTCGAGGCGACGCAGGACGAAGAATGATTATCCCCCTCTGCGGCGCTTCCGGGATCGACCCATGAGTCGGTTAGGCGCGGCGTGGAATCGTTACCGAAGACAGAATCGCTTCCTCGTCGGCACCTTTATCTT
>JBGMRN010000001.1:66208-97251 GCA_048061535.1 Thermoanaerobaculales bacterium | reverse complement strand
CGTGAGCTTCTCGGCCACCTCGAGAATGCGATCGCAGCGCACGCGGAGTTCCAGGAATTGAAACTCCGGCGAGGCACGATCACAGCCACCACCGTCCTCGTCCTCTTGGCAATCACTCTGCTGCTCCTCTTCGGCACCGTCTGGGTCGGGCTCTACCTGTCGCGAAGGTTCACCGAACCGTTGTTGGCGGTGGCTGCCGCGACCCAGCGCGTGGCCGAGGGGGATGCATTGGAGGAAGTTGACGATCCTGGGTCGGACGAGGTTGCGGTCCTGGTCGACTCGTTCAATCGGATGGTCCGGCGGGTGCGCGCGACCGAAGCCGAAATCCTGGCCTCCAACCAGGATTTGGCGACTCTTCTCGCCACCATCCCGACCGGCGTTCTTTCAGTCGACGAGGAATGCACACGGTTCCGATCCAACCCTGCTGCGGCCCGTATGCTCGGTCATCCCGAGTGGATGGGCGTTTGGATGCCTCTGGATGAACTGGCCCGGGACGGTCTCGACGATCTGCGAAAGCGCCTGCTGCTCGACCAGACGGCCAACACCCGCTGCGAGCTCGATCTCGAGACCGCGGAAGGTCTGGTTCTTGTCGATGTGACCTCGCGTCCTCTCCCTGGTGGCGGGCGGGTTGTCGCCATCGACGATCTCACCGAGCTGGTTCAGGCACAACGTCAAGCGGCGTGGAGTGAGGTGGCGCAACGCATCGCCCATGAGATCAAGAACCCCCTGACCCCTATCCAGCTCGCCGCCGAGCGGATCCAGAAACGAGCGGGATCTCTCGACGGAGAGCTGCGCGGTATCGTCGCCTCGGGCTGTGAGGCCATCATCGCCCAGGTTTCCGGTCTCAAGGAGTTGGTGGATGCGTTTCGTGAGTATGCGCGCATGCCCACAATCGATCCCCGCCCAACCGCGATTGGAAGAATGCTCCGCGAGCTCGGCTCTCTTTACGACGGTCTGCGCGACGGCCTCGAGGTCCATACCGTGCTGCCGGCCGGCGAGATCCACGCCCTGGCGGATCCCGTTCTTCTCCGTCAGGCGCTGGTCAACCTTCTCGACAATGCAGTCGATGCGATCGCCGGCAGTGGTTCGATCACCGTGTCGGCTCGGGTTGTGGGGAACGACGTGCTGATCGAAGTCGAGGATACCGGCGTCGGATTCCCGACCGAGGATGCCGACACTCTTCTCGAGCCGTTCTACTCGACCAAGGGGCGCGGCTCCGGCATGGGCCTCGCTCTCGTTCATCGCATCGTCACCGACCACGGCGGCTCGCTCGAAATGGAAGGCCGCAGCCCGGGAGGGGCGCGGGTGCGGATCGTGCTTCACGGCGCTCTCGTGCGACCTTGAGCGACCCGCGTTGACCCTCTGACCGGCCCCCTGATACCATCGATACATCATGGCGTATCCTGGAAACCCTGAGCTGTCGGTACAGGCACAGGAGCGGGTCATGGCCGCCTTCCGTCAGGTGGTGACCAAGCTTCAAGAAAGTCAACGCGAAGAAGCGCTCATCGGCCTCGAGTTCGTGGTCCGTCTCGACCCGACCTTTGCGCCGGCGCTCAATCTTCAGCAGCAACTGGCTTCGGGGGCGGCCGAGATCGACCTGACCGAGGTCATTTCACAGCTCCAGGCGCCGACGACCGCAACCATCAACAGCCTTCTGGTCGAAGCCGTCGAGGACTTCAACAACCGCGCCTTCGAGTCGGCCAATCAGAAGGTGGAACAGGTACTCCTCGACCTCCCCGGTCACCAGGAGGCCCGCCAGCTATCGGGCCAGATCCAGGAGGCTCTCAAGGTCGAAACCCAGGTGGGTCAGTTCCTGACGCAGTCTCGGGAAGCCCTAGAACGTGGGGATTCTCAGGAGGCGGCGAACTTCGTCATGATGGCGCAGGCCCTCGACCCCCACCACAACGGTATCGGCGAGGCCCTCGCGGCCATCGAGCGCGGCGGCGGCTCGTTGCAGGCGCCAGTGGAGAATGGCGCGAGTTCGGCGAGCCCGCCGGTCTCGTTTGAGGCTATCGACGAAAGCCCCCTGGACTTCACCACTTCCGCAGACGGAGGCGCCCTTTTCGGTGAAGACAGGCCCGATGTTGCGGCCGCCTCGACTATCGCTCTGGAAGAAAGAGCGCCGGAGGATGCCGCCTCCACCGATGCCTCCGGCGGGGATGTCTCAGATCTTTTTCAGGCTGATCCGGTCGCGGCTGATCAGGGCCCGCCCGTCCCGGTTACTGAAGCGATCGACACCGAAAGCTCTCTCCGCGACCTTCTGGCGCAGGGAGATGCGGCCGCGGCAGCAGGGAACCACGCCGCAGCGATCGACGCGTGGTCGAAGATCTTCCTCGCCGACCATTCCCACGAAGAGGCGGCCCGCCGCATCGAACAGTCCCGGCACGCCAACGACGAGATCGGCCGTCGCCTCGACCGCATGCTTGTCGACGCGCGGGACGCTCATCTCGGCGGTGATGTTGGGAAAGCCGCAGGCCTGATCGACGAGATCCTCTCCCTGAGCCCCAACCACGTCGAGACGACGATCCTCAAAGAGCTCCTCGACAGCGGTCAATCTCCGGCGCCCGAACCGGTGGCGGTGGCGGCGGCGCCGGTTTCGGACATGCCTGACCTCGAGGAGGATCTCTTCCGAGAAGAGGTCCCGGAACCCTCGGAGTCGAAGGCCCCGGCAGTATCGCCATCAGAGTTCCTGGACTCCGCAGCGGCGTACCCCACATCCGAGCCCGCCGTGGCAAGACGTTCCTGGCCTTCGTGGCTGGTCGCTGTAATTGTCGCCGGCGGGTTGCTGGTCATCCTGCTCGGGTTTTGGGTGGGCGGAAAAATGTTTTCTTCGGACGAAACCGGAGACCAAGCCACCCTCGCCAACGAGCTTCTCGCCGAGGCTCAAAACCTTTTTGAACAACACAAAATCCAGGAGGCGATCCACCTGCTCGAGGAGTTCCCGGCCGACGACGTCAACCAGCAAGCGCGGATCGACCGCCGGCTTGAAAAGTACCGCGAAGCGGCCGCGCCTCCGACCCCGACTCCGATTCCTGCGACCTTTACCAAGGCCGAACAGCTCCTGGCTCAGGGTCGGTGGATGGAGGCTTTCGTCCAGGTGATGGCGGGGTTGAACCGCCACCCACGCGACGGCGGTCTCAACGACCTGAGAGATCTAATTCTCGGCATGGAGCCACAGGCGGCTGGCCTTTATTCCGCCATGTCTTCGCGAAATTATCCCGCCGCGGTGAGTATCGGCAGGGACCTTTTGGAAACCTACACCGACCAACAGGACTTGAGCGACATCTATGACCGCAGCCTTTTTGACGCGGCCCTGGCCGAGCTGCGCGCCTATAATCTCACCGGCGCCGACACCTATCTCTCGGAGCTCGCTCTCCGTCAACCAGAAGACGAGGAAGTCCAACGCGTGCTTGCCTTTATCGAGAGCTACAAGGCTCGTCCGGTCGACCTCAAGCTCAAGGTCTTCATTCGGAACATTCCTCAACGATGAAACCTAACCCAACTGGCATGCCCGGAGACTGGGATGCGCTGCGAGACAGGGTCCCTGAACCCGACCGGCAGCCCGCGGTCCCCGCGGCCGACGAAAGAGGTTCTCAGCCTCCTCCGGTCGCGCTGATGGCCGCTGCGTGGGCGGATCTGGTGGGCATTCTGGGCGTGTGCACCGGAGCGCTGCTGGCCTTACTCGCTCTCGGCGAGCGGCCGGCGCTGGTCGTCTTTCCGTGGGCGGCCGCTTTGGCCCTTGTGTGGTGGGGTTTTGCGGCTGCGGTGCTGGTGGTGGTACGTCAAGGCACCCCGGGAATGCTCTTGGCCGGCGTGGTCTTCAAACACCAGGTGTCCAGGAGCCGGGTCCCGTGGGTGTTGGTGGCGGCGTTGTTCCAGATCGCGTCTCTTGGCCTGGCGGGCTTCTTCGGGGCCAGATATTCCCCGCTGCGCGTTGCGGCAGCTTCCCCTCTGGTGGTTTCCGGAGACGGAGGGGTCTATTGACCCTGCCCGCAGCAGGGAGCTGGTGATATATGTGGGCAATCAGCATCGTCATCCCTGCCCTCGACGAGGCCCGACGCCTCCCACCGAACCTGGACCGTGTCGGCGCCTACCTGGCGGCCAACCCGGCCTGGCTTCCGGCGGAGATCATCGTTGTCGACGACGGGTCCGTCGATGGTACGGCGGCGGCCGCTCGCACCGTGGCGCTGCCTCCCTCGGTTGACCTGAAGGTGGCGGTCCACCCCCGGAATCGCGGCAAGGGCGCCGCGGTGCGGACCGGTTTTGGGCAGGCCTCAGCCCGTTGGGTCCTTCTCTCCGACGCCGATCTGTCGACCCCGATTGAGGAGATCGAAAAACTGGCCGTTGCCGCCACCGATTCCACAGTGGTGATCGGCTCGAGGGCGGTTGACCGTTGCCTGGTGGAAACCCCCCAACCCTGGTACCGAGATGCGATGGGGCGTATCTTCAACGTCATGGTCCGCGCCTTGGTGCTCGGCGACATCCGCGACACCCAGTGCGGGTTCAAGCTGTTCCCTGGAGATCTGGCGCGGGCTCTGTCCTCAGCCCAACGGCTGGACGGGTTCGCCTTCGATGTCGAGTTGCTGCTCCTTGCGCGTCGTTGGGGCTTTTCCCTGCGCGAGGTCGGAGTCCGCTGGCGCCACGTCGAGGCCTCCCGCGTCCTGCCCGTCCGCCACTCCGGCCAGATGCTGCGCGACCTCGCCCGGATTTGGGTGCGGCGGGCTGCGGGAACCCTGCCCGGCCCACCGAAGAAGCCGTCATGATCTCCGTGCGAGACGGGGAGGGGCCCGCCGGCGCGTGGCTGGTTGAGAAATTCTTGGAACATCTCGAATGGGAGCGAAATCTGTCGCCCGCGACGCTTCGCGCCTATCGGCGAGAGGTTCTGACCTTTGTCGATTTCGCTCTCAGCGAGCTCAACCATGAAGACCCGAAACTGGTGCGGTCCCACTCCATGCGCGCTTACCTCGCCCACCTTCACGGACGCCGGCTGTCCCCCCGATCCGTGGCCCGTGCCCTTGCTTCCTTGCGGACCTACTTTCGCTTTCTGGTCGCCGAGAGTGTTGTCGAATCCAATCCTGCGGATGGTGTTCCCCACCCCCGCGGCCCCAGGCGCACGCCCGAGGTCCCGGGGCGTTATGTGATCGAGGAGTTGTTGGAGGGATTTCCGGACAATCCGGGCGGACGCCGGGACTGCGCGGTACTGGAGTTGCTCTACGGCGCAGGCCTCCGCGTCGGTGAGTTGGTTGCTCTCGATCTCGGCGACCTCCAGCTCGAACAACGCTTGCTTCGGGTTCGTGGAAAGGGGCGCAAGGAGCGGTTGGTGCCCTTCGGGCGCCCGGCGGCGGAAGCGTTGACGAGCTATCTGCCCGATCGGGCTCGCTGGCGCAGAAACCTGCGGGACGAGGACGACCCACTGATTGTCAACCAGCGCGGCGGCCGTTTGAGCGACCGTTCGGTTCGGCGGCTCTTGGACGGGGCTGTTCACCGCACAGCCGACCTCAACCACCTCCACCCGCACGCCCTGCGGCATGCATTTGCCACCCATCTGTTGGAGGCCGGCATGGACCTGCGGGCAATCCAGGAACTCCTCGGCCACAGCTCACTGGCCACCACCCAGGTTTACACCCGGGTCGACCTCGCGCACCTGATGGCGGTCCACCGCAACAGCCACCCAAAGGGAAGGTCAGACTGAGGGTGTGTGTGCCGCAGGTTCGGCCACCAGAATGCGGCTGTCGCGGGGCCTTATGGTGATCACCCAGGTTGTTCCTCGGTGGTTGAAAAGGCCGCCAGGCCCCAGTGATTCCGCCTCTGTTAAGACCACAACCTCCGCCGAGTTCCCGGAGTCAATGACCACGACTTTCGCTCGCGGTCGGGCTGGTGGGTGCTGCGCAGCTTGCGGATGTGCCCCGGGCGCCCGCCCGTCGCTTCTGTTGCGTCCGATGCCGCTGCTCTTCATACCTTTACAGACGCACTCCGGCTCAAAAGGTTCACAGCGCTTCGCTGTGAGGGTGACGGGGGTCACCCGCACCCGCAGCTCTTTCGTTCTCCCTGCCGCGGGGCTCGAGCTCAGGAGAGGTGCCGGCCAAGGCCGCCGACCCAGGCGCGGCTGAGCTCGAGAGCGTGCGCGGCGTGGCGTTGACGTCGCTCATGTCGGTCGCGGATGCCAAGCGCCTCGGGTGGAAGTGTGATCAGTCCCCAGTTGATGTTCGACGGTTGGAAGGTGGCGGCGTTGCTCTGCGCGAGGTGGCGCATCAGACCGCCGAGCGCGGTCTCTGAAGGTGGGGGAACGGGCTTGGTTCCCGCAAGTTCTGCGACCAATGTCAGTGCCGCGATGAGCCCTGTGGCTGCCGACTCGACATATCCCTCAACCCCGGTGATCTGGCCTGCGAGGCGCAGATCCGGCCGGCGGCGGATTCGGAGGAGCTCATCGAGATGGCGGGGGGCGTTGACGAAGGTGTTGCGGTGGATCATGCCGAAACGCACGAAACGCGCCGCTTCCAGCCCCGGAAGGAGGCGGAAGACCCGCATCTGTTCAGGCCTCGTCAGCTTGGTCTGGAAGCCCACCATGTTCCAGTTTTCGGCCGCCAGGTCCTCCTGCCGTAACTGCACCACCGCCCATGGGCGGCGTCCGGTGGTGGGATCGAGGAGACCAACCGGTTTCATCGGTCCAAAACGCAAGGTGTCGGGACCGCGGGAGGCCATCTCCTCGATCGGCAGACATCCCTCGAAGTAACGCATATCCTTCGCTTCAAAGTCCTTGAAGGGCACTCTCTCGGCCGCCACGACCGCATCGACGAATCGCTCATACGCCTCGCGGTCGAGGGGGCTGTTGAGGTAGTCCGCGCCGCCGCCCTTCCCATACCGTGAGGCGCGGAAGAGGCGGCTGGTATCGAGAGAGTCCGCCGCCACGATCGGCGCGACAGCATCGAAAAACGAAAGTGCGTCCTCACCGAGGAATGCGACCAGCGCGCGGTGGAGATCGGGCGCGGTCAGCGGGCCGGTGGCGATGATGGCCGGCCCCTCCGGGAGCGAGACAACCTCTCGACGCTCGATATTAATCATCGGGTGGTCGGAGATGGCGGCGGTGACTCTGGAGGCGAAGATCCCCCGGTCCACCGCAAGTGCGCCCCCTGCCGGTACCGCTGCGGCACGAGCCTCTCTGATGATCAGCGACCCCGCGGCCTCCATCTCGGCCTTGAGAACTCCCACCGCGTTGGTCGAGGCGTCCCCGCGCAGTGAGTTTGAGCAAACCAGTTCGGCAAGGAGATCGCTCCGATGCACCGGCGTCGGTCGTACCGGTCGCATCTCGGCCAACACGACTTCGATACCCGCCTCCGCCAGTTGCCACGCGGCCTCGCTGCCGGCGAGTCCGCCCCCAACGACCAACACGCTATCGGCTCGCATTGCTCACCAGTATCCGGGCCGGCCTTGGCCCATCACGACGGGCCCGCTGGCTCGGATCGCGCGCGGGCGTAGCGGCCGTCAACGCCGCGGAGAAGGTCTCCACGGAGCTCGAGCTCGAGGAGGTCGCCATGAATCTGACTCACCGTTTTTCCGGCGCGGGCGGCGACCTCGTCAACCGTCAGCGCCTCTCCCGCCGGGAGGTGCCGCATCAGTTCCGGTTCCTCGACAGTCTTGGTCGACGGCGGCGGAACGACACCGATGGCATCGAAAACGTCTCTCGGCGTGAGCAGCGGGCGGGCGCCCAGCCGAAGCAGCGCATTCGGACCGATCGAGACCTCGGAAAAGATATTGCCCGGAACCGCCAACACCTCCCGGCCTTCCTCCAATCCGAGTCGGGCAGTGACCAGCGCCCCCGAGCGCACCGCCGCTTCCACCACCACCACCGCCCGCGCCACCCCGGCCAGGATCCGGTTGCGCTCAGGAAAGTGGTGGCGCCGCGGCGGCGTCCCCGGAGGATACTCGGTCATAAGAACGCCCCTTTCGACCAACGCCTCGGCCAGCTCTCCGTGCTCCGGAGGATACAGCCGGTCCGGCCCGGTTCCCCACACCGCCCAGCTGGTTCCTCCGGCTGCCAGCGCTCCCCGGTGGGCGGCCTCGTCGATGCCCCGTGCCATTCCGGAAACCACCACCACCCCGGCGCGCCCCAGCTCTTCGCCGAGAAGCCGCGCCACCTGCCGCCCGTAGGGAGAGGCCTTGCGCGATCCCACGACAGCCACTGCCGGCGCATCGACGAGTTCTCCTCGGACGAACAGCCCAAGGGGGGGGTCCGTCATCGTCTGGAGAAGGACCGGATAGCCCCGTCCTCCCGGCGTCATCCACCGCCAGCCTGCGGCTTCGACGCGCTGAAGAACCTCCGGGCCTTCGGTGATGGCCAGCTGAGCGGCAGTGTCCACCAGCGACCGGATATTTCCGGTCGCGGCCAGGGCTGCCAGCAGATTCTCCGCTTCCCCGCTCTCGCCCACCAGGCGGCGTATCCGAGCGCCGCTTCCGGCGAGCAAGAGACCGAGTCTGAACAATCGGTCCTCGGCGTGGTCCATCGCTCTCATGTTAACTCGTACGCCTCGGGTATACTCGGTCTATGGAATTTCGTGTTCTGGGGAGCTTTGGGGGCGATAGCCCCGAGTGTCGAATGACCTCTTTTTTGATCGATGGCCGTGTCGCGGTGGACGCTGGAGCTATCACCCGAGCGCTGTCGCTCGAAGAGCAGCGAAAGATCCGCCATGTGGTGGTCACACACACCCACATGGACCACACGAACACCCTTCCGTTCCTGATCGAGAACATCTTCGGCTCGGCCGATGGACCGGTATCGGTTTACTGTATGAAGCGGGTTCTCGCCGGCGTCCGCCGACACCTGTTCAACAACGATACATGGCCCGATTTCAGCCGCATCCCAGACAATCTCTACCCGTCGGTGCGCTTCGAGGAGATCGATTCCGAACAGCCGTTCACGATTGACGGGCTTCCCGGAGGAAGGCTCAAAATCACGGCTGTGCCGGTCAACCACATCGTGCCGACCTGTGGCCTGCTCCTGCGCCAGGGGGGCTCGAGCGTGATCTTCACCTGCGACACCGGACCAACTGAACGGATCTGGGAGGTGGCCAACGAAACCGCCGACTTGAAGGCGCTCATCACCGAATGTTCGTTTCCGAACCGTCTTCAAAATGTCGCGGACGTCAGTCTTCACCTCACCCCACAATCCCTGGGCCGGGAACTCACAAAACTCCGCCGGGAGGTCCCGGTCTACATCTACCACCTGAAGCCTCCATACCTGGAGGAGCTTCGCGAAGAGCTGGCCGGCGCCGATCTCCCGATCAAAATTGAGGAATTGGTTCAGGACCGGGTCTACAGGTTTTAGGCCGTTCTCGTCCGGAAACGGCGCTTTTTTGCAAGCTCCGGACAGGAGCTGCTCGGTTTTTCTTCTTGGCGGCGCGATCCGGTGCTCCGTGCGGGTCAATCCGGGTTAGGTGGTCCGAACGCCGAGATGCTGCGCCATCCCGGCGATTCGCCGGCGGGTCTCGGGCTCAAACCAGCAGTCCAGGAACGCGGCATCCTCCTCGGCTCGGTTCTTCCCCATCGCCGCCCATACATCCCCATAGAGAAAACGCTTCGACTCGACTAGGGCCCGCCGCGGCCGGAAAGCTAGTCTGGCCAGCTCCCGCCCGGCCTCGGTCACGAGCGCATCGCTGTCGACCGCCCGATGGACGATGCCGAGCGATCGTGCCCGCTCCGCGGTACAACCGTCGCCGCGGAACACGAGATCATCAAGAGCCGGTGCGTTCAACCGTGCGCGCATCATACGAACGCAGTCTCCAGGCACCGGAACTCCAAGGTTGAGCTCCGAGATCCCGATCCGCGGACGCCCTTCGATCATCACCCTCAGGTCGCAAGCCAGCACCATGGAACACCCGCCGGCTACCGCGTGTCCGCCGACGGCGGCGGCGGTCGGTCCCGGATAGGAGAACAGATCGAGGATCAGGCGGTTGAATGAGCTCAGAAAATCACCCAGCTCATCGCGTTCCGTCCTCGCCAGCACCTTGAGGTCCCACCCCGGACAGAACAGGGTCGGGTGGTTCGACCGCAGGAGCACGGCCGGCGCCCCGTCAGCGACCAGCTCCTGGAGGGCGGTGCGCAGCGCCGCCATCAACGGCCGGTCGAGGGCGTTGGGTCCATGGCACATCACCAAGTGGTGAATGCCGCGATCTTCCTCGTGCCGAATCAGATTGTCAGACATGAGATTTCTCCCCCATGTGTCGCAGGAGCTCATGAACGCGCCGGTCGGAGGTGAGCTCCGGATGAAAGGTTGCTGCCACCAGCCTTCCCTGGCGAACGAGCACTGGATCTTCCTGCCATCGTCCGAGCACCTCGACGTCGCCGCCGACTCGGGTGATCCGCGGCGCTCGAATGAATACCCCCTCCATCCGCGACGGCCGGCCGAACTCTGGTTCAAGCTCCACCTCGGCCACCGTTGAGTGCACCTGCCGCCCATAGGCGTTCCGCTCGACATCCGTCGAGAGGAGCCCAAGGCTCGGTTGGGCTGGGTGTACCTTCTCGGCAAGTAGTATCACTCCGGCACAAGTAGCGAGTACCGGCATGCCGGCCCGTATCCTCCCCCGCATCGCATCGACGAGCTGCTCCCGCTCCATCAGCCGCAGCATTGCCGAGGATTCCCCCCCCGGCAAAACCAGGGCGACAACTTCGTCAAGATCCCTCCGGGTTCGGACACCCCGCACCCTGCAACCGAGCTCGGTGAGAATCGCTCCATGCGCCTCCCAGTCTCCCTGGAGCGCCAACACCCCGAATACGACGGTCATTCACCATCCTCTACGCGAAAGCATTTCCTCCGGGGTCAGCTTGCCCGCTTCGAGACCGGGCATCGCCTCACCGAGGCCTTTGGAGATTTCGAGAAGCCTGGCTGGATCCTGCCAGTGCGTTACCGCCTGGACAATGGCGTGCCCCCGAATTTCGGGGTCATCCGCCTTGAAGACCCCCGAGCCGACAAAGACCGATTCCGCTCCGAGCATCATGCACAGCGCAGCATCCGCGGGCGTTGCCACGCCGCCTGCGGCAAAGTTCGGGACTGGCAATTTGCCGTTTTCGGCAACCCATTGGACGAGCTCGAACGGGGCCTGAAGGCCCTTGGCCTCCGCCATGAGCTCGTCGGGCTCGAGGATCGTCAGGGTTCGAATCCCCCGCTGAACCGCTCGCAGGTGACGGACCCCTTCAACGATGTCGCCCGATCCGGCCTCTCCCTTGGTGCGGATCATCGCCGCTCCCTCTCCGACCCGCCGCAACGCCTCACCGAGATTGCGGCATCCACAAACGAACGGCACCCGAAACGGCTTTTTGAAGATGTGGTTTTCGTCATCCGCCGGTGTCAGGACCTCGCTTTCGTCTATGAAATCAACCTCGAGCGCCTGGAGGATTTTCGCTTCGGCGATGTGGCCGATACGAACCTTTGCCATCACCGGAATCGAGACCGTTTCCTGGATCTCACGGATCTTTTCGATCGCTGCCATCCGGGCCACTCCGCCCTGGATCCGTATATCCGCCGGAACCCGCTCGAGAGCCATGACCGCCGCCGCGCCCGCGGCCTCGGCAATCTTCGCTTGCTCGGCGGACGTGACATCCATGATCACCCCACCCTTGAGCATCTCTGCCAAGCCCACCTTGACTCGGAACCTGGACTCTTGATTCTCCATCTTTCCCTCCCTCGATCCGCGTTCATTGTACACACCGGCGGGGGGTCTTTTCAGCCCTCCTTCAGAGAACGCAGCCGCAACAGCGAAAGTCCGTTGATGACCATGTGGGCGACCGCCGCAGCGGGGAATCCTGCAACCTCGAAGAGAAGCCCGAGAACGAGACCGAAGCCGAGGGCCAAAACCGGCCACAACCAGAGGCGGCGGTCGGGAACCATGTGGAGCACTGCAAAGATGAGCGCCGCCGGAACCAGACCGAGGATCGGTTGAAGGAGCGCGCGAAGCAGGGCTTCCTCGGCCAGGCCCGAGAACGTCGCCACCGCCACCGCGTCGGCCGTTGTCCAATCGCGTACCAGCCGGCTCTGCCACTTCGCAAGATCGCGCAACGACGGCACATCACGAAAAAGCCAGATCACTAACGATGCCGCCAACCCCACACCGGCGCCGAGCACCAGCGAACCGGCGATGTCGGTCCGCGGCATGAGCCCCTCCAGGGGGTTTCCGCCGCGGAGGAACAGGCCAAGCAATGCGAGGAGCGCGAGGACTCCCTCTTGATGAATGAGCGCTATTGCGGGAATCGCCCTCGGCGTCGAGTCTTCGTGAAGGGCCACCTAGTGTGCTCCCCTGCCCCCTTTCAGGCATCCTCCTCCGGGGAAGCGGTCGGCTCGGCCTCCTCCCCGTTTGCGTCGTCGCGTTCAGCGCGCGCAATCGAAACCACGCGGTCTCCCTCTTTGAGACGGATCAGTCGAACGCCCTGGGTCGCACGCCCGATGCGGCGGATCTCATCGACGGTCATGCGAATCAGCATTCCACCCTCGGTCACGAGAAGGACCTCGTCGTCCTCGTGCACGTGACGGATTCCGGCCACGACGCCATTCTTTTCACTCAGCCGGATCAGGGCCACTCCGTAACCCCCTCGCCGCTGGAGGCGGAACTCGCCAACCGGTGTGCGCTTTCCGTAGCCGCGATCGGTGACCACCAGGATGTCGCTTTCCTCGGCGGGGTCGACGATTGCCACGGCCTCGACGAAGTCGCCCTTCTTGAGATTAATGCCCCGAACGCCGGCGCTCACCCGCCCCATCGGCCGGGCATCGGTCTCGTTGAACCGAATGCCCATGCCGAGGTGGGTTCCGATGAAGATGAGGCTGTCGCCCCCCGTCAAGTGCACTGAAAGGAGATTGTCTCCCTCGTTGATGACAACAGCCCGTAATCCGTTGGAACGGATGTTCTCATAGGCCTTGAGCGGCGTCCTTTTGACCCGGCCAAGGCGCGTGGCGAAGAACAGGTGGGCGTCCTCCTGCTCGGAAAAATCGCGAACCGGCAGGAGTGCCGCGACCCGCTCATCGGCATCCACCGGCAGGAGGTTGACGAGCGCTCTTCCCCGGGCCGCCAGACCCACCTCCGGCAGCTCGTGAACTTTGCGTGCAAACACCCGTCCGGCGGTCGTGAAGAAGAGCATGGTGGCGTGGGTGGATGCGACAAAAAGCTCGGAAACGACATCCTCGGTCTTGGTTGCCATCCCGCGACGGCCTCGGCCTCCGCGGTGCTGAGCTCGGTAGCTCGAGGCGGGCGAGCGCTTGATGTAGCCGCCGCTGGAGACAGTAATGACCATCTCTTCCTCGGCGATGAGGTCATCAATCGAAATTTCATTGGCGTCGGCGATGAGTTCGGATCGGCGATCGTCGCCAAAGCGGCGCCGGATTTCTGCCAACTCTTCGATCAGAATCTCGGAAACCATTTCATCCGAGTCCAGCACCTTTTCCAGGTGGGCGATCGTGCCCAGAACCTCCTTGTGCTCCTCGACGATCTTGTCTCGCTCGAGGCCGGTGAGGCGCTGCAGGCGCATCTCGAGAATCCCCTGGGCCTGTGGCAGGGAGAGTCCGAACGTCTCCATCAATCCCTGGCGGGCGCTGACGGGATCCGCGGCGGCGCGGATCAGCGCGATGACGGCGTCAAGATTGTCAAGGGCAATCACAAGCCCTTCGAGGAGGTGTGCCCGCTCCCGCGCACGCTTGAGGTCAAACCGGGTGCGCCGCACAACCACCTCGCGCCGATGGTCGAGGAAGTGTTGGAGGAGCCCCTTGAGAGTGAAGACCTTGGGCTGGTTGTTGTGCACGCCGAGGAGAATGACCCCAAAGGTGGTCCGCATCTGAGTGAGCTTGTAAAGGTTGTTCAGGACAACCTCGGGAACGGCGTCTCTTTTGAGCTCGATGACGACCCGGATCCCCTCGCGATCCGACTCGTCGCGAAGATCGGCGACGCCCTCGAGACGCTTGTTCTGAACCAGGGCCGCGATCTGCTCGACCAGTCGCGCCTTGTTGACCTGGTAAGGCAGCTCCGAGACGATGATCCTCGCCCGCTGGCCCTTTTCCGCCTCCTCGATGCGGGTCCGCGCCTGCATGCGAACAATGCCCCGGCCCTTGGTGTAGGCGTCGTAGATTCCGTTGCGACCCAAGATGAATCCCGCGGTCGGAAAATCAGGCCCCGGAATGAACCGCATCAGGTCCTCGACTTCGAGCCCTGGATCGACGATCAACGCCGTGCAGGCATCGACCACCTCACGGAGATTGTGGGGAGGAATATTGGTGGCCATGCCGACCGCAATGCCCGAAGATCCGTTGACCAGGAGATTCGGAAATCGTGCCGGTAGCACCCTGGGCTCGGTCATCGACCCGTCATAGTTGGGAGACCAGTCGACGGTTTCCTTGTCGATATCGTCACCGAGAAGCTCTTCGGAGAGCCGGGTGAGGCGGACTTCCGTGTACCGCATCGCCGCGGCCGAGTCGCCGTCAACCGAACCGAAGTTTCCCTGGCCGTCGATCAGGGTGTAGCGCATGGAAAACTCCTGCGCCAGGCGGACCGCTGTGTCGTAGATTGCCTGATCGCCATGCGGGTGGTACTTGCCCATCACGTCACCGACGATCCGCGCCGATTTCTTGTAGGCCCGCGAGGCGGTGTTGCCGCTTTCCCACATGCCGTAGAGAATCCGGCGATGCACCGGCTTGAGTCCGTCTCGCACATCAGGCAGCGCACGGCCGATGATCACCGACATCGCGTAGTCGAGATAAGAGTTCTTGAGCTCCTCCTCGATCGTGATCGGTATCCGGTCGTCGTGTGGAAGCGACGTCTGCTCGTCCATCTAGATATCCAGGTTCCGCGCCTCGAGGGCGTTGTTCTCGATAAACTGCCGTCGGGGTTCGACCGCATCCCCCATGAGAATTGTGAAGAGTTCGTCGGCCTGCACAGCATCCTCCACCGTCACTTGCAGGAGGCGCCTCGCCTGCGGGTTCATGGTGGTTTCCCAGAGCTGTTTCGGGTTCATCTCGCCGAGCCCCTTGTATCGCTGAATATTGAGGCCCTTCTTGGCGACCTCGTAGACCCTCTCCACGAGCTCACTGAGACTGGCCAGGGTTTCTCGTTCGCCGTTGCGGTCGAGGTGGAACGGGCCCCGCCGAATAGCCTCGACCTGGCCCAGTTGGTGGCGTGCGCGCCGAAAATGTCCGCTGGCGCTGAGCAGCTGTCCGAGCCGCACCTCCCGCACCCGTCCGTTGAGCCCGACTTGACACACCACTTCCGGAACCCCGTGCTCTTCGTCGAGCTCGACTCTGGCATCTCCATAGCCGAGCCCTCGAAGCTCCCCGGCCAAGGCCTCGGCAAGCTTGGTGCCGGTCTTGTCTTCCGCCCACGCGGCTTCGGTGTCGAGCGCCGCCAGCACCAGATCTTGTGGCCAGCCCCGACGCTCGAGATGTTCCAGGCTTCGGCTCCAGTCCTGGGCGGCAAGAATGGCGCGACGGAGCTCCCGGCCCGCAAGCTGCTCGCCCGACACACCGATCACCAGGCTAAACTCATCCGCGACCCGGTCGAGAAGAAAACTCGAGAGCTCTCCGTCGTCCCTCAAGTAGACCTCTTTCTTTTTCCTGCTGACTTTATAAAGCGGCGGCTGGGCGATGAAGAGGTGTCCCCGCTCCACCAATTCGCGCATCTGGCGGTAGAAGAAGGTTAGGAGCAGGGTGCGAATGTGGGACCCGTCGACGTCGGCATCGGTCATGATAATGATCTGGTGATACCGAACCTTGAGGGGGTCAAACTCCTCCTTGCCGATACCGGTGCCCAGGCACTGGATCAAGGCGCGAATCTCTTCTGAAGCCAACATGCGATCGAAACGCGCCTTTTCCACATTGAGGATTTTTCCCCGCAGCGGCAGGATCGCCTGGAACCGGCGGTCGCGGCCCTGCTTGGCCGATCCTCCCGCCGAGTCGCCCTCGACGAGAAAGAGTTCGGATTTTTCGGGGTCTCGCTCCGAGCAGTCGGCCAGCTTGCCGGGGAGGGCCGAGGACTCGAGCGCGCTTTTTCTTCTTGTGAGCTCTCGGGCTTTTCGCGCTGCATCGCGGGCCCGTGCCGCATCGAGGCATTTCGAGATAATCCTCTTGGCCTCGGTCGGGTGCTCCTCGAAGAAGATCGCCAAAAGCTCGTTGATCACGGACTCGACCCAACCTTTGATGTCGGAGGAAACGAGCTTGTCCTTGGTCTGGCTCGAGAATCGCGGTTCGTGAATGCGGACCGCGACGACCGCCGTAAGCCCCTCGCGGACATCTTCGCCGGAGAGGTTTTCCTTCATCCCCTTGAGCAGGCCCTGTGACTGCGCGTAGGCGTTGATCGTGCGGGTGAGGGCGGCCCGAAAGCCCGAAAGATGTGTTCCGCCGTCACGATTAAAGACCGTATTGGTAAAGGCCAGGACATTTTCATTGTAGGCATCGTGCCACTGGAGTGCGACCTCAATCTGCTCACCGTCCTCGCTGGTGTCGGTAAGGTAGATTGGATCTGTGTGGAGCGGCGCTTTGGCGCGGTTGAGATAACGCGTGAATTCCGCGAGTCCACCCTCAAAAAGAAAGCGCTCCTCCCGTTCACTGGTCTCGTCGAAAAAGACGATCTCGGTGCCCGAACTGAGAAACGCGAGCTCTCGAAGGTGTCTCACAAGAAGGTCCGGGTGAAAATTAAGGACAGAAAAGACCTCCGGATCCGGCCTGAAGCTGACGATCGTTCCGGTTCGGCGCGTGGTTCCAATCGCCTTGAGGGGTTCCTCGGGCACCCCGCGGCGATAGGTTTGTTCCCACACCTTCCCCTCACGGTGGATCTCGAGGCGAAGCCATTCAGAGAGGAAATTCACGACGCTGACACCGACCCCGTGAAGACCTCCAGAGACCTTGTATGAGTTGCTGTCGAATTTTCCTCCAGCGTGGAGTTCGGTCATGATCACTTCGGCAGCGGAGCGTCCTGATTCTTTGTGCGTGTCGGCCGGTATTCCGCGTCCATCATCAGTAACTGTTATCGTTTGGTCCGCGTGAACGGTAACCGTGATCCGAGAGCAGAAGCCGGCCTGTGCTTCGTCGATGGCGTTGTCGACCACCTCCCACACCATGTGGTGGAGTCCCGAAATGTCGTCGACATCTCCAATGTACATGCCGGGGCGTTTTCGAACCGCCTCGAGTCCTTTGAGAACCTTGATGCTCTCAGCTGTATAGGAATCGCTCATGCGTTTTCAGCCTCCTGGCGAACGCAGGCTCCATCCTCGAGCCATATATGGCAAATAGACGACCCGGAGGGGACCGGAACCCCTTTGTTCGTGGTGGAAATAAATAGCTGTCGGCCGTTTCCGAGAATACCGATCAACCGCGAAACTGCCTGGTCGTCCAGCTCGGAGTCCACGTCATCAACAATCACAGGTATCCGCTCACCTCGCTCCTTTTCGACCTGGACAAGCATTGCCAGACGCAGGGCCGCAGCTACCATCTTGGTTTGCCCCGAACTCAGAGTATGGCGAACAGCGCGACCTGCGGCCCGTAAACACAAATCATGGCGGTGTGGACCCTCAACGGTAAACCCCACCAGGCGGTCCCGCGCCCGCGTCTCATTATACCTCTGCCGGTACTTTTCTTCCACCTCTGCAGCGACCATTCCGACTGCGAGCCACGGCTCTCCCCGATAATCCAAGACGGTGTCCGATGTACAACAACCACTAATTTTTTCATGGGCGTTCGAAAACTGTTTTTGAAGGACCCCAACGCCGTGAATTCGGCCGACAACAACCCGGGCCGCGGCGACGGCAAGGGGCTCCTCCCAGGCGGCCATCTCGGCGTCTCGCGCTCCGACAGTGAGGGCAGCGTTGCGTTGTCGGAGAGCTCGCCGGTAGGTGCGAAGGTCCTTGAGAAAAGTCGGTCGAAGAAGGAACATAAAACGATCGATAATCGATCGTCTTTCCTCTGGGCCTCCCCCAACCAGTTCCCTGTCCGAACCGGTGATCGCGAAAACCGGAAAAGCCTGGAGATACTCTCCAACCCGACATTGAATTCCATCGACAAGCAGGGTTCGACGGAGGGGCGGGCCAACCTCCACCACCTGTTCGAGGCGCCGTAAACCGTGAGGGGTCTGAATTTTTCCCGAGAGATGAAACCGCCTGTCTCCATGGAGAACCGCCGTTCGGAGGAGGGAGGTCCTGAAGGAACGGAGATTTCCGAGAACCACGACCGCTTCGAGAAGACTCGTCTTCCCCGCCCCGTTGGCTCCGCGCACAATGTTGATGCCGGCGTGAAAGGTGTGCGCCGCACTGGTGAGATTTCGAAACCCGCCGGTTTCGAGCTCGACTAATTCCATCGAAACCGTTCCCTTATGGGACGGCGGATAACCCGCCGATTTTTTCGCGGTGGTGGTTCATCGGCGGCAGCGGTCACAAGCGCATCGGCATCAGGACATAGATGTACTCCTCGAGACGGGAGTCATCATCGACCGGTACCACCACACACTGGGTATTGCTGTCGCGAAGCTGAAGCTCGACAGTGGAACACTCAAGTACCTGCAGCACGTCAATCAGATAGGCCGCGTTGAGAGTAATTTCGAGGTTTTCGCCCTGGTAAGCGACCGACAGGGTCTCCTCGGCGCTCCCTCGCTCATACCCGATGGATATCAGCGTCAGCTCACCGGCCCCATCGAGACGAAACCGAACCCCTCGCGCCTTTTCATGGGCCATCAAACTGACCCGGCGGAGAGAAGCTAACAGCTCTTTGCGATCGACCCTCGCGCGGAATGGATTGTCACGCACCACAACCCGCTCATATTGGGGAAACCGAAGCTCTACGATTCGAGAAACCAGAGTCCTCTCACCCATGAAGAACCCTAAATGGTTCTCACCTGCGGCAAGTCGAACCTCCTCGTCCCCGAATCGAGCGAACTCGGCCAGGAGCTTGCGTGGAAAAAGCTGCTGTTCGAACGGCGGCGTTCCCTCCGGCGCCTTGGCCCGAACCATCGCCAAGCGATGCCCATCTGTCGCCGCGATCTCAATTTCACCCGGCAACAGCTTGACCAAAGCGCCGTTGAGTTGAAATTTCGGGTCGTCCTTGGTGATGGCAAACGCCACCCGGTCGAGCATCAACTGAAAGAGGCCCAAGGGGAGAGCATAGTCGCCGGCCTCCGGCACAGCGGGAATAGTCGGGTACTCCGAGGGATCGGAGACCGACATCCTTGAGTGAAACCGCCCACACGTAATCTCGACGGAGTCATCATCCAAACGAAGGGAAAACTCCTCTTCCGGTAAATTGCGAACCAGGTTCTGGAAGATCTTGCTCTCGAGAGTCACACGCCCTCCACCATGTACGGCAGCCGGGCATTCAGTCATTATGGTCATATCGAGATCAGTCGCGACCATTCGCAAACGACCATCTTCGGCTTCGGTGAGAATACTGGAGAGAATCGGAATGGTCGTCCGGTGTTCAACAACACCCTGGAGGATTGAAAGCTCTTGAAGGACCAGGTTTCGCTGAAGTTTAAGTTCCATCAAACGCCCTTTCTATGATGGACTAAGTACTTGTTGTCCTATTATATAGCATGAATCGTCATCGTCGTCGAGGCAGTGGAAAGTGCGGACTTTTTCAGTAAGCTCTTTTGGTCCAACGAGTTTCGCTCGGTATCGCCCTGTGGACCGCGAAGAGAAGACCTGTGAGCTGCTGCGGAAAAATAAGAGTTTCCACAGGAAAACACAGGAGGCGCCACTGGGATCCACAGGGGTCTGTGGAGATTAGACAAAGTGCTCTCGAAATGAAGTGAGCGTCGCGTCAAAATCGGGGTTCGATCGGCGCATTTTTTGGACGCTGTCAACCGCATACATCACTGTCGAATGGTGCTTTGAAAAAACCTTGCCGATTTCCGGAAAGCTTAACTCGAGTATGTCGCGGATAAGGTACATGGCCACCTGTCGGGGAAGGGCTATGGAACGCCGATTTGAACGACCCTTGAGATCGGCCACCCGGATTCCGTAGTGTTGAGCGACGAAGCGGATGACGTCCGAGGGCGAGGTTGCTCGTTCGTCGGGGAGGAGTTCGAAGAGCGCCATGCGAACGACGTCGACCGTGATCTTACTGTTCTTGAGTTGCGCATAGGCGACCGTTCGATTGAGACATCCTTCGAGCTCGCGGACATTGTTCTGAACTCGTCGCGAGATGAAGAGAACGACATCTTCGGGCAACTCCCAACCCACGGCGCGGGCCTTTTCGCGGAGGATTGCGCACCGCGTCTCCAGGTCCGGGGGCTGGATGTCGGCGATGAGGCCCTGAAGAAAACGGGTTCGCAGGCGGTCTTCGAGACCCGGGATGTCGGCCGGGCGCGCATCGGATGTGAAGACAACCTGGCGGCCCGTCGATTGCAGCGTGTTGAAGGTGTGAAAGAACTCCTCCTGCGTTCGTTCTTTGCCGGCGATAAACTGAATGTCGTCGAGAAGCAGGACGTCAACCCCACGAAAAGTCTGCCGAAAGACTTCCATTTTCTTGCGCCGGATGCAGTTGATGAGCTCATTGACGAACTGTTCGGTGGTCATGTAGACCACCTTCTGCCTTGGTCTTGAATCACCGAGCCGGTTGGCGATAGCGTGCAGGAGGTGGGTCTTTCCGAGGCCGGAGCCGCCGTAGAAATAAAGAGGATTGTAGGTCGTACCGGGCCGGTCGGCGACCGCCTCCGCCGCCGCCGCCGCAAATTGGTTGGAGGTGCCGACGACAAACCGGTCAAAAGTGAATCCCGGGTTGAAGGGGAGAGAGGCTGCCGCCGGATCCGGTTGATCTCCCGGGATTTTGGCGCCGTCTTGGGGGGGCCGGTCCTGGCCCAAGAGCACCCGGAAATGGGGACCGAAGTGGCTTCGTCCGACTGATTCGATGTCTCGTAGGAGATGATCACGAACCCAATCCGTGACGATGGCGTTTTTAGACGTCAGGGTGAGGGTGTCGTTGTCGCTATTGATAACCGCGAGGGGAGAAATCCACGTCGTGTATTCGTCGTCCCCCATCATCTGTCGAAGGTGCGGTTGTAGATGCTGCCAGCGGTCCATCATCGTAGGCTAGCACAAACGGGACCGGGCCGGGTTGACAGTCGCGAGGCGCTACGATATCGTGACGCGCCAGATCTTTGGGAGTGAGTGAACCATGAAGAGAACCTTTCAACCCAACAATCGCCGGCGCAAGAAGACCCACGGGTTTCGCGTGCGGATGCGGACCAAGAGCGGGCGCTCGGTGCTCAAAGCTCGGCGGCGCAAGGGTCGTAAGAGGATTGCCGTTTAGGCGGCAGTGCTTTCCGGGGAAGCTGCGGCTCAAGGGAAGAGCCGATTACCAACGAGTGTACAACAATGGCGTTCGGATTCGAGGAAGGCACCTGGTGCTTTTCGTGGCGCGAACGGAGGGCGCGGTGAGCCGCTTCGGCGTGACAGCGTCGCGACGGGTGGGGAACGCGGTGGTCCGCGCTCGCTGTAAGCGACGCCTCCGAGAGCTTTACCGATTGCACCGCTCCCATAGTGGGAGGGTCTCCCTCGACGTGGTTGCCAATGCGCACAGCAGTTGTGCTGACGCGCCGTGGCCAGAGCTGGAGCGCGAGTTCGTCCGCTGCCTTCGGCAAGGAGAGACACGGGCGAAAGACGGACCGGCTCTCCCGGAAGAACAGCAGCGCCGTACCCGCTGAGCCGGCGCGAGGAAGAACTGGAGATTATGGAGAAAAGGCTACTCCTGGCATTCGTCCTTTCGGCGGCGATTCTGCTGTTGTGGACGGTGCTCTTCCCGCCGCCCCAACGCCAGCCCGGTCCGGCGGCACCGGCGGAAGCGCCGGTCGAATACGGAACCACGGTTACAGACGAGAAGCCTGTCGAACCCGGCGCCGTGTACGAGCAACCAGCGGCCGAGCCGGAGAGAGAAGAGATGTCCGTCGATGCCGCCGAAGTGCAGATTGCGGAGGTAGAGATCGAGCGCCGCCTCGCCAACGAGCGGATTGAGGTAGTGCTCTCGAATCGCGGAGCGGCCATCGTCTCGTATCGCCTGCTCGACTACGAAGCCGACCGGGGGCAGACCCTGGATCTCATCCAGACGGTGACCCATCCGGGGCGCGCGCTTCCCTTGCAGCTGATCCTGGCCGACGGTCCCGATGATGCCCTCTATCAGGTCGAGGACCTCGACAATGGCGTGTTCTTCCGGTGGGCGGACGGCAGCGGCAACGCGGTGTACAAGCGCGTGGTCTTGATGGGCGCCGGCTACGGATTGGACGTCGACATCGAAACCACCGGCAACCGGAGCGGGGCGGCAATCAGCGTCGGCACCGGGATGCGCGATCTCGATGCGGTCGAGCGCGACAGCCGTCTGGCTCTTTGGGGCGAGGGGATCATGCTCGCTGACGGCGAGATCACCCGCCTCAAACGTAAGAAGGTCGAGGAACCCCGAGGCTTTGAGCCCGGATCGCTCGCCTTTGTCGGTTTCGAGGACGCCTATTTTCTCAACGTGCTGCGGCCGGCCGACGCCGTGTCTGCGGTGAAGGTCGATCCTCTCGAGTTCATGGAGAGCGGGGCGAAGCCGGATGCGAAAACGAATCGGGCCCTGAGGATTTCTGTCCTCCCTGTCCACGGACGGCTGCGCGGTGAGCTCCTCGGGGCGCCCAAAGAGTACGACCTCCTTCAAACCATTGATCAAGGCGTCGAAAAATCTCTCAATTTTGGGATCTTCAGCCCGATTTCGGTGGTCTTTCTCAAGGCCCTGCGCTGGATCTATGGCGTGGTTGGGAACTGGGGCCTGGCCATTATTCTTCTCACCCTCGGAATCAGAATTCTGCTTTTCCCCCTGATGCACACCTCAACGGTGTCGATGCGGAAGATGCAGAAAGTGCAGCCGAAGGTCAAGGAGATCCAGGCCCGGTACAAGAAGAAGAAGACCGACCCTCAGGCGCGGGCAAAAATGAACCAGGAGACGATGGCGCTTTACAAAGAGGAGGGGGTCAACCCGATGGCGGGCTGTCTTCCCATGTTGGTGCAGCTGCCGCTTCTATGGGCCCTGTACCAGCTTTTTTTGCGCGCCATCGAGCTTCGCCACGCCCCGTTCATGCTTTGGATCACGGATCTCTCGGCAAAAGATCCCTACTATGTCACGCCGATTCTGATGACGGCGACGATGTGGCTGCAACAGAGACTGGCGCCCCAAGCTGGCGATCCGCAGCAACAGAAGCTCATGCGGATGATGCCGCTGATATTCGGAATCATGTTCTTGCAGTTCCCTTCCGGGCTGGTCTTGTATTGGTTGGCGAACAACGTGATCACCATCATCCAGCAAGAGGTCACACTCCATCTGGTGGGCGAGCGTTCGGTGGGTAAGATCCTGAAAATAAAGAGGAAGGACGCGGGCAAATGAGCGTCGGCAGAAGCTATCGCGGAGCGAACCTCGACGAAGCATTGAGCACGGCGTGTACCGATCTCCATTCACGGATGGAGGAACTTCACTACGAGGTTGTCGAAGACGCAGGCGGAGAAGGGGTTGTCATCGGGGCGGAGGTGGACCCGGTGGCGGTTCTCGGGCTCTTTCTTTCGGAGACCTTTCGCGCCGGGGAGCTCGATATTACAGCCCGCCTGGCGGTCGGCGCGGAGGCCCTGGAGGGAGAGCTGGAAGGAAGTGATCTGCGGTTCTTCACCGCCTCCGGGGGACGCGGTCTCGACGCCCTCCAATATCTCTCGAACCGCGTCCTCAATCGGCGCATGACGGAGCGGCTGCCGGTGCACCTGGATGCAGATGGTTTCAAGGAACGACGAGCCCATCAGCTCCAGGAGCGAGCGGAAGCGGCAGCGGATGAAGCGCTGCGGCGCGGCGCCCCGATCACCCTCGGGCCGTTAACCCCGGCAGCACGCCGGGAGATCCACATGGCCCTGGCGGACGACCCCGAGGTCGAGACCGAGTCGGAAGGTGATGGCTTCCTCAAGCGGGTGGTCGTCCGACCTCTCCGGCGGCGCTGATACGATCGTCGCGCGGGCGACGCCGGGAGGGCGGGGCGCCCTCGCGGTGATCCGCGTGAGTGGTCCGAGGACGCCGGCTCTCGCTCTCAGGGTCTGTCCCGGGCTTGATTTCAACAGCGCCTGGCGCGCCTGCCTGACCACCGTTCACGACCCGGCCGGAGCGCCACTGGAGCAGGCCGTCGCGATTCCCTTTCCGGCTCCGAGGTCCTACACCGGAGAAGACATGCTCGAGGTCACGGTCCACGGGGCGCCCCATCTCGTGGAGGCGGTGATTGCGGCGTTCGTGTCCGCCGGGGGGCGACCCGCCGAGCCGGGCGAGTTTACCCGCCGGGCGGTCGCCAACGGCAAGCTCGATCTGATTCAGGCCGAGGCCGTCGGCGATTTGATAGCGGCCGATACGGCGTGGCAGCTTCGTCTCGCGCGCGAGCAGCTGTCGGGAAAACTCTCGAAACATTTTATCGAGCTGCGTTCGGACCTGGTCGGGCTGTTGGCGGTTTTGGAAGCAAGCCTCGATTTTGAGGCCCAGGGGGCGGAGGTGACCGAGGAAGAGGTCGTGATGCAGCGCGACCGGTGCCTCTCCAGGCTCGATGGCTTGCTCGCGACCGCCGGGGCGGGAGAGCGCATCCGAGACGGTGCCCGAGTGGCTATCCTGGGCCCCCCGAACGCCGGGAAATCTACCCTCTTCAACCACCTTTGCGGGTCGGAGAGGGCCATCGTTTCTCCGCACCCCGGAACCACGCGGGACCTACTGGAGGCAGAGCTCGACCTCGACGGAGTGCGGGTTCTCATTCAGGACACCGCTGGCCTGCGCGTGGCCGGAGACGACGTCGAGGCCGAGGGGCGGCGCCGCGCATTGGGCGCGGCCGCCTCCGCGGCAGTTGTGGTTCTGTTGTGGGCGGCGGATGCCCCGGAAGGGTCGCCGGCGCCTGAGGCTTCCGCAGGAGCGCCTCTCTTGCGCGTGCGTTCCAAGGCGGACCTGGCGGCGGGGCGAGAGCGGGTGGACGGCTGGCTTCCCGTCTCCTGCCGCACGGGAGTGGGGTTGGCCGGCTTTCTTGGTGAGCTCAAAGAGTTGGTTTGCGGTGAAGTTGCCGACCTTGGGGGTGAGGTTGCGATCGCCGCGCGGCACCGAAGGGCGCTCGAGGAAGCGCGGGCGGAGCTGGTCGCTTGCGACCCGACGCGCCCGGAGGAGGCGGTGGAGGCTGCGCGCTCGGCGCAGCACAAGGTTTCGGAAATGATGGGAAAAATCCCCTCGGAAGAGGTTCTGGACGAGGTGTTCAGCACCTTTTGCATTGGGAAGTAGCCATGGCGACGATTCGAGCGGACGTTGTTGTGGTGGGTGCAGGCCATGCCGGGTGCGAGGCTGCGGCCGCCGCCGCGCGGATGGGCGTCAAGGTGGCCCTCATCACGCTTCATCGCGCAACCGTCGCCCAGATGCCGTGCAATCCCGCCATGGGTGGGATCGGGAAAGGGCACCTGATCGCCGAACTCGACGCCCTGGGCGGGCTTCAGGGATGGGCGACCGACCGGGCGGGAATCCAGTTCAAAACCCTCAACCGGTCGCGCGGGCCGGCGGTCTGGGGGCCGCGGGCTCAGTGTGACAAGGCGCGCTTCAGCACGCTGATGCGCCGGGTTCTCGACGGTCTTCGGGGTGTGAACCTGATCGAGGGAGAGGTTGAGGGTCTCGTGGTCGACGATTGTAGGGTGCGCGGGGTGCGGCTTGCCGGTGGGGAGGAGGTTCTTGGTGGCGCCGTGATTCTCACTACCGGGACTTTTCTCGGCGGCATTCTCCACACCGGAGACGAGACTCGGCCGGGTGGCCGCTTTGGTGAACAGCCGAGCACCGATCTGGGCCGCGACCTTCAACGGCAAGGGTTGGAGCTGCGGCGGTTCAAGACCGGTACGCCGCCCCGCCTGGCGCGGAAGAGCCTTGGTCTAGACCGACTGGAGGTCCAGCGTGGAGACGATCATCCGCGACCCTTTTCTTGGAGAACGCGCTCTGTCCGGAACCGGTGCGTATGCTGGGTGACTCGCACGCCGCCGGAGGTTCAGGCGATTGTTCGCGAGAACCTCGATCGATCACCCCTCTTCACGGGGGCGATTGAAGGCGTGGGTCCCCGGTACTGCCCTTCGATCGAGGACAAGGTCGTGCGATTTCCACATCACGAGAGCCACACGATCTTTCTCGAACCCGAGGGCCTCAGTACCGAGAGCATCTACGTCAATGGGCTCTCGACCAGCCTGCCGCGCGATGTGCAGGAGCTTATCGTGCGGACAGTCCCCGGTCTCGAGAGCGCCACCTTTTTGCGTTACGGCTACGCGGTCGAGTACGATGTCGCGGCACCGATGCAGGTCGGACCGCGCCTCGAATGTCGAGCCCTGCCGGGGCTCTACCTGGCGGGACAGCTCCTCGGGACGTCCGGGTATGAGGAGGCGGCCGCTCTGGGCTTTCTGGCCGGCGTCAACGCGGCTTGTGGCCTTCGGGCGCGGGCGCCCGTGGTATTGGGGCGGGAAGAGGCCTACCTGGGGGTATTGGTCGATGATGTGTGTGGGCATGAGCACCGCGAGCCGTACCGGATGTTCACGTCGAGGGCCGAGCATCGGCTTTTGTTGGGGGTGGACTCCGCGCGGGAGCGGTTGATGTCGACCGGTCGCGAGCTCGGTCTGGTGACCGGCGCCGCGTTTCACGTGGAACAGAAACGCTGGCAAGAACGGCAGCGCGCCCGCTCAGCCCTGGGGGCGACCCGGCTCAATCCCGACGAGGCAACCCGGCGCGCGGTGCGGGAGGTGGCGGGGATCGATCTCGATGTGCCGAGCACGTGGGCCCAGGTCCTCCGCCGCCACGACATCGATGCCCAAAAGGTCGCAGCGTCCCTACCCGAGCTCGCCGGGCTCACCGAAGAGGATCGGCGGGTCGTCGTCGGCCTGCTCCGCTACGACGGGTACCTGGCGCGTCACGAGCGCGAGCGCGAGCGGTTGCGGCGGCTGCGCCACATCGAGTTTCCGGAGGATCTCGACCTGGGATCCGCCCCGGGACTCTCCAGGGAGGCCCGGGAAGCGTTGTTGGAAAACCGCCCCCGAACATTGGGGGACGCCGAACGCCTGCCCGGAATCACCCCGGCCGCGGTGGCGCTGTTGGCAGGCGTCCTGGCCCGTCGCGGGGGCGCGAGTTGAGTGGCCGGCCGGAGTTTGCGGAGCTTCTGGCCCCCCATTGTGGGGGCGAGGTGCGGGACCGCCTTGTTCGCTATGCCGAGCTGCTCGAACGGTGGTCGGAGCGGCACAACCTGGTGCGATTCTGCGATCGCCGGGAGCTCGTGGAACGCCACCTTGCTGAGGCCCTCGCCGCCGTGAACATGCTCGGCGAGACCGGTGAGCTGCTCGACATCGGAAGCGGGGCGGGCCTTCCGGGGGTCCCGCTTCTGGTAGCCCGCCCGCGGTGGTCGGGAGTTCTCCTCGAGCCGAGACAGAAGCGCTGGGCCTTCTTACGGCTGGTGATTCGTGAGCTCCAGCTCGATGCGCGGGTGGAGCGCGCGCGCTATCAGGAGGTCGCAGCGGGGCGGTCTTGGGATCTCATCACCGCCCGCGCGGTGGGGGACTACGACGAGCTCCTGGGGTGGGCAAGAACGCGGCTCTCGGCGGAAGGGGCGCTGATCGTGTGGACCACCGAGGGCAAAGAGGGGGAGCTTCGCGAGCAGCCCGGCTGGCGTATGTTAAGCTCCGCGCTGCCCGGCCTGGATCGCGGCCGGCTCGCTCGGCTGCAACCATGTTTCACGTGAAACCTCATGCCCACTTCCGCGCTCACCGATCTCCCCTTTTGGCTGGAGGTTGGCTCGCCGGCCGGTCTCATTGCCGGCTGCCGGCGGCGGAGTGCGCACGTGACATCGGGTCGAGCGCCCCGATGCCTGACAGCGACCTCCGCGGTGGCACATCGCCGGCCGCTGCTGGGAGCCGGTGAGATATGCGGGCGAGTAGAGTCGTGGCCGTGGTCAACCAAAAAGGAGGCGTGGGCAAGACCACCACTGCCATCAGCCTGGGCGCGACCCTGGCGGCGTACGAGAACCCGACCCTCCTGGTGGACATCGACCCGCAATCCAACTGCAGCTCCGGCATCGGCATGGAGCCAGGGACAGACGGGTTGACGACCTATGAGCTTTTGACCGGCGCCGCCGACCTCTCGGCCGCGGCCCAGCCTACGGAGTTTCCGCATCTGAGTATCGTTCCGGCGACCCCTCAGCTGGCGGGCGCGGAGGTGGAATTGGTCGGCATGGTGGGTCGGGAATTCCGCCTCCGGGACGCGCTGGAGGAAAGGCAAATCGAGCCCTATCAGTTTGTGCTGATCGATTGTCCGCCGTCGCTCGGCCTGCTCACGCTCAATGCGCTGACCGCCGCGGATGGTCTGATCGTGCCGATCCAGTGCGAGTATTTTGCGATGGAGGGGGTTTCCAATCTGATGGTGACGGTCGAGGAGGTGCGCCGCTACCTCAATCCAGAGCTGGCGATCGACGGTATCGTGCTGACCATGTACGATGAACGGACCAGGCTCGCGCAACAGGTGGCCGACGAGGTCCGCAATGTCTTTGGCGACTTGGTGTTTTCAGCCGTAGTTCCACGCAACGTCCGGCTTGCGGAGGCGCCGTCCTATGGCCGTCCCATCCACGCCTACGACTTGCGCAGCCGCGGGTCGCAGTCCTACCTGGAGCTGGGTCGCGAGTACCTGGCAAGGATGGAGGTGGAGCGTGGTCGCTAAACAGGCCCTGGGTCGCGGGTTGAAGGCCCTGATTCCCGAGACGCCCCGCGCCCGATCGGGTCTGGCCGAAATACCGGTGGACCACCTCTGGCCCAACCCCCAGCAGCCGCGGCACATCTTCGACAAAGAGGCGCTGGAGGAGCTGGCGTTGTCGCTGCGCCGACACGGCGTGCTGCAACCGGTCCTGGTCAGCGAAGAAGGAGCGGACCGTTATGTCCTGATCACCGGGGAGCGACGCTGGCGGGCGGCCAAGCTGGCGGGTCTGGAGGTCATTCCGGCGGTGATCCGGGAGCGCCTCGAGGACACCGACCAGCTCGAGCTGGCCCTGGTGGAAAACCTCCAACGAAGAGATCTCACCCCCCTGGAGGAGGCGCGGGCCTTCGAGCACTTGCGCGAGATCCTCGGACTGTCGCAGGCCGAGATCGCCACGCGAGTGGGCATGGACCGGAGCACGGTGGCCAATGCTCTGCGCTTACTCAAGCTCCCTGCTGATGTGCAGGCCTCCGTCGAGCAGGGGTCCCTGACTGCCGGCCACGGGCGCGCCCTACTTGGCTTTTCAGAAGAGTCAGCGCGCAGCGAGTGGGCGGCACGGGCGGTCGAGACGGGGTTGAGCGTACGTGATCTCGAACGCGAGGCGGCGGCAGCGCGTCGGGACGCCGGAACAAAGAGTGGTCGCAGGGGCGCGAGCAGGCCGCGCGACCCCAACCTGCTGGCGGCCGAGGAGAGGCTGGCCCTTCGTCTCGGGACGCGGGTCGAGATCCGGGCCCGGAGGCGTGGCGGCAGCATCGTGATCTCATGCTCCGACCAGGCTGAGCTGATGCGAGTGTTCGATCTTTTGATGGGGGGTGAGTGATGGCTCGTAGTGGAGAAGCCCTCAATGGGTTTGTCGATTCTGGATGCACCATTCGAGGGGAGCTGGAGTTTGCGAGTTCGTTCCGACTCGATGGGCGCGTCGAGGGTTCGGTGCGCTCGAAAGCCGAGTTGGTTGTTGGTGCAGGAGGCGTTGTCGAGGGAGAAATCGATGTCGCCCGCTGTCTGGTCGGCGGGGAGGTGCGGGGAACAATTCGGGCATCCGAGCAGGTTGTTCTCCACGCCTCGGCGAAGGTCTGGGCAGAGATCTACTCGCCGGCGCTGGTGATGGAAGACGGCGCATTTCTGGAGGGGGCGGTGAGCATGGAGACGAAACCCGCCAAGAATCTCCCGCCGGCGAACGAAGTCTCGTCTTGACCCTCCCCCACCTATCTGTTAGCTTGAGCCGCCCTGTGGCCAACACGGGAGCGGATCGCGCCGGGAGCGGCGAATGAACCCACCAAATCTATCCCTGGTCCTCGTCATGGCGTGCTTTGGGGCAACGCTGTGGTTGGTCAAGCGATTTCTGATCCAGCCGGTCGGATCGGCGCTCGAAGACCGCCACCGGCGCATCGACGACGCTCAGCGCGAGTGGACGGCGAAGCACGAGGCCTATCTGGCGACGGTTGCCCGCGTCGAGGAGGAACTCGAAACAGCTGCACGGGAGGCAGCCCAAATCCGAGCACAGGCGCGGCAGCAGGCGCAGGACGCCCGGCAGCGGGCGCTGGAAGAGGTGCGTGGGCGAGCGGACACGCGTTTCGCCGAGGCGCTTCATACTCTCGAGTCCAACGCCGTGGCCGCTCGAGAAGATCTCCGCCGGCGAGCGAAAGAGCTCGCCCGACTTCTTGCCGGCCGACTTCTCGGACGGGAGGTGAGCTCGTGAAGTCCTTCCTGAGATGGGGTGTGGTCTGGATCTGTGCGTTGGGCTTCGCGTTGCTGGTTGACAAAGGCGTCACCCACTTCTCGGTTCCGGATTACCTGTGGTTGTCCGTGAACTTGACGCTCTTCCTCTTCCTGCTCCAGCGCTATGTCGGTCGTCCTGTGGCGGCCTTTCTCGACACCCGCGGAGAGGGCATCGCGCAGGAGCTGGAGAACGCGAAGGAACAGTTGGTTGGGGCCGAGAAAATGCGCGAAGACGTCGCCCGTCGCCTGGACGAGGTCGAAGAGGAAATGCGGAAGCTCAAGGAGCGTGCGGAACAGGAGGCAGCGGCTGAGGCCGCGAAGATTGCCGAACAAGCGCGAGAAGAAGAAGAAAGATTCTTGCGTCGCGTGGAAGAAGAAATTGGCCGACGTGAGGCGGAAACCAGGGACCGTCTCGCGAAGGACACCGCCGAACTTACGGCCCAGCTTGCCCGAGAGCTTCTCCAGCAGGAAATGACCGAAGAGGATCGACGCCGGGTTCTCGATCGCAGCTTGGCCGCCATGGGCGTCCTCGGAACCAAGGAGTGAAAATGGCCCGGTTTCGAGCCCGCCCATATGCCAAAGCTCTCTTTCA
>JBGMRN010000001.1:12702-66108 GCA_048061535.1 Thermoanaerobaculales bacterium | reverse complement strand
AAGGAGTGAAAATGGCCCGGTTTCGAGCCCGCCCATATGCCAAAGCTCTCTTTCAGGTCATAAATAACCAAGACACCGACCGATCCGAGGCGGTGGTGGCGGACCTGGAGAAGATGGCTTCCGCCCTGGGATCGGTTCCCGAGCTGCATCGTGTGCTGGTCATGCCGACGGTAGCCGTCGAGACAAAGACTGAAATCCTCGACCGAGTGATGGACGCTCTCGAAATACGTGAGCCGGTTCGCCGCTTCCTGCACGTCGTGCAGCACCACTACCGCATGCAGCACATGGCGGACATAGCCGCCACATACCGGCAGTTGGTTGATCAGCTTCTCGGCCGCACCCGAGCCAAGGTGGAGACCGCCGCCGTTCTTGACGATCAGCCAAGGCAACAGCTGATTCAAGCGATCTCGGCGGTGGAAGACTTCGTGATCGTGGCCGATTTTGTTACCAAACCGGAGCTTATCGCCGGCTTTCGCTTTCAGGTGGGCTCGAGGGTCTTTGACGGATCGCTGGCCGGCGAGCTCGATCGTTTGAGCCGCCGGATCGATATCGAACAGGGGTAGAACATGCAAATCAAAGCCGCTGAAATCGCGGACATCATCCGCCGCCAAATCGAAGACGTAGAAATCACGATCGACATGTCCGAGGTAGGAACTGTGATCTCCGTGGGCGACGGCATCGCGCGAGTCTACGGGCTTGACGGTGTGATGGCGGGTGAGCTCCTGGAGTTTCCCCGCGAGGTCTACGGACTCGCCCTCAACCTCGAGGACGACAACGTGGGTTGTGTTCTCATGGGTGAGGTCCATCTGGTCCAAGAGGGTGACGAGGTGCGGCGAACAAAGCGCATCCTCGACATACCGGCCGGTCCCGGGCTCGTGGGCCGGGTCGTGGATCCGTTGGGTCGTCCTCTCGACGGCAAGGGCCCGGTCGATTCCAGCGAACGGTATCCTCTCGAACGAATTGCCCCCGGTGTGGTGGCGAGGCAGCCGGTGAAAGAACCGATGCAAACCGGGATCATGGCCATCGACGCCATGATTCCCATCGGTCGCGGACAACGCGAGCTGATCATCGGTGACCGCCAGACCGGCAAGACCGCGGTGATCCTCGATACGATCATCAACCAAAAAGGGACCGGAAATATCTGCATCTACGTCGCCATCGGCCAGAAGGCCTCGACTGTGGCGCAGGTGGTGACGACCCTCGATAAGTATGGCGCCATGGACCACACGATTGTGGTTGCAGCGACCGCGTCCGAGCCCGCCCCCCTCCAGTATCTGGCCCCCTATGCGGGCTGCGCCCTCGGCGAGTACTTCCTTTACAACAGCGGCCATGCGGTGTGTTTTTATGACGATCTCACCAAACATGCCCAGGCCTACCGGGAGATCTCGCTCCTGCTGCGCCGGCCGCCCGGGCGCGAAGCGTACCCTGGAGACGTGTTCTATTTGCACTCGCGGCTCCTCGAGCGGGCGGCGAAGCTCAACGATGACGAAGGAGGAGGCAGTCTCACCGCCCTGCCGGTGATCGAGACCCAGATGGGTGATGTCTCTGCCTACATTCCCACCAACGTTATTTCGATCACCGATGGTCAGATTTACCTCGAAACCGACCTCTTCTACGCCGGCCAGCGGCCGGCGGTCAACGTCGGACTGTCGGTGAGTCGGGTCGGAGGTAACGCCCAGATCAAGGCGATGAAGTCGATTGCGGGCTCGCTGCGGCTCGATCTCGCGCAGTATCGTGAGCTCGCCGCGTTTGCACAGTTCGGTTCCGACCTCGACAAGACCACCCAACACCAGCTCGCCCGTGGCGAACGGTTGATGGAGATCCTCAAACAGGGGCAGCACGCACCGGTGCCCGTGGAGCTGCAGATCGTCTCGATCTTCGCGGGCGCGAAAGGATTCCTCGACCGGCTGAAGGTCTCCGCCATCGGCGCCTTCGAGCCCCGCCTGCATCGGGTTGCCCGCGAGGAGGGCGACGACACCCTCAAACGCATCGTAAGCTCGGGTGTCATCGACGACCAAACCGCCCAGGAGTTGTCCACGCTTATCTCAGGCGCCGCCGACAGCTTCCTCAAGGAGCACCCGGAGGCGAGTGTTGCCAAACACTAACGACCTCAAGCGCCGGATCCGCTCGGTCAAGAGCACCCAGCAGATCACCAAGGCCATGAAGATGGTGGCGGCGGCCAAGTTGCGCCGCGCGCAGGCGGCGATCACCGACGCCCGGCCATGGGCGGACACCCTGTCACGGGTCCTGGCCAGTCTCGCATCGCGCACCGAGTTCAGCCATCCGCTGCTGGAGCGACGCGACGGAGACCGTTCGTGGGTGGTGGTTATCTCCTCGGACAAGGGGCTGTGCGGGTCCTTCAACGCCAATCTGCTGCGCCAGGTTGAAACCGAGCTCGGCTCGGGGCGGTGGGCGGACGTCGAGTTGGTCCTCCTCGGCCGCAAGGCCTCGGATCATTTTGCCTCGCGAGGCTGGGCTGTTGCACATGACGAGCGCGAAACGATGTCGAAGCTAACTGCCGAGGATGGACACCGGCTCGGGGAGATGTTCGTCAAGGCATTCACCTCCGGTCAGGTCGATTCGGTTTTCTTGATATTCAACCGGTTCGTCAACCTGATTCGGCACGAAATCACGACCGAGAGGTTGCTGCCGATCGAACCACCGCCGATCGACGGAGAAGAGGGCGCCCCCCCGGTCGACTACATTTACGAACCGAACGCGGAGACACTTCTTGCCGAACTTCTTCCGCGGCACGTTCAGACCCAGGTGCTGCGCGCCATGTACGATTCGGCGGCTGCCGAGCAGGCTTCGCGCATGACGTCGATGGAGGCGGCCACCCGCAACGCCGGCGAGATGATCGACAGCCTGACCATGCTGTTCAACCGTACTCGCCAGGCCGCCATCACGAAGGAATTGATCGAGATCGTCTCCGGCGCACAGGCGCTTGAGGGATAGGGAGTCGACAATAGAATGAGTCAGCAAATCGTAGGACGGGTGGTCCAGGTGATCGGGCCGGTGGTTGATGTGGAGTTTCCGGATCGGCATCTGCCGCCGATCCTCAACGCGGTGAAAATCGCCGACGCGGGGGAGATCGGGCAGATTCCGATCGACGTCACCGTTGAGGTCGCACAGCACCTTGGCGAGAACAGAACCCGCTGCATCGCAATGGAGGCGACCGACGGCATGGTCCGCGGCATGAAGGCCGTGGATCTGGGGGGGCCGATTACGGTGCCGGTTGGACGCAAGACGCTCGGCCGGGTGCTCAGTGTGCTCGGCGAGCCGGTAGATGGCCGGGGTCCGGTGGAGGCCGAAGAACGGCTGCCGATCCACCGCGAAGCCCCCTCGCTCCAGGAGCAGTCGGTCGAGACCGAAATGTTCGAGACCGGCATCAAGGTCGTCGATCTGCTCGAGCCCTACACCAAGGGCGGCAAGACCGGGCTCTTTGGCGGAGCGGGCGTGGGCAAGACCGTCATCATCATGGAGCTCATCAACAATGTTGCGCTCCAACATGGCGGTTACTCGGTTTTCGCCGGCGTGGGCGAGCGCACCCGCGAAGGGAACGATCTGTGGCTGGAAATGACCGAGGCCGGAGTTATCGACCCCGACAACTGGGAGAACTCGAAGGCTTCTCTGATCTACGGCCAGATGACCGAGCCTCCAGGAGCCCGCCTGCGGGTCGGTCTCACCGGCCTTACCGTGGCCGAGCATTTCCGTGACTCGGAAGGCCAGGACGTGCTCCTCTTCATCGACAACATCTTCCGCTTCACCCAGGCCGGATCCGAGGTGTCGGCGCTGCTCGGCCGGATGCCCTCCGCGGTGGGCTACCAGCCCAATCTCGCCACCGAGATGGGCGAGCTTCAGGAGCGCATTACCTCGACGAAGAGCGGTTCGGTGACCTCTGTGCAGGCGATCTACGTTCCCGCCGACGACCTCTCCGATCCCGCACCGGCTACTGCCTTCGCCCACCTCGACGCCACCTCGGTGCTCTCGCGGCAGATCGCCGAGCTCGGCATCTATCCGGCGGTTGACCCGTTAGCGTCGACCTCCCGGATTCTCGACCCCAACATCGTCGGCGAAGAGCACTACATGGTGGCTCGCGAAGTGCAGCGCATTCTCCAACGTTACAAGGACCTTCAGGACATCATCGCCATTCTCGGCATCGACGAGCTCTCCGAGGAGGACAAGTTGAGCGTGGCCCGGGCCCGTAAGATTCAGCGCTTCCTCTCTCAACCCTTCCACGTCGCCGAACAGTTCACCGGCTTCAAGGGCCGCTACGTCAAGGTTGAAGACACCGTCAAGGGCTTCAAGATGTTGATCGGCGGGGAGCTCGACAATCTCCCGGAACAGGCGTTCCTCTATGTGGGTGGAATTGAAGAGGCCATCGAAAAGGCCGAGAAGATGAAGGCGGAGGCCTGAGATGGCCGAGCGCCTGAGTCTCGAGGTGGTTACCCCGGGGCGTCGCGTCCTTGTCCAGGAGGCCGATGAAGTGCGTATCCCCGGGGTGGTGGGCGAACTCGGTGTGCTTCCCGGCCATACGCCGTTGCTCACCTCGCTCGGGACCGGGCAGCTGAGCTGGCTCAACGGTTCCGAAACCGGCGGACTGGCACTGCAGGGCGGTTTCGCCGAGGTTCTGTCGAGCAAGGTGACGGTGCTCGCGATGATCGCCGAGCTTCCCGATGAGATCGACGTCGAGGCGGCGCGAGTCGCTCTCGCCGAGACGGAGGAGGCGCTCAAGACGGCTTCCGCAGAGGAATTCGACGACCTGACCGCAGCCGTTCGCCTGGCCGAGACCAGGATTCAGGTCGCGGGTGGCGATGTTGTTTGACCGCCTCCACCGCGAAATGACAGATTGTGCGGTGGCGTACTCGACGGAAAGTTCCCGCGCGCTTTCGGTGCTGAGGTCTCATCGTCACCAGCACGTGTCCGACGGCCTCGCCTCGAGGCGAGACTTTGGTCTCCGGGCGCTGTTGTCGGCTGGGTGAGGGCTCCGGGGCGAGAAAATTCGCTGGGTGCGGCGGGTCGCCGAACGCAGCAGGAAGCTGGTGAGATATGCGGGCCAATTCGGATCGCGGGCAGTGGAGTTCGCAGGCCGGCTTCATCCTCGCGGCTGCGGGGTCGGCCATCGGCCTTGGCAACATCTGGCGATTTCCGTATTCCGCAGGCGAGAACGGGGGCGGCGCTTTCGTCCTCGTCTATCTACTGTGCGTGCTCGGTCTCGGCCTGCCGGTCATGTTGCTCGAAATTTCGCTCGGGCGAGCCACCCAGAAGAATCCGGTGGGGGCAATTAGGGCGATCCGCCCGCACGGGCAATGGAAGTACCTGGGCTACCTGGCGATCCTCACCGGTCTCGGGATTCTTTCTTTCTACGCGGTGATTGCCGGCCAGGTGCTGGCGCTCTTCATAGACTACAGTCAGCGCGTCGTGACGGGTACGGCGCTCATCACTTCCTATGGCCCCGGATCGGCCCTGCTTTTCTTTGGTATTTTTCTCGTTCTCACGGTTCTGGTGGTCTTGGGCGGAGTCCAACGCGGTATCGAGCGATGGGCAAAAATTCTCATGCCGTTGCTGCTGGTTCTGATGATCGGCATCATCATCCGAGGTCTGATGTTGCCGGGCGCGGGCGAGGGTCTGCGTTGGTTCCTGAGGCCCGATTTCAGCAAGCTCAACCTGCGGGTCGTACTCGACGCCATGGCGCAAGCCTTCTTTTCGCTTTCGCTCGGCATGGGGGCCATGCTCACCTATGGATCCTATCTCTCGAAGAAGCAGGACATCCTCCGCTGTGGTTCTTGGGTTGTCCTCTTCGACACCATGATCGCCGTTCTTGCCGGACTGATGATCTTCCCGGCGCTCTTCGCGCTCGGACAACAACCGGATGGCGGGCCGGACCTCATTTTCAAGGTACTTCCCGCCGTCTTTGGCGTCATGGCCGGAGGCACCTTGGTCGGGGCGGTTTTCTTCTTCCTCCTCGGCGTAGCGGCGTTGACCTCCACGGTTTCGCTGCTCGAGGTGATCTCCGCTTACTGTATCGACGAACGCGGTTGGTCGCGAACGCGAACGGTCTGGATCGGAGGCGTCGTCACCCTGGTCATCGGAGTGCCGTCGGCGCTGGCGTGGGTCGGGACCGAGCCGTGGGCGACCGCCAACATCCTCGGGTTCGAAGGCTTTTTCTCACTGATGGACTTCGCGTGGGTGAGCTTTTCTCTCCCCTTCGGCGCCCTCATGTTGTGCCTCTTCGGCACCTATGTTTGGGGACTCGACGCCGCGGTAGCCGAGATCCTCTCTTCGTCTCCTGGATTCGCGATGTTCGCTGGACCGTGGCGTTTCTTTGTGCGGTGGGTTTGTCCACTCTTCATCACCGTGATCCTGATCAGCCAGTTCGCATCGTTGTGAGTAGTTGTTGCCAAGGCGAGGAAAGCGGGCTAGAATGTCGCCCCCGTCGGGGCGTAGCTCAGCTTGGCAGAGCGCACGGTTCGGGACCGTGAGGCCGGTGGTTCAAATCCACTCGCCCCGACCATTTTTCCCGCTTTTCTCCTCGCCCCCAAGAATCTATTGGAAAGACAGAGTTCGTGAAAGGGATCGGGGAATCCCGCCCTGACCAGGGAATAACCAGGCGGCAGGGGTCAGACCAAAAAGACCGGCCGGTTTTCTCTCCGCTCCCCGATCTTTCGCCCTACCGGTTCCCGAAAACGCTGAAATCGGGGGGCGGTGAGAAAAGTGGGCCGGGGGTTGATTTATGCCGCGTTTTCACCTAGGCTGATGGTGGAGATCAACATGAACTACCTCACGAAGCGCCAACGAGATGTTCTTCGATTCATCGAAAAACACATCGCTGCCGACGAGGTGGCCCCGACCTTACAGGAGATCTCGGACGCCTTCGGTTTCCGCAGCACCGCAAGCGCCCAAAAGCACGTGGCTCAACTCGAGCGCAAGGGTTTTCTCCACCGGGAAAAACACCAGAAACGAGGGTTGGTCCTGCCCGACCCGCCGGAGGGCCCCGGCGCGGCAAACGAAGTGCCTCTCTTCGGCACGATCGCGGCGGGCGCTCCTATCGAGTCGATTCCGGGAGACGAGAGGGTGTTTGTCCCCGCGGACCTCCTGAGGTCTGGAGATCACTATGTCCTCCGCGTACGTGGGGACTCGATGATCGGTGACGGCGTCCACGACGGAGACCTCGTCGTGGTTCAGCGTACGACGACAGCCGCCGACGGCGAGATGGTGGTTGCGCTGGTGGAGGGAGAGGTGACGCTCAAGCGTCTCTACCGCGAGGGGGCGGCGACCGTTCGACTGCAGCCCGCCAACCCGACCCTCGACGCCGTCAGACTGCCGGTGGACTCGGTACAGGTTCAGGGGGTGGTGGCTGGGCTGCTGCGGCGCTACTGAAGACCGGGACCCGGAATCTTGACTCACCCGCCGTTCTCCGATAGCGTGCGATCATGAGTCAGCTTGAAGCGATCACGCTTGTGATGACATCGGTGGGGACCGAGCAGCAGGCCGTGGAGATCTCCGAGGAACTCATCACCCGGCAGCTTGCAACGTGCGTCAACATCGTTCCATGTCTGCGCTCCATCTATCGATGGAAGGGTAAGATCTGTGAAGACACCGAGTATCTTCTTCTGGTCAAGACGCCAAAGCGCCTCTTCGAGCAGGTTTCACAGGCGATCAGAGAGTTCCACTCATATGAGTTGCCAGAGATCCTGAGCCTGCCGATCGATGCCGCTGAGGAGAGCTTTCACCGCTGGGTATTGACGATGGTCGAGCCTGGAGCAGAAGAGACCGAAACCGACGACCTCCCCGAAATCGAGTGAGCGGCGGCGATCGACTCATGACCCTGCTGCTATACTCTCCGCTCGTATGAACGTTGGGCCGCAAGATTTACGAGATTCCGAGGGGCATGGAACATCGCCGGCCGCAGCGGGGAGCTGACGAGAAATGCCGGCGAGCACCAGCCTGAAGACCGATCTCATCTTGGCAAGCCGCTTCGAAAATATTGAGGTTGCAGAACGCGCGCTTCTCGATCTCTGCCACCAGGCCGGGCGTGACGGCGAAGACGAGTACTGGCTGGTTACCGCCCTCAGAGAGGCCCTGGCCAACGCCGTCCGGCACGGCAATCAACAGGATCCCACTCGCTGGGTTCGCATCGCTTTCACCATCGAAGATTCCACTGTCACCATCAGAATCGAAGACGACGGCAAAGGTTTCGATCCCGAAAGCATTCCCGACCCCACAAACCCCGAAAATTTGCTGCGCCCAAACGGTCGCGGTATCTTCTACATGCGACAGTTCATGAACCGCGTCGATTTCAGCCGAACGCCCGCAGGAGGTACGGTGGTCGAGATGGTTCGGGAGTTATCACCTACGACAAGGAGTGAGAAAAATGAAGAGCAAGATTCGTGATCTCGGCGAGGTACGCATCATCGAGCTCGGCGGTAAGATCACCATTGGTAGCGGCGACGTAAAGTTCCGTGAACTGATTTCGGACGCCTTGGAGGAAGGTAAAAAGAAGATTCTCCTCGATCTCGGCAAGGTGACCGCGATCGACTCCTCCGGCATCGGCGAAATGGTCGCCTGCTACACCACTGTGACCAAGCGTGACGGTCAACTCAAGTTGTTGCATCTGTCACCGAAGATCAACGACATTCTCCAAGTCACCCAGTTGATCACTGTTTTCGATGTTTTTGAAAACGAGCAGGAGGCAGTCGGGAGCTTCTGACGAGGGCCCCACCGCCCCTGCAACAAGCGTTACCTCTTTTCAACAACCAACTCGGCCAGATACTCGCCGTCGGGCACCTTTTCCAACTCGATTCCCCGGACCGCCTCACCCGCACAGAACCGGCGAGCGGTCGGAGTCGAGGGGTTGACACCCAGGCTCCAGGCCGAGGCCACCGCACCCTCTGAAATCAGAACGCGAACTGAGTAGCGGCCGATCGGACAACCGGTCGCCGGCCGAAACTCTTTCCATGCGGTCTCGCCGTTGACAAAAACGTAGAGGCGGGAAATTCCGGGGGATGCTTCCTCCTCCCAGGGGGCGTTGGCCCCGCGGTTCCCGGTTCCCGGCGAGAGGGATCCGGCCGTCAGTTCATCTTCCGCTTGAGGCCCGGGAACGGTACCGCTTACTGAGCCCGGGAGGGGCGTCGCGTCAGTTTCGATTCTATTTTTGTCAAGCGATTCACGCCGGTCCCTCGGATGGCTCGACAGCTCCGCCGTAGTGTCCGTCACCGGTTCGACGAAGAAGCCGACCTCGCCGGCCTCCAGCGGGCCGAGGACCTCGAGGGCCGGTGGTTCCTCGAGAATCGGCCCGGGCAGTGGACTCGCGAGCAGACGTTCTACAGCCCCCAGCGGCCGATCTTCCTCCGGAATTGAGCTTGTTGGCAGCGGCGCCAAGGAGAACCTGTCGCCGGGTTCTGTCGGGAGCTCTTGAGCCACGCGCCGCGTTCGCGGATCATTGGCCGGTGATGGGCTTTGTCGCCGGACCTCCAGCACGACGGAGAAGCCGAGAACCAGGGCCGCAGCGATGCCCAGCCATCTGACTGCCGGGCGCACTCCAGGGCGAAACGGTGCGCTACGACACAGCGGCTCCATCATCGCGTCGAGTTTTGCCGGCGGCTGATCTTGCCGAGCCAGGGAGGCCAGAGACGAACGCACACCCTCGAGGTCGTGCAACTCTGCGGCCAGCTCGGAGTCATTCTTCAACCGCTCCTCGACCGCCCTGGCTTCGGAGGGCTTGAGGTCGCCGTCCAAATACCTGCTGAGCAATTCCGTGCGGGCGTCGTCCATCATGTCTCCACTGCCCGGCGGAGCGCAGTCCGTGCGCGTGCCAGGCGCGAGCGCACGGTTCCTATCGGAAGGTCGAGGGCGTCGGCGATCTCCTGGTAGCTCAGATTCTCGCCGTCACGCAGCCACACGACAACCCGGAAGTGTTCGGGCAAGCGGCGGAGAGCGGATTCGACTCTGGTCAATTGATCCGCTGCCGATGCCCTGCGTTCAGGATCCGCGCCCGGATCGCGAGCCACCTCCACCAATTCCTGGGTACCCTCGGTCCCCTCGCTGATAAATTGAAGTTGTCTTCCCATGCGTCGTCGATGCGCCCGCAGATAGTTCCATGCTATCTGAAACACCCAGGTACTCAACTTGGCCTCGCCACGAAATCCGCCGAGACCCCGCCACACGCGAAGAAAAACTTCCTGGGTTGCGTCGAGCGCTTCCTCCTCACTCGCTGTAAGCCGGCGAGCCAGCCTCCACACCGGTCGGCGATAGCGGTCGTACACCTCGTTGAAGGTCACCAATACAGTGTGCCACGATCGTCCTCTCCCCGCGCTCCTCCAAGTATGAGTGCTCAGGTCAGAAGAAGTTCCCCCTCAGCCTCGTCGGCCAGAAACCCGCGGATCCTCTGCTCGATCTGTTGGGCGACGGCGGTGTAGAACGCCTCATCCTCTCCGATGGGATCCGGGATGGGCCATGCCTCGCGCCGAGTGCCGAAACCGGGAGGAAGCAGGTCGATTCCTCTGGATCCGAGCAGGGAAATCGCGACATCGACATCCTCGGCCTTGATGCTCTCAAGCCCCTTGGACCAAAGGCCGACGCCCGAGTAGCCCATTCTTTCCAGCGTTTTGAGGGTGGTTTCTGCGACCCATCCAGCAGGGGCGAGGCCGGCTGATTGCGCTTCGATCCGACCACCGCCCAGCGCGTTGGCGATGGCCTCCGCCATCGGCGACCGACAGCTGTTGCCGATACAGACGAAGAGCACCCTCAGCGACGTCACCCACCGATTGTAGATCGGCCCGCAGCGGGAGACCAGGAGGAGGGTTAGCGACCGGAAACGTCGAGAGATCTCACCGCCACGGAGAGGATTGTCGGGGGATCGCGATTGACCGTTGGCTGGCTTCACGTTAGCCTATCGTTTGGAGGCGCACTGACCAACCGTGGTTCTTACCGGGTTCAACACGGATATCGAGCATTCGGGCACGACCTATCACGTGCAGACCGAAGACAAGGGGCGATCCAACCCCTTTATCGAGTCTTTGGTCTATGCACGTGGAGAAATCCTGTACTCGCGACGGACGTCATACCACGATCTCGTTGAACAGGAGGTCGACAGGGAAACCGTCGCCGCCATGATGGAGCGACAGCACCGTTCGATCGTCGACGCAGTTGGAAGGGGAGGCCTCGATCGCCTCACAAGCGACGACGACGAGGTCCTCGACGACGACACCACCCTCACCCACGCCCCGGAGGAAGAAGGGGACGCCGAAGCCGAAGAACCGTCTCTCGACCAGGTGATTCTCGACTACCTCGAGGCTCAGCGGGGCCGTGCGCATCTCATCCTGCGAGCCACCGGTGACCATGACTTCGTGTACGATGATTCCGCGACTGTCAGCATCACGGCTGTCGATTCCCACGCCCACAAGGCTCAACCCGGAGTGCTCGTTTCGGTGCTCTTCAAATCGACCGCCGAACCGCGGCGGCTGGTGTTGGCCGAAGGCGAAACCGATGACGACGGCAGCTTCACCGCTCAGGCCAAGCTCCCTCCTTTCAATGGTGGAACCTCGGCGGTTGTCATCACCGCCCAATCCGAGCTCGGACAGAGCGAAATCAAACACCTGGTTCACAGGTAGAGCCCGGTATTCGGAAACACACCTATCCCCCTCGCTCAGGTTTGAGTTGCCCCTCACGGGGTTTTCCCGTATAGTGACCGTTGGCCGTGGGCCGTTAGCTCAATTGGCAGAGCAAGTGACTCTTAATCACTAGGTTGGAGGTTCGATTCCTCCACGGCTCACCATTTCCCCCATGCGAAAGTGGCGGAACCGGTAGACGCGCGAGACTTAGGATCTCGTGGGGGTCGCCCCGTGGGGGTTCGAGTCCCCCCTTTCGCACCAGACCGGAGCCACCGGAGATCATATTCATGCCCCACACCGTGAACCGAGGCGCAAATCACACCGTCGAGGTCAACGCCCACTTCGACGCGGAGGTGGTCGATCGCGAGCGCAAGCAAATCGTACGAAGTATCCGGAACAAGGCGCGGGTGCCGGGCTTTCGTCCCGGGAAGGCGCCGGAGCCTGCGGTTCGTGCGCGCTTCGCAGTCGAGATTCGGGACGAGCTTCAGGAGCACCTCACCAACCTGCTCTGGGATGAAGTGCTCAAAGAGGAAAGCGGTCTCCATCCCATCACACATCCGCAGGTTTCGGACCTTGAATTCGCCGACGACGGTCGCTTTCGTTTCACCGCCAAGGTCGAGGTGCGCCCGAGCTACGATCTCCCGGAGTTGGGGTCCCTCGATCTTCCAGAGGTGAACCTCGAGGTCAGGGATGCAGAGCTCGACGCCGAGCTCGAAAAGATTCAGGAAGAGCAGGCGATCTGGGAGCCTGCCGACGAAGAGACCGCGGCCGATGGCATGCTGGTCGAGGCCGACCTCATCGGCGCGCTCGAAGAAGGTGACGACGAGCCGTACACTGAGAACGACGCGCGGTTCATCATCGGCTCCGACGCGGCGCCGGCCGAAATCAGTGCGGCGCTGCAAGGCGCCAAGGTGGGAGAGGTGCGGACGGCGAAAAAGGTGCTCCCCGATGACCTCGAGGATGCCGAACGCGCCGGGAAGACGCTGTGCTACACCGTCACCGTCAAGACGCTCAAACGCAAAGTCCTGCCGGACATCGACGACGATCTGGCGGCGGCGATCGGCCTGGAATCTCTCGAGCAGCTGCGAGAACGTATTTCCGAGGCACTTTCGGGCCGCAAGCGCTCCGATCGCCGAACTGCGTGGCGGCGGTTTATTCTCGACCATCTCCAGCGAGATCTGGACGCCAATGATCTACCGTCCTCGCTGGTCCAGGCTGCCGTACAGGACAATCTCAACCACTTCGCCTATGCCATGTCCATGCAGGGCATCGCGCCGGACGATGGCCGGTTCAATTGGCAGGAGATGGCCGCCAAGGCCGAACCCAAGGCTCGCCGGGAGGTGCTCGATACGCTTGTTCTCGAGCAACTGGCCGAAGCATGGGAGGTTACGGTCCCGGAGGCCGACGTGGACGCCTACCTGATTTCAGAGGCGGCGCAGCAGGGAATTCCCCCGGCGGAGCACAAGGCCAACCTGGCGTCGGAGAACAAGCTCGACAGGATTCGTCATGCAGCACGGGTTTCGGCAACGGTCGACGAGATGATCCGTCGTGCCGGTGGGGAGGTGGAGTGATGTTGGTACCAGTCGTCGTCGAGCAGACAAGCCGCGGCGAGCGAGCCTACGATATCTACTCGCGGCTGCTCAAGGACAACGTCATCTTCCTGAGCAGCGCCATCGACGACCAGGTCGCTTCGTTGGTGATCGCGCAGATGCTTTTTTTGGAGGCCGAAAACTCGGAGAAGGACATCTACCTGTACATCAACTCTCCCGGCGGTGCGATCACCGCCGGTCTCGCAATCTACGACACCATGCAGTACGTCAAGCCCGACGTGGCCACGATCGCCCTCGGGCAAGCCGCCTCCATGGGTGCGCTGCTGCTCGCCGGCGGGGCGAAAGGCAAGCGTTTCGCGCTTCCCCACAGCCGCGTTCTTCTGCATCAACCCCTGATGTCGGGGCTGCAGGGCCAGGCCAGCGATATCGACATCCACGCCAAAGACATCGTGCGCCTTCGCCAGCGCCTCAACGAGATTTTCGCCGAGCATACAGGACAGAAGATCGACAAGATCCACCTCGACACCGAGCGCGATTTCATCCTCGAGGCCGACGGCGCGCTGGACTATGGCCTCATCGACAAAATCATTGTTTCCAGAGAGTAGGATGCCGTCGCGGAAATGAAAAACAGCACATGGTATACAATACAATGGTTGACGGGAGGGCCTGATGTCCCAGCGCGATGGTGATGTGCTGCGTTGCAGCTTCTGCGGCAAGAGCCAGCACGAGGTGCGCAAGCTGATCGCCGGGCCCACCGTCTACATCTGCAACGAGTGCGTTGAGGTCTGTCTCGACATCATTGCCGAGGATCGTGTCCATGAGGCCAAGACCCGCCAGCAGATCCTCCCCAAACCGCATGAGAACAAGGATCATCTCGACGAGTACGTGATCGGCCAGGAAGAGGCCAAAAGAAAGCTCTCGGTGGCTGTTTACAACCACTACCGGCGGATCGAGTATCAGACGTCCCGCAACCGGAATGACGTCGAGCTGGCCAAATCGAACATCCTCCTCATCGGGCCCACCGGCACCGGCAAGACGCTCCTGGCTCAGACATTGGCTCGTCAGCTGCAGGTTCCATTCACGATCGTTGATGCCACCACCCTCACCGAAGCGGGCTACGTGGGCGAAGATGTGGAGAACATCCTCCTCCGTCTCTATCAGGCTGCCGGGGGAGACCGCGAGGCGGCCGAACGCGGCATCGTTTATGTCGACGAGATCGACAAGGTGGCGCGCAAGGCGGAGAACCCCTCGATCACTCGCGATGTTTCCGGTGAGGGGGTTCAGCAGGCCTTGTTGAAAATCCTCGAGGGAACCGTCGCCAACGTCCCGCCCCAAGGCGGACGCAAGCACCCCCACCAGGAGTTTCTCCAGATCGACACCACCAACATCCTGTTCATCTGCGGCGGCGCATTCGTCGGGCTCGACGAAATCATAGCCGACCGGCTCAATCAGAAACGGATGGGTTTCGGCGTCGATTTGGGGGGCAACGATCCGGGCTCGGCCGAACTCTTCGCGCAGGTTCATCCCGAGGACCTGATCAAGTACGGAATGATCCCTGAGTTCGTGGGCCGGATTCCGGTGGTGGCCAACCTTCATGAACTTGACCACGAGGCACTGGTGCGGATTCTCACCGAGCCGCGGAACTCCCTGGTTCGCCAGTATCAGACCATCCTCGGTTTCGAAGGCGTGGAGCTCACTTTCACCTCCGAGGCCCTGGATTCGGTAGCCGCAGAAGCGATCACCCGAAAAGTGGGCGCCCGAGGTCTCCGGATCATTCTCGAAGAGCTGATGCTCGACATCATGTATCAGATTCCGTCCCTCCCGGACCTCAAGGAACTCCTCATCTCGCGGGAGGTTGTCGAACGCCGGGTTCCGCCTCTGCCCGCGGTCCGCAAGGTCAGTTAAGCCCCGCTCGGCCGGAGAGAGTCTCCGGTCGCGAGTTGAAAAACCAACCCATCATCGAAACAGAGCACACAACATGACCCCAGATCCCTCCACCGTCCACCTTCCGGTCGTTCCCTTGCGGGACATGGTGGTTTTCCCGCACATGATGGCCCCATTCGTCGTCGGTCGCCAACCGTCGGTGATCGCGCTTGAACGGGCGTTGAGTCGCAGCGACAAGCAGATCTTCCTCGCTTCGCAGCGTGACCCCAAGATCGACGACCCGGGCAGCGAGGATATCTATTCCGTCGGGGTGATTGCGCGGGTGGCGCAGCACCTCCAGCTCGCATCCGGCAACATCAAGGTCATGGTGGAGGGGCTGGGCCGCGCGCGGATAGAGTCCTTCGACCTCGAGGACGAATGCCTCTCAGCGACGGTGGAGCCGATTCCCACCGAGCCCTGTGCGGACGACGCCGTCATCCAATACATGACCCAACTCATGGAGCTGTTCAAGGAGTACGCCAAGCTCTCCCACCATCTCTCGGCCGAGGGAGTGCTCGCGTCGTTGCAGACCGAAGACGCCAACCAGTTTACGGACATCTTGGCCGCTCATCTCTCCCAGCCCACCGCCGAGAAGCAGAAACTGCTGGAGATTTTCAGCCCGGTTGATCGCCTGCAACGCCTCAACGACCTTCTCGACATGGAGATCGAAAAGCTCAACATCGATCGCCGCATCTCCTCCCGGGTGAAGAAGCAGATGGAAAAGGCGCAGCGCGAGTACTACCTGTCGGAGAAAATCAAGGCGATCAACGAGGAGCTGGGCCGCAACGACAACACCGAAGAGCTCGAAGAGCTCAAGAAGCAGGTCGAAGATTCGAGCATGAGCAAGGAGGCGAAGGAGAAAGCTATCATCGAGCTGCGTCGCCTTGAAGGCATGCCGCCGGTCTCGGCTGAAGCCGGAGTTTCGCGAAACTATGTCGACTGGTTATTGGCCGTGCCGTGGGGCAAAGCCTCGCGGGAGATCCGCGACATCGGCCGGGCGGAAAAGGTCCTCCACGAGGACCACTACGGCCTCGAAAAGGTCAAGAACAGAATCCTGGAATACCTGGCCGTGCGCCAACTGGTGCGAAAGACGACCGGTACAATTTTGTGTTTCGTTGGTCCACCGGGCGTGGGCAAGACATCGCTTGCCCGTTCCATTGCCCGCGCCACCGGGCGCTCCTTCGTCCGTCTCTCGCTCGGTGGAGTGCGTGACGAGGCCGAGATCCGTGGCCATCGCCGCACCTACATCGGCGCCTTTCCGGGTCAGATCGTGCAGATGATGCGCAAGGCAGAGACCGTCAACCCCGTGCTGCTCCTCGACGAGGTGGACAAGATGGCGGCCGATTTCCGCGGTGATCCCGCCGGCGCCCTGCTGGAGGTTCTCGACCCCGAGCAGAACCACACCTTTCACGACCACTACCTCGACGTCGAGTACGATCTGTCGAAGGTGTTTTTCATTTGCACCGGAAACGTCACCCACTCCATCCCCCCGGCGTTGCTCGATCGCATGGAGGTCATTCAGCTCTCCGGATATACCCACCAGGAGAAGGCGGAGATCGCACGCCAGTTCCTGGTGTCGCGCCAGGTGGAAAAGCATGGGCTCGCACGGTACGACGTCAGATTCTCCTCGGATGCTCTCCTGTTGCTCATCGAGCGTTATACGCGGGAAGCCGGAGTTCGCAATCTCGAGCGTGAGGTCGCGTCGGTCTGCCGCAAGCTCGCGCGGCGCGTCCTCAAAGACAAGCTCAAACGAGGGGTAGTCATCGAGGTTTCCACCGAGACCATCGGCGAGCTCCTCGGCAAGCCTCGCTACCGCAAACAACGGCCCGAGCAAGAGCCCGAGGTTGGCGCCGCTTCGGGGCTGGCATGGACCCAGGTCGGCGGGGAGCTCTTGCTCACCGAGGTTACTTTGATGCGCGGGAAGGGACACCTGACCCTCACCGGCCAACTTGGCGACGTGATGCAGGAGTCGGCTCGAGCAGCCCTGTCCTTCGTTCGATCCAAGGCCGAGGTGTTGGGCATCGACACCGAGATCTTCGAAAAGACGGATGTCCACCTGCACGTTCCAGAGGGCGCGATTCCCAAGGATGGACCCTCCGCGGGCATTACTCTCGCGGCCTCGCTGGTTTCCGCGTTTACTCGCACTCCGGTGAGGGTCGATGTTGCCATGACCGGGGAGATCACGCTCCGCGGCCTGGTGCTGCCGGTCGGAGGGATCAAGGAAAAGGTCCTCGCCGCCTATCGTGCCGGCATTCGCGAGGTGATTATGCCGGAGGAGAACGAGAAAGACCTCGAGGATATCCCCGAAGAGGTCCGCAAGGAAATGGACTACCACTTCGTCAGACACATGGACGAGGTGCTCTCCCACGCCCTTGTCGGCAAGGCGAACCCGGAAATCGCCCCGAAACCCGAGGATGCCGAGGCCCGGATCGACGCGCCTCCGCTGGCCCATTGAGACCGGAAATGGAAGATCCCTGCCTGCCACCCGCGAGGTCCGATCGAGGCCGTGGCTCCTCGATCGGGACCTCGTGAAGAGCCTCTGCCGGGTGAATCAAAGTGGAAATCACAGACGTCAGCTTCCGTGGATCGGCGCTTCGGCCCCAGGACCGGCCGGGAGAGTGGTTTCCCCACGTCGCCGTCGCCGGGCGGTCGAATGTCGGGAAGTCGAGCCTTCTCAACTGGCTCTTCGGACAGTCGCTGGCTCGGGTCGCCAAGGCGCCCGGCAAGACGCGGACCTTGAACTTCTTCCTCGTCAACCGTTCGTTCTATCTGGTCGATCTCCCCGGGTACGGCTACGCCAAGGTGGGTCGCCAGCTGCGCGAGGAATGGGGCAAGGAGCTCGGCCGGTACATCGCCTCGGAGGAACGCCTGGCGGGAGTGGTTGCTCTGGTGGATATACGCCACGGCCTGACGGCCCGGGACCTGGATCTTCAAGACTTGCTGTTGAATGCTGGTTGCGACCGTCTGGTGGTGCTGACCAAGGCCGACAAGGTTCGTCGCGGTCATCGGGCGCGGATGCGGCAGCAAGTGCAGCGCGAGCTCGCGCTGCACGTGCCGCCGATGGTGGTCAGCGTTCGTACGGGTGAGGGGCGGCGAGAGGTGCTCAAGGGCATCGACGAGATCGTGACCATGTGGAGAGAAAGACAACGGAGTGATTAAAATGGGACGCAAGAAATCCGCAGACGACCAGGAAAAAACAGTGGTGACCCCCCTCGACCTCGAAGACGAAATCGAGGAGCTCGAGCAGTTGGATGAAAAGGCCCCGGAGGGCCGGCTCGATCTAACTCAGCTCAAGGAAATGTCCGTCAAACAGCTGGGCGAGAGCGCACGTCGACTGGAGGTGGACAGCCCCGCCGGAATGCGCAGGCAGGAGCTCATCTTCAGCATCCTCCAGCGCCAGACCGAAGCAGAGGGCCTGATCTTCGGCGAAGGCGTGCTCGAGGTGCTGCCTGAAGGATTCGGCTTTCTCCGCGCTCCGGAGTACAACTATCTCCCCGGTCCGGACGACATCTACGTCTCGCCCTCCCAGATCAGACGCTTCAACCTCCACACGGGCGACACGGTCTCTGGACAGATCCGCCCTCCCAAGGAAGGGGAACGTTACTTCGCCCTCATCAAGGTGGAGGCAATCAACTTCGAGCCCCCCGAAATCGGCATGGAGAAGATCCACTTCGACAACCTCACGCCCCTCTATCCCGACGAATGGCTGAGACTCGAAGTACAGGACAACATGACCTCGCGCGTGATGGACCTCGTGACCCCACTTGGAAAAGGCCAGCGGGGTTTGTTGGTCGCACCGCCGCGAACCGGGAAGACCATGATGCTGCAAGCGATCGCCAACTCGGTCACCACCAATCACCCCGAGGTTACTCTGATCGTCCTCCTCATCGACGAACGACCCGAAGAGGTCACTGACATGGAGCGCTCGGTCCAGGGAGAGGTCATCTCCTCGACCTTCGACGAACCGGCCACCCGACACGTCCAAGTGGCGGAGATGGTGATCGAAAAAGCCAAGCGCTTGGTGGAACACCGGCATGATGTCGTTATTCTCCTTGACTCGATCACCCGCCTCGCCAGGGCTTACAATACGGTGGTGCCCCCGTCGGGCAAGGTGCTTTCCGGCGGTGTGGATTCCAACGCGCTGCAAAAGCCGAAGCGGTTCTTCGGAGCGGCCCGCAACATCGAGGAAGGCGGCAGCCTGACGATCGTCGGGACGGCTTTGATCGACACCGGTTCGCGAATGGACGACGTGATCTTCGAGGAGTTCAAAGGCACCGGCAACATGGAGGTCCACCTCGACCGCAAGCTCGTCGAGAGACGGGTATTCCCGTCGATCGACATCCACAAGTCCGGCACCCGCAAGGAGGAGCTGCTGATCGACGAATGGGAGCTGCGCCGGATCTGGGTTCTGCGCAAGGTGTTGTCATCGTTGTCCCAGGTGGAGGCCATGGAGCTGCTTCTCGAGCGGCTTTCCAAGGCCGACACCAACAAGGACTTCCTCGAGGCGATGTCGCAAGGTTAGCAATTCACTTCGCAGCAATGCGCCTCGCGAATTGCGGTTAGGAAGAGGATTTCCCGACTTGACAGGCGAGTGACAAAGGGTGAGACTCGGTCGCATGAGTATGGCTCGAATTCTCGACAAGTCGGTGGCGGGCGAGCGGATCGATCGCTCGGAGATCCAGGAGCTCTTCGACCAGGGTAGGCTTCTCGAGCTCGGTCAAGCGGCGGATGAAGTGCGGCGGCTCAAGAACCCGGAAGTGGTCGCCACCTACATCATCGACCGAAATATCAACTACACCAACGTCTGTGTCTATCGTTGCCGTTTCTGCGCGTTCTACCGAACTGCCGCCGCCGCAGATGCCTACGTGCTTCCCTTCGACGAGATCGCAGCCAAGGTGGCGGAAACCGTCGCAGCCGGAGGCACCGGCATCCTGCTCCAGGGTGGTGTGCACCCCGACCTGCGGCTCGAGTACTACGAAAACCTGCTTCGCCGGCTCAAGGAGAGCTTTCCTCAGATCCATCTCCACGCTTTTTCGGTCCCCGAGATCTGGTTTTTGGCCAAGGTCGAGAAGAAACCGGCCGCCGAGGTCATTTCGAGATTGATGGCCGCCGGACTCGACTCGATTCCCGGCGGCGGCGCGGAAATTCTCGAGGACGAGACCCGCCGGCGTATCTGGTCGCGAACCAAGGCCTCGACCGAGCAGTGGTTGGCAATTCACCGCGCAGCCCACGATCTCGGGCTGCGCACGACGGCGACGATGATGTTCGGGGTCGGCGAGCCCTTCTCCGCCCGGATCGAGCACTTCCTCGGCGTACGCGATCTGCAGGATGCAGCCGGAGGGTTCACCGCCTTCATTCCCTGGACCTTTCAGGATCAGAGCACCGATCTCGAAGGTGAGGTCGAGCCCTCCGGGGGCTATGACTACCTGCGCACCCTGGCCATCGCTCGCCTCGCTCTGGACAACATCGACCATGTGCAAGGTTCGTGGGTGACGCAGGGCGCCAAGATGGGCCAGCTGTCGTTGTTCTTCGGCGCCGATGACCTCGGTTCGATCATGCTCGAGGAAAACGTCGTCGCCGCCGCCGGAGCGCGATTCCGAATGAGCCAGCGAGAACTGGAGCGTACGATTCGTGAGGCGGGGTACGAGCCGCAGCAGCGCCGCACCCTTTACGAGCCCCTGTAGGAATCCTAACCCGCATATCTCACGATCTTTCTACTGTGGGGCACAATACACAGCGCGGGTCCGCGCTTTCTCGGTTTGCTCGCTCGATTCACCGCCAGTACGACTTCGCTCCCAAACCTTGCGAGAGCGCAGACACGCATTGCGTCTTGTACCCCTCGCGACGAAATCTGGTGAGAAAAGCGGGCTAACCGACATCAAACTGTTCGAGGTGAAAAAGCGGGTTTTCTCGCAGGATGATCTGCAGGCCGTGGATCTCCTCGAGCTCCCGCAGCAGCTCACGGAACGGTCCCTGGAGGTAATGCGAAACCTCCGGGTGGACAACCAGTGAAACTTGTTCGTCGAGCTCGCCGGCGGCGACCGCCAGCAGTTCACGGCGAATTTCCAGGCATACCGTCGGCAGCGCTTTGATGCGGCCGGACCCGTAACAGTAAGGACACTCCCGACTCAGGGTGCGCTCGAGGCTGGGGCGGGTACGTTTGCGGGTGAGTTGGACCAGGCCGATGTCGCTCATTGGCAGGAGCTGCGTCCGGGCGGGGTCTGCGGAGAGGTCCCCGGCGAGGGTTTCGTAGACCGTTTGACGATGCTCGGGGTCTTCCATGTCGATAAAATCGATCACCACGATACCACCCAGATCGCGGAGGCGCAGCTGGCGCACAATCTCCCCAACCGCCTCAAGGTTGACGTCGAAAACCGTTTCCTCCAGCGAGTGGGAACCGACGAACTTACCCGTGTTGACATCGATCGTCACCAGGGCCTCCGTCTGGTTGATTACCAGGGATCCTCCGGATTTGAGCCACACCTTTGGACGCAGCGCCTTCTCGAGCTCGCGGTCGATTCCAAAGGAGCTCATGAGATCGGTCGCCTGGCGGAAGAGCTTGACCCGCGGGACCAGGCTGGGGTCGGCTTGTTCGAGGAAGTCGAGCACCTCCTGGAAGCTTTCTTCGTCATCGACCCAAACCTCGTGGATGTTGTGGGTGAACATGTCTCTCACCGCACGCAGGATCGGGCTCAATTCACGATGGACGAGATTCGGCGCTCCCGTCCGGTCTCCGGCTGCCTGCACGATTTCGGCGAGGCGGAGCAGATAGTCCCGGTCGGCCTCGAGCTCTGATCTCCCCTGGTTCTCGCCAGCAGTCCGAACGATCCAGCCCCCCGACTCGTCGAAGCTCTCCACAACCTCCCTCAACCTGGCCCGTTCCTCTTCATCGGTGATGCGGCGGGAAACGCCGAGCTGGTGAACGTTGGGCAGGTACACCAGAAAGCGGCCGGGCAGGCTGACGTGGGTGGTCAGGCGCGCTCCTTTGGTTCCAATCGGGTCCTTTACCACCTGCACGAGGATCTCCTGCCCCTGTCGGAGAAGATCGGAGATGTCAGATGTCGACAGGTCGGGAGCACCATCTTCGCCGTCCGAGGCGGGGAAGATGTCGGTAAAGTCGTCGAGAATGCCGCCCGCCTCGCGCACGTAGAGGAAGGCGCCGCGGTTGAGGCCGATATCGACAAATGCCGCCTGCATTCCGGGAAGAACGCGGTTGACGCGACCTTTGTAGATATTGCCGACCACCGAAGAAGTGCGATGCCGATCTGCTCGGTAGGAAACCAGCCGCGAATCCTCGCGCAATGCCACCCTGGTCTCGAAGGGGTTGACGGAGAGAAAGAGAACAGCGTTCATCACCGGTTCACGAATCGGAAGGCCCACACCGACTGCACGATGCCTAGCCCCGCGCAGGTGGAAATCAGCGAGGATCCACCGTAGGAGAAGAGAGGAAGGGTGACTCCGGTGGTGGGCAACCAGCCGAGGACCATGCCAAGATTGGTGACCACCTGGAAGGCGAGCCACGAGCCGATGAGCACGGTCAGAATCAGCCCGTGTCGACTTTCGGTGGCGAGAGCCACCACCCCGATCCTCCACAACAACAGACCGTAGGCCGCCAGCAAGACCGTGCTCCCCACAAATCCCGTGGCCTCGGCCCAGACGGCGAAGGCGAAGTCCGTGTGCTGAGCCGGGAGGAAGCGAAGCTGTGACTGGGTGCCGCGGCCGATGCCCTGGCCGTCAACTGCGCCCGAACCTACCGCAATCTTGGACTGCCGAACCTGGTAGCCGGCTCCGTAGGGATCGCGTTCCGGATCGAGGAGAGTGAGTATTCGCTCCTGCTGATAGGGCTTGAGAGCCATCTGCCAGACCGCTCCCGCCGCGACAAGACTGAGGGCGAAGAGAATCACCCAGCTCGCCCGGGGCAGGCCGCCGAGCCACAGAGCCGCACCGAGAATCGGCAGGTAGGTGAGCCCGACGCCGAGATCCGGTTCGACGATGATCAGCAGCGTCGGCAGGCCAACCAGGCAGGTGAGCGTCGCGACCTCGACAATCTTGAGCTGCGCTCCCTCGCGCCGCGTCAGCCACGCCGCCACCATGAGAATGGTGCCGAGGCGGGCGAACTCGCTGGGTTGGATGGTCAAGGGACCGAGGGCGAACCACGCCCTGTTGCCACCACGCACCACCCCAAACGCGAGGACGGCGACCAGGGAGGCGAGACCCATTCCGTAAAGGAGGGGCGCCGCGCGGCGGTAGAGGTCGAGTCGCACCCTCGACAAGACGAGGAGAACGACGATCCCGGCCGCCCCCCAGAGAAGTTGACGGAGCAGCAGATTCGTTCCTGCGATCCTGGAGACCGCGTGGAGCGTTACCAGAGAGGCTCCGAGAATGCCGGTGACGGCGAGGATCAGCCAGGCGTCGAGGCGATGTTCCATGTGCCGATTCTATCGTTCCACGTCGTCGGTTGTGGCAGGGCTGTCAGGATCAGTGCTGTCGACCGCCCCAAAACGGTTGGCAAGAAAGGCGCGGAAGATCACTCCTGCAGCGGGTGCGGCAACGCTCCCCCCCCCTCCCCCGTGTTCGACGATGACCGCTACTACAAGCTCGGGCCGGTCGAGAGGCGTCCAGCCGACAAACCACGCGTGGTGGCGGAATCTTCGTTCGAGCTCGTCTGAATCCACCCCTTCTTGGAGCCGAATGACCTGGGCAGTGCCGGTCTTGCCCGCCACCGGCAGGCGACCGAGACTGCGTGCCGTTCCGCGGGCGCCGTGGACAACATCCTCGAGGCCTCTCGTCACCAGTGCCAGTTGCGCCTCGTCGATCCAAGATTCCGTCCTCGGGGACTCGCGCTGGGGCACCAAGTACGGGGTTATCGGATGACCGCCGTTGGCGAGAAAGGCGAAGGCCCGAGCGAGCTGGATCACGGTCGCGAGGACCGGTCCCTGGCCGATAGACACCGAAACCGACTCACCGGGGTACCACGGCGTGCCGCGAACCCTGCGGCTCCACGCCGGTGTGCCGATGAGACCGCTTGCCTCCGACGCCAGACCGATTCCGGTGCGTGTTCCGAATCCGAAGCGGCTCAACCACTCCGCCATGCCCTCGATGCCGAGCTGCTGTCCGAGCAGGTAATAATAGGTGTCGCAGGATTCCTCGAGGGAGGTCTGGAGATCCACGACCCCGTGCCCGCCTCGCCGCCAACAGCGGAAGCGGTGACCGTAGAGCACAACCGACCCGGTGCAGCGCACGGTCGTTTGCGGGGTGATCAGACCCTCCGCCAAACCGGCCAAAGCGAGGAATGGTTTGATGGTAGAGCCCGGCGGATAAACTCCCTGGATAGCCCTGTTTTGAAGAGGGTGGAGAGGATTCTCCTGCAGGGCCGTCCAGTCTCGCTGGCTCAGCCGGCCCGCGAAGAGGCCGGGATCGAAGCTCGGCGAGGAGAAGAGGGCACGGACCGCTCCGCTGCGCGGATCGATGGCGACCACCGCCCCGGCGTGTTCCCCGAGAGCCTCTGCTGCAGCTTGCTGAAGGCCAAGGTCCAGGGTAAGCCCGAGATCTCGTCCTGCTGTCGCCGGGATTTCACGGACGACGCCGAGTTGGCGACCGACGGCGGAGACCATCACCCACCGCTCGCCGGTTTCGGCAGCGAGGAAGGGGTTCTCCGCGGCCTCGATCCCGTTGGCCCCGACCAGCGCGTCCGGCTCGAGCCTGGGGAAAGCGTCAGCCTCGTCCTTCGAGATTGGGCGAAGGTGCCCGACCACATGGGCTGTCTGTGGTCCATAGGGGTAGCGGCGTCGGAAGCGGCCCACCACCGATAGCTCGGGATGATCGCTCTGGTGGGCGCGAATCGCGGCGACCTGATTCCAGCTCAGGTCCTCACCAACGACCATCGGCGCCATGCGGCCGATGCGTCGCTCGGCGAGACGTTCATGGAAGGTGCGGACCTCCACAATGTCGAGCCGGCCGAGGAATAACCCGGTAGTGCCCAGATCCCGGGCCTCGTCAGGGAACAGCAGAAGCTCCCAGGTGGGGATGTTGTCCGCCAGCACCCGCCCGCGCCGATCGTAGATCCAGCCGCGAGCTCCAGGAAGGGGAAGTCGCCGCAGGCGGTTGTTCTCGGCGAGTCGCTGCCATTGCCGGCCGTGCACGATCTGGAGATCGATCAGGCGGAGGTGGAGCAGGCCGAGAGCCCCGAGGAACACGATCACGAGCACCGCTGCGCGGCGTCGGAGCGAACCGATATCCTCGCGAAACTCCATCGTTCTCAGCGTAGGGTGCGCACCCGGTAGCTCCGCCAACGCGCTGGGAGGTCGAGGGCGAGGACGCCTCCGACGAGACCGCACCATGCGCCCGTCAAAACCACGGTGCGGAAGAGCAGCTCCATGGTCGGGAACGAAGCGAGCCCCAGCGGCAGGAGGGCGATCTGGCGAACCAGAACCAGGATCACAGCGCCGGCCGCGCCAAGAGCGGCCCAGGCCCTCGGAGAGCGGTCCGCCACTACGCCGGCGATGCCATACAGACCCAACGCCGCAGCACTCCAGGCGATCCCGCCCGGGCCGACCACCGGCTCCATCAAGAGATCCCAGCCGATGCCAATCAGAAGGGCCAGGTATGGCCAGCGTGGTTCGTGACGGCGTAGGGGCGGTGCGACTATCCAAACTGCCGGGAAGATGACCTCCGATGGCCAGGAGGGCAGCCCGGGCGACGACAGGGCGCGCTGAACCACGAGGGAGAGAACGACCAGAAGAGCCGGCCGGATCATTGCCGGCCCCCAGGTTCCCCGGGAGACCATGCCGGCAGCAAGAGCACGAGGCGTGCCTCCCGGATCTCGGCACTCGGCGCCCCCCTGACCTCGAGGAAGGCATTCTCAGTCTCGCGTACGCGGGTGACTCGGGCGACAGCGATACCGGCAGGATAGATGCCGTCGGCGCCGCTGGTCACCAGCAATGTCCCGCGAACCAGAGCCGACCGGCGGGGGACGAACCGGATCTCCAACTGCTCGCCTCCGGTTCCCACCGCGAGTCCGTGTACCCGTGCGTCCTCGGTTTGTATCGCAACCGCGGCTGCAGGGTGAGTCAGCAGCTCCAACCAGTGCCGCCTGGTGTCGCTTCTCACGACCCGTCCAACAAGGCCGGTCGAGGTCACCGCCGGAGTGTCGCGTCGAATGCGGATCGGTTCCGAAGTCCGTGCCTCCATCAGGCCCGTTGAGAGGTTGCGGTAACTGCAACGAGCAAGGACTGCGGCAGATTCCAGCTCGGCGGCGGCGGCCAAGAGGCCATCGATTTCCCGCGCTGCGGCCAGATCCTGGCGGAGTAGCAACTCGCGAGCCCGCGCCTGGCTCAACTCGAGTCGAAGGTCCCGGTTGTCGGCGATCACGTGTTGCAGGTTGCGAACACCGAGGCTGAGGTCGATCGCGAGGTCGCCGAGGCGTTCCGCCGACCAGGAGGCGGGCCGTACCGTTGCGCGGAGCCACGACACCAGCACGCTGGTCTCTTCGTTGGTGTACACCTGAGCGGCTGCGATCAGTTCGAGGAGCAACCAAATCAGAATTGTGCTCCGCAGCATGATCCGCGCATCAGTCACGACGTAACCGGTGAGGGACCCGGGCTCAACACCTCGCTCACTTGATCGCGATCTTGCGCAGCAGGTCGATGTTGGTCAGCATCATCCCTGTGCCGCGCACCACCGCCGAGCTCGGCTCCTCGCAGTGTGCTACCGGCAGGCCCGTTTCTTCGCGGAGGCGTTTGTCTAGATTCTTGAGCAACGACCCGCCGCCGGCGAGGATGATGCCCTTGTCCATGATGTCGGCCGAGAGCTCCGGAGGCGTCTGCTCGAGCGCATTTCGCACAGCGTCGACGATCGTCGACACGATTTCGGTCAAGGCCTCGCGAATCTCTTCGTCGGTAATTGTAAGGGTCTTGGGAACGCCCTCCACCAGGTCGCGACCCTTGACCTCCATGCTCAAGGGTTCGTCGAGAGGATAGGCGGAGCCCACCTCGATCTTGATCCGCTCGGAGGAGCGTTCACCCAGGAGGAGGTTGTACTTCTTCTTGAGGTACTGGATGATCGCCTCGTCCATTTCGTTTCCAGCCACGCGCACCGATCGCGAGTAGACAACCCCCGCGAGCGATATCACCGCTACATCCGAGGTTCCACCGCCGATGTCGACGATCATGTTTCCGGAGGGCTCGGTGATCGGGAGCCCCGCCCCGATCGCCGCCGCCATTGCCTGTTCGATCAGGTAGACCTCGCTCGCGCCGGCCTTCAACGCGGTGTCCTTCACGGCCCGTTTCTCGACCTGAGTGATCTCCGACGGAACCGAGATGACGATCCGTGGGCGCACCAGGAACGAGCGGCCGTGAGCCTTGCGAATGAAGTGCTCGAGCATCTTCTCGGTGACCTCGAAATCGGCGATCACGCCGTCCTTCATCGGACGAATGGCCTGGATGTTGCTCGGGGTCTTGCCCAGCATATCCTTGGCCCTGGCGCCGACTGCTTCGACCCGATTGGTGATCCGGTTGACAGCGACGATCGAGGGTTCGACCACGGTGATTCCACGACCGCGGACATAGACCAGGGTATTGGCCGTTCCGAGATCAATCGCAAGGTCCGAAGAGAACAGCCCCAAAAGGCTGGAAAAGTGCATCAGTAAACCTCCACGAAAACCCGCTCTCGACGTTCGGCCCGGTTGCCTGAGGGATCGACGGCGACAACCACCAGGTCATTCCAGCCCTCCTTGGTGATCTCGACCGCTTTGCGAAATAGCCCGTCGGAGTCGACCTCGACCGGTTCGTCATTGATCGTCACGCTCGCGCCGACCTCGGTGGACCCTTCGATGATGAACATGTGGCCGAGTTGCTGCGGTTTTCCGATTTCGAGCCCCGGCGGAGACCGGTCTTCGATGAGCCGTTCACCGGACGAGGAGAAAAGGCGGAACCGCCGGGCTGGACTCCACTCCGATTGCACCGCACTCTCGCCGCGAGCCGCAATTCTCCAATAGTAGGTGCCGGGAGCAATGGCCTGCAGACGGGCATCGTCCTTGGCGAGCGATGGGGCGTTGACGTCGAGCTCATCTTCGATGAAACGCTTGGAGCGCCCCACCTGAAGATGCACTGTGCCCGAAGCCGGCCGCCCCCGCCATGCGAGCCGGATCACCGGGTGCCGGGAAAGATCGAAACCTGCGTTATTTTGGGGCTCCACCGGCGTGGGGGGGCTGGCGATCGACCGTTTCTGTGAGAATTCTCCCAGCGCCGAGGCCGCCACCTCCTCGCGCTCCTTGATCAGCACTTTAATGCCCCGAGGATTCGAGACGCGCGCCGACCCCTTGTACGCGGCGATGGTGGTCGCGCGGTTCTTGCCGTCCACGTCGACGGCGACACGGCTGTGTTCTTCAATCTCGGTCGACGTGGTGTTGGTGGTGACCGTCGACGGTGAACCCGAGGTGTACACATTGATTCGGCCGACCACCATCTTGACGGTTCCCGAGGAATCTTTCGATTGTTGGTTGTGGATCTCGAGCAGTGAGTTCGGGCCGATTCGGTACAGACTGCCGTCGGCAAAGAGGATCTCGGCACTGCCGTCTCGGCCGGTTCTGACCAAGTCGCCGTTGAACACCGGCATGCGTTGGTTGGCGGTCTCCCATTCGCTCTGGCCCGCTCGCTGAAGTTGGACCCGCCCCTCGAGACTGAAGAACCGGCCTGCTCCCACCAACTCACCGTCGCTTGCACCCGCGAGGGCTTCGAAGCGGGCGCGGGCGTTCAACGCCTGTGTTTCGCCCTCCTGCCAGCTCTCGTCGGCATACGCCGAACGGGCACTCTCGAGCTGTTTGGTCGCCTGTTGGAGCTCTCCCTGCCACTGGGGAGGAAGTGGCTGTGCCGCAGCTTCGTCGCGCGCGGCCGCAGCCGCCTCGATTGCCCGGCGCGTACGCGCTTCGGGGGGCAGGTTCAGACGGTTGTAGGCGAGGAAGACCAACGCCGCCGCGACCACCCCGGTCGCGAGGATCGCAGCCGCCCGTTTCACCGTGTTGACACGGATCAGAACCCAGTCGACCTCAAAGCGTCCCGCCACCTTCTCCACTCCTCCCGTCGGAACCGTAACATGCCCGAATTCAAGCAGCAAGGACCGTGGTCACGAGTTGCGCGACCTCCTGACGTCGGGTAGACTTCGCTGTCCCCAAGGGGGCCGAGTGGAGGACAGAGATGGCACTGAAATGGTTGCGAGACAATCTGCGACATCTGAAGTTCATCCTCTGGGGTGTAGTGGGAGTCTTCGTGCTCCTTGTATTCGTCGATTGGGGTGCGGGACGTTCCGGTGGAGCGGGTGGAACCGAGGCGGCGATTCGCATCGGTGACCAAAAGGTTTCCGAGCGGCAGTTCCTTGCCGAAATGCAGCGCCTCGAAAAACGATTCGGGCAGATCTACGGAGAGCGCTGGAACGAGCTCCGATCCCAGGTCGACCTCGCCGGTCAGACTGCGAGCATGCTCATCGATCGTGAGCTGCAGCTGCGTGAAGCCGACCGTGTCGGCATCACGGTCTCGGACGAGGAATTGCGCGAGGTCATTCTCTCGGACCCGAGCTTCAAGCAAGAGAACGGCGAATTCGTGGGCGCCGAAACGTACAAGCGCATCATCCGCGCCTATTTTCGAATGACTCCGGAGGAGTACGAAGAGAGGTATGCCCAGGACCTGAAAATCGGCAAGCTCAATGCCCTCATGGCGCGCGGCGTGTGGGTCAGCGATGAGGAGACAGTCGAAGCGTTCCGCCGCCAACGGGAGCTCGCTGATTTCGACCTGATCCAGTTGCGGTACGAAAGTCGCCTCGATCAGGTGTCGATTTCCGAGGAGGAGGCGCGAGCTTCATATGCGGCGTCCGCCGAAGAGTTTCGCCGCGATGAGGAGCGAGTCATCCGCTATCTCACGGTCGAGGTTTCAAGGTTGCGACGGCAGTTGCCGGTTGACACCGCCGAGCTCCAGGCCTATTACGACGAGCACGTCGATGATTTTGTGGAGAGTGCGCAGGCACATGCGCGCCACATTCTCATCCGCGTTGCGCCGTCGGCTACCGAGGATCAGCGGGCAGAGGCAAAGCTCCGTGCCGATGCGGTGGCGAAGCTGGCCGCATCGGGGGCTGATTTCTCCGAGCTCGCTGCCAAGCACTCGGACGATCCGGGGACCAAGGACAACGGCGGCGATCTCGGGTGGTTTGCGCGTGGACGGATGGTCGAGGAGTTCTCCGACGCGGTTTTTTCGGCCAAGCCTGGAGAGCTTGTTGGACCGGTGAAGAGTCAGTTCGGATACCACATCATCAAGGTCGAAGGATTCCGGCCGGAGCATCGACGGCCCTTCGAAGAGGTCGAGGAACAGGTGCGATTCCGGGTGCTCGAGGGCAGAGCCTCGGCCGAGGCGGAGGCGCGTGCCACCGCCTTGGCCCGTCGGCTCGAATCTGAACGGCCGGAGACTATCGAAGCCTGGCAGGCGATCGCCGACGAGGATGAGGCGGTTGTCCTGAACCAGAGCCCGCCTTTCGCGGCCGGCCAGGTAGTCCCGGGAACCGACGAGGGTTCCGGGCTGGCGGACGAGGCCTTTGCCGCCGAGGTGGGCGATATCGTCGGACCGAGGCCTGTGCCCCGCGGGTGGATCGTCTGGCAGCTCGAGGAGGTGCGCCCCGCCGGGGTGCCGCCATTCGAGGATGTCCGCACCGAGGTCGAGCAGCGGGTGCGGCGCGACAAGGCGATGGATCTGGTTGTTGAAGAGGGGCGGATTCTGGCCGAGCGATGGCGTCAAGGGGAGGATGCCGAGGTGTTGGCGGAGGAGTTCGGCTCGACGGTCACCGAGGCCAACGATCACCGGCACGGCGCCCCGATCGGAACCATCGGCGTACTGTCTGCGGTCGACCAGGCCGTCTTTTCGGCTGAGGAGGGCGCCGTCCTCGAACCGATCCGCGTGGGTGCACGCGGCGTCGTGGTGTCCAGGGTCGACCGGCTGACGTTGATTGACGCGGAGGAACTCGAGCGCGAGATGGAATCCGTCCGCGCCAGCCTCATGGCGGAGAGGGCCGATCGCCTTCTCCGTTCGATCCTCAATGAGCGTCGGCGCGACACCCCAATCACCGTCAACAACGAGCTCATGCAGCGGTTTGCGCCTGCACAATCATGATCGGCCGCCTCGAAGGCCGTCTCCATCGGGTGGAGCCGGGCACGGTCCTCATCGACGCAGGGGGGGTCGGATACCTGGTGTCGACGACTCTGCGTGGATTCCAGGAACTCACGGGTCGAGAAGATGCCGCGTTGTGGATCCACACCCAGGTTCGCAATGACGCAATCGTGCTCTTTGGATTTCCGGCGCGCGAAGAGCTCGAGGCTTTCGAGAAACTGATCGGAGTCGCCGGCATCGGCCCGCGGACCGCCCTCGGCGTTCTTTCGGCCCTCACCGCGGATGAACTGGCACGGACCGTTCAGGCGGGAGACCTCGCCCGCCTGCAGAAGAGCCCGGGAGTCGGCCGCAAGACAGCGGAACGGATCGTGCTCGAGCTCAAGGACCGCCTCTCCGGAGGGGAGGCCGGGTCCGGACCCGCGTCCGACGACCGGCGCGCTGACGCGATTTCGGCCCTGGTGAACCTCGGCTACTCGCACCGCGACGCGGGACGGGCTGTTGACGCGGTGTGGGAAGGTGTTTCCGGCGAGGGCCTCGGAGAGGTGCTGCGTCAGGCGCTGCAGAAGCTGATGAGGTGACCGCCAAAATCGGCGGTGATCCTTCGGGGGCGCGTGTCACCGGCAACCGTTCCTCTCGAGATAGGGTAGAGTCGCACCATGAGAGACGATGTCCTGGCCGCGGGAGTTCAGCCGGGTGAAGTTCCGGCCGAGGAGTCTCTCCGGCCGCGCCGGCTCGATGAGTTCGTAGGCCAGACCCGGCTCAAGACCAACCTCGGAGTGTTCATTGGCGCCGCCAGGGACCGGGCCGAGGCCCTGGACCACGTGCTCTTCTTTGGTCCTCCCGGGCTCGGAAAGACCACCCTCGCACACATAATCGCTCAAGAGATGGGTGCGCAGCTTCAAATCACCTCCGGACCGGTCCTCGAACGCCCCGGCGATCTCGCCGCCATGCTCACCAACCTCGAGGCCGGGGATGTGCTCTTCGTCGACGAGATCCACCGGATGTCACCGGCGGTCGAGGAGGTCCTCTACCCGGCGATGGAGGATTTTGAGCTCGATCTCGTGATCGGCCAGGGACCGGCGGCTCGCAGTGTGCGACTGACGTTGCCACGCTTCACTTTGGTCGGCGCGACAACCCGCACCGGGCTCCTCACCGCACCCCTGCGCGATCGGTTCGGCATCGTCCACCACCTCGAGTTCTACCCGAGTTCGGACCTCTCGACCATCGTCAATCGCTCCTCGGGCATCCTCGGCATCGAGGTCGAGAAGAATGCCGCGGAGGAGATCGCACGACGGGCGCGCGGCACGCCGCGAATTGCCAATCGTCTCCTGCGGCGGGTCCGTGACTTCGCACACCATCTGGGTTCCGAGGTCATCACCCACGAGGCCACCGAGTGGGGACTGGAGCAGATGCAGGTGGATGCGTTTGGTCTTGAACAACTCGACCGTCAGCTTCTGACCACTATCATCGACGTTTATGACGGGGGCCCGGTGGGTCTCAGGGCCCTGGCCGCCTCGATCGGTGAGGACCGCGGGACTCTCGAAGACATTCACGAGCCGTATCTGCTCCAGATCGGAATGCTGCAACGGACCCCGCGCGGGCGCGCTGTGACCGCGCGCGCCTACCGCCACCTTGGACTCGAGCCGGGCGGTGATGCCGCCCGCCTCTTCGAGGATCACGATTGACCTCGATTCCGGTGATCCTGAACCCCGCTGCCGGCGGCGGGCGGTTGCTCCGGGGGAGAAAGAGACTCGATGCCGCCGCCGAGGCTGCGGGTGTGACGCTCGAGTGGTGGCTGACCCGCGAGCCCGGTCATGCGACCGAATTGGCCTCGCGGGCGGCTCGGGAGGATCGACCGCTGGTTCTCGCCTACGGCGGTGACGGCACGTACAACGAGGTAGCGCGAGGCCTGCTCGGCAGCGCGACGCCGATGGGGGTGCTTCCCGGTGGTACCACTTCGGTTCTCGCGTACGAGTTCGGTGTGCCTCGACCGGCTGCGCGGGCCGTGACCGCTTTGATCGCCGGCGAGGATCGAGCGATGAGGGTGGCGTGCAGCGATCGTGGTGACCTCATTTTGCTGATGGTTTCGGCCGGACCCGACTCGCAGGTTCTATCGAGCCTGCGTCCTTCGCTCAAACGACTCGGAGGGAGGGTGGGCATTGCCATGCAGGCGGTCCTGGAGGCGTTTGGAAGGGGCCCCCTTCCACGCTTCCGGGTCGTAATCGGATGCCGGTCGGAAGAGAGCGGGTGGGCGGTCATCGGCAATTCCCGGTGTTATGCGGGCCCCCAGCAGGTGACCCCCGGCGCCGATCCCTTCCGGGACGACCTCGAAGTCGTTCTGCAGCGGAGCGTTGGTCGGTGGGCAGCGCTTTCATTTCTCGTTGGCATACCCAGGGGCGGCCACCTCCAGCGAGAAGACGTCCGGTGCGAGACCGTAACGCGCGTTCGCCTCGAACCGGTATCCCCGGGCCGGGATATTCCGTACCAGGTGGACGGTGATGTTGTCGGGTGTCTGCCGGTCGAAATCTCAGTCGACGAGCGTCCCCTTTGGGTGCGTCTGCCGGGATAGCCCGCATATCTCACCATTTTTCTACCACGGGGCACAATACACAGCGCGTATCTGCGCTTTCTCGGTTTGCTCGCTCGATGTACCGCAAGTACGACTTCGCTCCCAAACCTTGCGAGAGCGCAGACACGCACAGCGTCTTGTACCCTTCGCGACGAAATCTGGTGAGGAATATGGCGCCTTGCCAACCTCGCAACGACACCTTTTGAGGAGGCGCCGGGAGGGGTATCAGAGCTTCGCAAAAAGGTCCGTTGAGATATATCTTTCGGCGGTTGACGGGGCGATGAAGACCACCAACTTGCCGGCCATGCTGTCGCGCGCGGCGAGGCGCAGGGCCGCCGCACATGCCGCACCGGTCGAGATGCCGCCGAGAATACCCTCCTCGCGAGCGAGACGACGGGCGTTGGCAAAGGCTTCCTCGTTGGTCACGGTCACCACCTCGTCAATCAGAGAAGGGTCGAGGTTGTCGGGGACGAAACCCGCCCCGATGCCCTGAATCTTGTGCGGTCCTCCCTCGCCCCCCGAGAGTACCGGCGAATCTTCGGGTTCGACCGCCACGATGTGGAGGCCGGGACGTTTTTTTCGCCAGACCCGGCCGACGCCGGTGAGGGTGCCGCCGGTGCCTACTCCCGCGACGAAGACGTCCATGCGCCCGTCGGTGTCCTCCCACAACTCCTCCGCAGTCGTCGCGGCGTGGATGTCGGGATTGGCCGGGTTCGAGAACTGCTGCGGCATCACCGCTCCGGGGATCTCGGCGAGCAACTCCTCGGCCCTGGCCGAGGCGCCGTTCATTCCCTCAGCAGCCGGGGTGAGATGGATCTCGGCGCCGAGAAGCTCCAGCATCCGCCGCCGCTCCGATGACATCGAATCGGGCATGGTGAGAACGCACCGATAGCCTCGCGCGGCGGCGACCATGGCGAGGGCGATTCCGGTGTTGCCGGATGTGGGCTCGACCACGGTGGATTTCCCCGGTTCGAGGCGTCCTTCGCGTTCCATCGCCTCCACCATGGCGACGCCGATGCGGTCCTTGACCGAGTGCGCCGGGTTGAAGTACTCGAGTTTTGCCACGACCTGGGCGCCAAGACCTGCGGTCATCCGGTTGAGGCGGACCAGCGGGGTGCCGCCGACCAGGCGAGTGATGTCTGATGCGATCCGCATGATTCCTCCACGGGCCTTCAGCAGTGACCGAAGCAACACGCTCGGAAGGCCTATTCTTCCCGCGAGAAGGTTTTCGGCCGGACCTCTTGGGGTACAATGTGAGCCCGGAGGGGAGCGGTGGAGTTTCTGGAGAAGCTCGAAGAGCGTGCGGCTTCGGTGGGTGGTCGGATCGTTCTCGCCGAGGGTCACGACCCGCGGGTGATCGAGGCCGCCTCGGAACTCGCCGCGAAAAACGTTTGCGGCGTGGTCTTGGTGTGCTCAACCGCCGCTCGATTGCCGGCTCACGCTGATCTCGAGGCAAGCGGTGTGGAGGTCGCGGATCCCGCTACGGATCCTCGCAGCGGCCGGCTAGCAGAACTGCTCCATCAACGGCGAGCCCACAAGGGGCTGACCCTGAAAGACGCGCGAGCGGCTGTGGAGGATCCTCTCTATTTTGCCTCGTTGCTCGTCGCCATCGGTGACGCGGACGCTTCGATCGGCGGCGCGGTGCGCACCACCGCGGACACAGTCCGGGCGGCCCTCCACTGCATCGGTCCCGGGGAGGGGCTCAAAACCGTCTCCTCGGCTTTCATCATGGTGCATCCGGACTCGAGATGGGGAGCGGACGGGGTGATGGTCTTTTCCGACTGCGCGGTCCTGCCGGATCCACGACCCGACCAACTCGCGGAGATCGCTATTTCGGCTGCTGCGACCTTCCGATCCATCGTCGGCGGCGAACCCAGGGTTGCCCTGCTCTCCTTCTCCACCAAGGGCTCCGCCGAAGACCCTCTGGTTGACAAAGTGGTGGCGGCGCGGGAGGAGCTCGAGCGGCGCGGCACGGACTTCCAGGTCGATGGCGAGCTGCAGTTCGATGCCGCTGTCATTCCACATATCGGTGAGAGCAAGGCGCCGGGATCCCCGATAGCCGGACGGGCCAACGTTTTGGTTTTTCCGGATCTCAACGCCGGCAACATCACCTACAAGGCGGTCGAAAGGCTGGCGGGAGTGCGAGCTCTAGGTCCGTTGATGCAGGGCCTCGCAAGACCGGCCAACGATCTCAGCCGCGGCTGCGGCGCCGCGGATATCGTCCAGACGGCCCTCCTCAGCCTCCTCCAGGCGCGGGCGTAGTGGCGATGCGAATTCTCGTCCTCGGTTCCGGCGCCCGCGAACACGCGATCGTCCACGCCTTGCGTCGGTCACAGGGGGTGAGCGCTGTCTATGCCGCTCCCGGAAACCCCGGGATCGCCCAGGCTGCCGATCTCCTGCCGGTGGCCGCTGATGACCTTCCGGGGGTGGCAGAGGCGGCGTCGGATCTGCGGGTCAACCTGACGATCGTTGGGCCGGAGGTGCCGCTGGCGCTTGGCATCGGGGACGAATTCGACCGGCGTGACCTGCGACTCTTCGGGCCTCTTCGGGCAGCCGCAGAGCTGGAAGCGAGCAAGGTTTTTGCGAAGGAATTTTGCTGGCGACACAGTATTCCCACCGCCGATGCTGCGGTGGTGCGAAACCGGGATGAGGCTGCGGCCGCGGTCAGGAAAACGAAATTTCCGGTCGTTTTCAAGGCGGACGGTCTGGCGGCCGGTAAAGGAGTAGTGATTGTCCACAACAAGGACGATCTCGAGGAGGCCCTGGAGACCTTCTTTGTCCAGCGTCGGTTTGGAGATGCAGGTGACCGGGTACTGATCGAAGAGTACCTTCACGGCGACGAGGTCTCTTACATGGTGATCAGCGATGGGTCCAGTGCGGTTCCGATTGCCACGGCCCACGACTACAAGAGGGCGTACGATGGTGATCAGGGACCCAACACGGGTGGAATGGGAGCTCACTCTCCCGCGCTCGTTATCCCTCCCGGTACCAGCAGGCTGATCATGGACCAGGTGGTTCGGCCGACAATCGCGGGGATGGCAGCCGAGGGCCGCGAGTACCGCGGCGTTCTTTACGTCGGACTGATGATGGGCAGTGACGGACCCAAGGTGCTTGAGTTCAACTGCCGATTCGGTGACCCCGAAACCCAGGCCATCCTCCCCCGACTGAACGGCAACCTCGCTGCGGTCGCCCGCAACGCGGCCAACGGCCGTCTCACCGGCAACAACCTGCAGTGGCGCAAGGAGGCGGTGGCCTGTGTCGTGCTGGCGGCCGAAGGCTACCCTTCGAGTCCGCGCAAGGGGGACCCGATTTCGGGCATCGGCGAGGCGCTGGCTCTCCCTGGAGTGACGGTATACCAGGCGGGCACCCGCCGGGAGGGTGACCGCCTGCTCACCGCCGGCGGACGAGTTCTCTCGGTTTGTGGCCGCGGCGGCACCTTGCTCGAGGCACTGGATGTCGCCTACCGCGGGGTCGAGAAGATCCACTTTGACGGCATGTGGTATCGCTCCGATATCGGCAAGGACACCCTGGACACGCTCGGGAGCTCCGGTGGCAGACCTTGATGTGATGATCCTGATGGGTTCGGCCAGCGACTGGAAATACCTGCGTGGGGCGACCGACGTCCTCCGCCGCATGGGTCTGGTTTTTCGCGCCCACGTCTCGTCTGCTCACCGGACGCCGGAGCGCACCACGGATCTGGTCCGCTCGGCGGAGGCGGAGGGATGCCGGGTCTTCATCTGCGCTGCCGGGATGGCGGCCCATCTTGCAGGCGCCGTAGCTGCTCAAACTCAGCGCCCGGTCCTCGGCGTGCCGCTTCCGGGGGGCGTGCTCGACGGCGTGGACGCGTTATTGTCCACCGTGCAGATGCCGGCTGGAATTCCGGTGGCCACCTTTGCGGTGGGTCCAGCCGGCGCTCGGAACGCGGCGTATTTCGCAGCCCAGATCGTGGCCGAACACCAGCCGCAGGTGGCCGCCGCGCTGGCGGAGGTCCGGCGCGAGGGCGGGGACATGGTCGTCGCAGCCGACGACGAGATCGCAAAATCTATCAATGGGGACGGCAATACCTGATGTCAGAGGCTGTTCTGTGTACGATCACGCCTCGGGTCGAGGACTGGGTTCCGGTCTTGATCGACCCCGATCTTCCGCCGATGGCATGTCGGCTGGGCGAGCTGGAGTTCGATCATGGTGACCCGTGTGTCGTCGATACGCCGGACGGACCGTTCCTGGGTACGGTGACCGCATTCGCGCCGCCGGTTTTCAAGCGCCCTCGCGCGGCGTCGGCAAGGATTGTTCGCAGGGCAACCTCCGAGGACAAGAAACGCCACGAGGATACCACCCGCATCGAGATGGACATCAAACGGTACCTTCGCCTCCGGATCCGCGATCTCGGTCTCGAGCTCCATCCATTCAAGGTGCGGGTTCCTCTCTCCGGCGGTAAGGCGGTGATCTACTTCTCGGCCGAGAAACGGGTTGACTACCGACCCCTCCTGCGCGATCTGAGCCGTCGCTTTCGCCGGCGGATCGAGATGCGTTCGTTGGGAGTTCGCGACGGGGCGCGGCTATGCGGCGGCCTTGGGCCTTGTGGCCGTTGCCTGTGTTGCGCTACCTTCATGGACCGCTTCCATTCGGTGACGGTTCGCATGGCCAAACGGCAAAACCTGAGCCTCAACCCGACCAAGATTTCCGGCCTCTGCGGTCGTCTGATGTGCTGCCTTTCGCACGAAGTGGACCAGTATCCGGAATCTCCACGCAACCGACGTTAACCTGTCCAGCCCCAGCCAATCACCATCTTTCTAATGCAGGGCACAATGCACGGTGCAGGTCTGCGCTTTCTCGATTTGCTCGCTCGAAGCACCGCGAGTACGACTTCGCTCCCAAAACATCGAGAGCGCAGACACGTACAACCCCATGCGCCTCTGGCGACGAAATCTGGTGGGTTGGTTTGATTTTGTGGGTTCGGCGCCGGGTATGCCTCTGGCGGAGGTGAACACGAGGTCGACGCAGAGGCGACACCCGTTGGGGAATCTGTTAATCTGATCGCAGAACCTACAGACTTCACGCTTTCAGTCCCCGGCGCGGCACAGCATGGGGCTTGAGGAGAGACGAAATGTCCGATCGTAAGCTGATCCGGCCATCGATGAACGAAATGATGGAGAGGTTTCCGACCCGAGCCACGGGTCGACGCAAACAGGTGCCCGCTGAGCAGACGAATGCGGAGAGCTTTTATTACCTCAAACAGATGCAGAATCGCACCACGATGGTCGTGGTGCTGACCGACGGGACCGAGCTCAGTGGATGGATCGAGTGGTATGACAAGAATTGCATCAAGCTGAACCGAACAGACGCCCCCAATCTGCTCCTTTTCAAGCACACGGTCAAGTTCATGTTCAAGGAGGAGGAGCTGCGCACTCGCCGTCGCCGGCGTTCCACCCCCACCACTCGCTAGCCCGCCTCCGTCCAGAAACTCTGGAAGGGACAACGCGGTTTTCGATGCGGCAGCGAGCGATTTTTCTGCAAGATCAAGGAAAACAAGAATTTCCGCGGAGACGTACTCCTGTACATCGCACAAGGAAATTCGCAGTTTGACGCAGAGATTGCAAAAATGCGCCGTTTCCGGACGAGAACGGGCTAGATCATCTGCAGAATGCGGCTGATGACCATGTCGAGGGCGACGGTGTTGAAGCCGCCCTCGGGGATGATCACGTCGGCCCATCGCTTGGAGGGCTCGACGAACTCCAGGTGCATCGGACGTACCGAGGTGAGGTACTGGTCCACGACGCTTCCGACCGAGCGCTCGCGCTCGGCGATGTCACGTTGCAGTCGCCGAATGAAGCGAAGGTCGGGGTCGGTGTCGATGAAGATCTTCACGTCGAGAAGCTCCCTGATGGCGGGTATCGCGAGGATCAGGATGCCTTCGAGGAGAATGACTGAGCGGGGATCAACCCATTCCTCGGCTGCGGATCGAACGTGATGAGCGAAGTCGTAAACCGGGAGCGGCGCCGGCCGGCCCTCTTTGAGAAGACAGAGGTGTTCGACCAGAAGGCCTTCCTCGACAGCGGCGGGGTGGTCGAAATTGTGCTGAGCACGTTGCAGCTCGTCGAGGTGAGCGAGATCGTGGTAGTAGCGGTCCTGGTTGACGATGACGATCCGGTCGCGACCGACCCGGCGCACGATTTCCTCGGCGATCGTGGTCTTGCCAGAGCCGGTTCCGCCCGCAACGCCGATGCACAAGGTGGCCATCGTACCGTCAGAGGTACTTGATGGTCTCCACGGCGGTGGCAGCATCCGGCGCGTCGGGGGCGACCTCGACATAGTGCTCAAGACTGGTTTTTGCCCCTTCCATGTCGCCGCTGCGTAGCTGGAGCATTCCATACTCGAAGAGACACTCCGGGAAGTCCGGATTGGCCTGCAGGCACCGCTCGAGGAGCGGCCGGGCGCCCTCGTCGTCCATCTTGTTGAGGAACGCGACAGCGCTGTTGAAGAGGATCGTGGGGTCCTCGGGGTTGAGCTCCTTGTAACGCGCAAGGAAGGCCGCCCGACCTTCCTCGTCGCCGAGGCTCTGACAGGCGTTGGCAGCGATGGCCAGGCAGTCGATGGCTTCCTCATCCTCCTCGAGACACCGGTGGGCGGCAGCCAGCGCCTCCTCGTGGAGGCCCGCCTGTTGATCGAGCTCGGCAAGCGCGGCGAGGGCAGGAACGAATTTCGGCAACGCTTCGACGGCGGCCGCGAACTTGGCGCGCGCCTCCTCGTTCTTGTCGGTCGCGAGCAGCTCTCGGCCCTCGAGAAACTCCTTGTAACCCGGCTGCTCCCGAATGTCCTGTTCCTGGGATACCGCCAGCTCTTCGTGGCTCTTGAGGGCGAACTCGAAAAAGCTGTCGGAGGTGCCGATGTCGATGTCCAGCACGCGTTCAGCGGGCTGGTAACCGGGCGCCTCGACGTGCAGGAGGTAGACCCGAGTCGCGTCGAGGATCAACGCCTTGAACGTGCCGTCCTTGCCAACCTTGATTTCCTTGTGGAAGGACGAAACCTCATCCGAGGTGATCGTAATGATCGCGTCCGGCAAAGGATTGCCGCCGGTGTCCGTGACGACGCCTCCAAACCGGGCCTGGCCTACCGCAATCACCACACTCGCAGCCGCGAGCACAAGGAAGGAACAGAAGCTGAGGGTCACACAGCGCATGTGCATCGAATGCCTCCAATTTGGACTCTCTGCACCCCTCAGCATACTCCTTTTCAGGACTCGTCTCAACGTGGAGCGCCGCCGAACATCGCGCGTATCACGTGTCGAGCGACGGAGGGGTTCTCACGGAGACGACGGATCGAATAGGGGTACCAATCGCGGCCGTAGGGAACATATACTCTGAGCCGATGGCCCCGCTCCAGGATGACCCGGCGCAGCTCGTGGTCCACCCCATACAACATTTGGAACTCGTAACGATCGGGAGTCAGCCCAAGACGGTCCACAGCACTCATCCCGGCCCACACCAGATGTGTGTCGTGGGTCGCGATGCCCACGTAGGCGCCATGCTCCAGGAGCTTTTCGACGTTGTAAATGAAGTTGGCGCGAACGGTATCGAAATCCTTCCATGCGATGGCGCGCGGTTCGCGGTAGATACCTTTACACATTCTGACATTCGGATCGAGCGGGAGGAGATCATTGATATCCGATGTGGTTCGGTGGAGATACGACTGCAGGACAACCCCTACCGATGACGGAAAGTCCGCGAGTACTCTCCGGTAAATCCGAAGCGTGGCGTCGGTGCAGGTGTGATCCTCCATGTCGATACGAACGAAATTGTCCAGTTCGACCGCCCTGGAAACGATCGCAGCGATGTTCTTTAAACAGAGCTCTTCGTTGATCTTGAGGCCGAGCATCGTGGGCTTGACAGAAATGTTGGCGTCCAGTCCCTCGACCCGGATCCGGTCGAAGAGGCCGAGGTATTCGGCCACTGCGGCCTCGGCGTTGGCAGGCTCGCTGACTTCTTCGCCCAGAACGTCGACTGTAGCCATCGCTCCCTCGTCATTGATGGTGCGGATGGCGTCGGCGGCATCGTCGATGGTCTCACCGGCAACGTAGCGACGGGCGACCAGGCCGACGATCGACCTGGGCACGAGTGGCATCCCGAATCTAATGAGACCGTCGAATACACTCATGGCATTCTCCTTGGATCGAGGGCCAGGGCGAGGATGGCGCCGAAGACAGCCTCGGCGCCGGCCCTCTTGAGCGTGGCGGCGGCTCTTCGCAGGGTGGTTCCGGTCGTCGTGACGTCATCGACCAGAAGGATATACCGGCCGTCTGCGGCGGTGGAAGGTGAAAAACTACGGCTGGGCAGTTCGAGACGCTGCGCCCGGCTGTGACCCGATTGGCGTCGCAGGCCGTGACGGCGGAGGAGCGGAACGAATGGCCGTTCAAGACATTTCGCGATCTCCCGACCGAGAAGCTCCGCGGCTGCCCACGGCCGCCGAATGCGCCGCAGCGGATGGGACGGAACGAAGCTGACCGTGTCGATGGTCCCGCCCCACGGCTGAGCCGCCACAACCGCTGCCAGCCTGGCGCCGAGCCTGGGCGAGAAATCGTCGCGGCCGCCGTACTTCAGCGACAGAACGGCGGTGCGGAGCGAGCCGTCATGTTCTCCCCAAATCACGGTCGCCCCCTGAGGAGGGGGGGTTCGAACGCAGTCCAGGCAGGGCAGCGATGGATCGTCCGAGGGCACCCCGCAACGGGGGCACGCAGCGCCCGCCAGGGGCACCATCTTCGACCAACAGCCGCGGCACAACCCGCGGTCCTTCCCCGGCAACAGCGCTCCGCAGTGCGGACACAGGCCGGGAAGCAGCGCCTCAGTGACGGCGGCCAACACGCCCCCCAGATACACGGCGGACATCCTACCAAAGCCGACCCACGGCTGCATATCAAAGAGGCGGGGAGATCGTTTGGGGCAGCATCGTTATACTGTGCCCATGCAGGTGATTCACAGGGAAATCCAGCTCGCCACCGAGGGCCATGGCCATATCATCGATCTCACGCCCGAGGTCAGCGCATGGCTCACTTGGATTGAGGCGATCGACGGCCAGATCACCGTTTTTGTTCCCGGTTCCACAGCGGCGATCACAACTATAGAGTACGAGCCGGGCGCAGTCCGCGACTTCGACGAAGCTCTCGAACGCCTGGCGCCATCGGATCGCTCATATCACCACGACCTTCGTTGGGGCGACGGGAATGGGTTCTCACACCTTCGCGCGGCCATTCTCGGGCCATCGCTCAGCTTGCCGGTCCTCGCCGGCGTTTGCGTCCTGGGCACGTGGCAGCAAATTGTCCTCGTCGAGTGCGACGTGCGTCCGCGGAAGCGCCGGGTCGTGTTCTCGTTCGTTGGTAACAGCAGCGGGGCCGATTGATGCCGCACATGGTCTTCGAGGAATGTGTCGATCTCGAACGCGTGGCCGACGGATTGCCGGCGGGAGTCCACCGCTGGGGGCGGGCGGTCCTCAAGACGGACCAGGTCTGGCGGCGCCGGGACGGACAGGCGGTCCTTGTTGAAGGTGTCGTGGTGGAGTTTGCTCGACCGCAGCATCCCGTGATCCAGATCGCACCCCACCACGAGGGCACAATTGTCCGCCTGTGGTCCCTGGTCCCGGTCGAGCGGACCCCTGCGGTTCAGCGGTGGGTTGCGATGGTGGCTGCGGATCTTCAGCGCCTGGGCGCGGGCGCTCTATTGAACACCAATATCCCTCGCGATCTCTGGCAGGATCTGCAGCTTACTGATTGATTTCCTCGGCGACCTCCTGGTAGCGCTCCTGCTGTGAGCGCTGGAGGTTCTCGAGGCGGTCGCGGACGGCGTCTGTGGCGAGCCCCGGAGCCGGAGCTTCGACGGCGAGAGCGTTTCTGGCCTGTTCCAGAGAGTGCCGGGCTCGGGTGAGGTGGACTGGAGAGGGGCTGAGGGCGTGTTGCCGGAGTTCCCCGGCGGCACTCCTCAAGGAGACCGCGGCATGCAGTTCCGGGCTCGGCGATTCGGCGGCCTGTGCCCACGATGCGGCGGTCGCCGAAAAGGCCTTCAAACTGTCGAGGTGATCGGCTATGGTCTCCGGTTCATCGAGCAGTGTTTGTAAGGCCGACACCATCGTGCGCGCCGCTGCTCGGTCCAGCGAACGACCCTCGACGTTTTCCTCGCGAAGATCGACGGCCACGGCTGCAACCGCATCGAGGCTCGAGGTGGCGTCGCGGCTGCTGAGATAGAGCACGATTGCGGCCGCGAACAGTAAACCGATCATCAGGATTCCGCCGATCCGCATGAGCCACCCCCATTTGGAAGTATAGATGAATCCGCAGTTCTCTCCAGTGTTCCGTGGCGAGGGATGGCGCCCGCACCTGATTCGTCTTTACAAAAGAGCTTTTCCCGAGGTGTGTCGAATATGGTCGTTGGTTTGGTCGCCGATCGAGCGTTTCACAACCCTGCACACGGCGCCGTTTCGGGTTAGAATTGAGAAGCGCTGGCGAGCAGATTTCTTCAGCCGATACGCAGCCGGCTGAGGTATGCCTGGGAGTGAATCCAGCAGGACATCCCCCGGGGGAAAACGACACGCGGAACGCAGCGCGTGCCGGGACAACGAGACGCTGCCTTGGCGGCGCGCGGGGGAGTGACAGGGCGATGGTTCAGTTCGACAACCAGTACCGCCAGATCAAGATCAAGGTCGTCTACTACGGGCCTGCCCTGGGCGGCAAGACGACCTGTCTCCAACATATTCATCGAGTGACCGATCCACAACGCAGGACAAAACTCTACTCTCTCAACACGGCCTCGGATCGGACCCTCTTTTTCGATCTACTTTCCCTCAATCTCGGCCGGATTCGCGGCTACCGGTTGGCGCTCCAGCTCTACACCGTGCCCGGCCAGGTGCAGTACAACGCGACGCGGCGGGCAGTGCTTGCCGGCGCAGACGGCGTGGTGTTCGTGGCCGATTCCCAGGTGGGCCAGGAGGAACCGAACCGCGCGTCGCTGGAGAACCTCTGGGAGAATCTCGCGGCCAACGGCCTCGATCGAGAGCGGACCCCCGTCATCTTTCTCTTCAACAAGCGGGACCTCGACCCTGTCCAGTCCGTGGCTGAGATGGATGCCACCCTCAACCCGGATCATCTGCCTTCGTTTCCGTCGGTGGCGGTGACCGGAGACGGCGTGCTCGATGCCTTTGCGGTGGTCGGTGAGCGGACCCTGGCGGCAGTCGCCGACAAGCTCGGTGTGGGCACGAATCCTCAGGCCATCCAGCGGCTCCAACAGCAGATGCGCCTGGCGATGCAGCCATACGTGATGCGAGACGAAAATCCGCCGGCGAGCGACGCCGTTGAGATCACCCTTCCGTCCGGGCAGGCGGATGCAACCCAACCACTTGGGGAGGATGCTCTGGTCGGTGAAGCGGTTCGCGCCAACATGGCGATGACCGACCTCAACGCTCGTCTCGACATACTCAGTCGCCAACTCGAACGACAGCTGCGGGTGATGGCCAGTATCAGCGAGTTCGGCAAGGCCGTCAGCAACGAGCGCGATCCGGCGAACGTGCTCCGTTTGTTGATCACGACCACCATCCGGCAGTTGCAGGTCCAGGGGGCTGCGGTGATGATCGTGCCGGGTTCGGGGCAGCTGCGGGAGGCGGTGGTCCATGGTTTCAAGCGTGATCCTCTGCTCAGCACCGCCGACGAAGCCGGTGAGACCACGGCGACCACATTGCTCAACGAACAAGAACCCGTGTTGTTGGCGCGCGAAATCGAGGATGAGGAAGAGAACTTTCAGATTGCAGCCATCGAAAGCGCTGGTTTTGCATCTGCCCTGATCGTACCCCTCATCGCCCAGGAGAAGGTCGTGGGTCTCCTCACCGCGTATGGAGACGGCGACCGCGCTGCCCTCGACGAGGATGATCTCCAGCTGGCGACCGTTCTCGGTTCCGCCGCCGCGATGGGCTATACCAACGCCCTTGCCTGGAGGCAGGTGCAGGAGTTCAACCGCAGCCTCGAGGGCCAAGTGAGCGAACAAACAGCCGAGTTGCGCAAGAGCCTCGACGAGGCGGGACGACTGGCAAGTGATCTGGCGGAGAAAAACACCCTTCTGAACGACGCATATAAGGACCTTTCCGCCCTGGATCAGGTCAAGAACGAGCTCATCACACGGATATCCAGCGAGTTGCGAACCCCGGTGACATCGTTGGTCACCGCTGCCAAGATCCTCGATCGGTTCAAGGATGAACCGGCCGAAAAAGGGGCTCGCTTTGTCACCATCATTCGCGAGGAGTCGGAAAAGCTCTCCGAGATTATCCAGAGCATTGTTCAGGCGTCCATTTTGGCCGAGACCGAAAGCAACCTCGAGCGTCGCGCGGTACCGGCCGAGGATCTCTTCCGGCGCGCCATCGCTCCCCTCCGCGACCTCGCGCGTGAGCGCCAGGTGCAGCTTCATGTCCTCATTCCCAGCGGACTCGAGACAATCTTCTGTGAGGCTGAGACGATCGAGGCTGCGCTGCGGGCAGTGATCAAGAATGCCATCGAATTCAACCAGACCGGCGGTGAGGTCAAGCTCGAAGTACGGCGAGTCATGCGCGGTGAAGACTCATGGCTCCTCCTCAGGGTGACCGACACGGGAGTGGGAATTCCCAAAAAGGAGTTGCCCCACGTCAGCGAGGCCTTTTGGCAGGGCGGCAACGTGCTGACCGGAAAACCGAGGGGTGTCGGTCTGGGGCTCACCATCGCCAAACGGGTGATGGAGAATCACGGTGGTACCATTTCCATCGCCAGTGAGATGGCCGAGGGCACCGAGGTCACCATGGCTCTACCGCAGGAGAATTCGTGAGCTTCACCTGTTGACGGCTTGGTCGTCCGGACTTTCTTCGAGAGCTTCGCGGACGGCTTCGGCTGCAAATGCGAGGGCGGCTGGTGAGGCAATTTCCAGCAAGCTGTCGTCGTCTCGGGGAACAGTCTGCGGCCAGGCTGACGCGGAGGGGAGGTTTTCACGGCTGAGATGGAGGCACACGCCGAGCGGGGTCGGCGTTTGAGGATCGAACAGATAACGGATGGCTGCGGGGAAATCTGCCAGGCGGGCCAGGCTTGAGCCGACCCGACGTGGAAGATGTCGCAGAAGGGCTTGGCGCAGGTGGCGGTGGGGAACTGGTAGCGTTGTGAGGACCCACAGCACGAGATCGGTGGGAACGGTGACCAGGTGGGCGGCCAGGGATGCGGTTTCCGGATCGACTCCGAGCGGCACGGCGGCAGCAGCCGCGCCGCGCGACCACAACACCGCCGCGCGGTGCGTCAGACGATCCAGCTTGTCGGCATGGGGCCGACGCCAGCACTCGCTGCCCGTCATCTCTTCCCAGAGGTCGAGTTCGGTTGCGTACGCTTCCAGGTGGTTGAGCTTCAAAGGCCGACGTCGCTCGCTGCTGCGCAGCGAACAAGCCAGCACCATCTGGTTCCAGGTTGTGTGGGGCAATCCGAACAACCCAATCGTCTGCTCACGGCCAAGGTCGCGCGCGATTCCCTCACTCTGGCCGGAAGGCAGCGGTACCAAGCCGGGGCTCGAGGCGAGCCACTGCGCGAGTGTGCCGACAATGTCGCGTATCAAACTGTGGAGGGCGTTCATACCTTCGCCGTCGACCGGCTCCTCTCGTGTGAATCCCTCTCGCACCAAATCCCAAAAGAAGCTCTCGAACGCCTCACCGGTGAACGGGAGGTCGTGGCGCTCCTCTTGCTCGGTGGACAGCGGGCCTTCGTCAGTGCGACGTGCGGCTTCCAACAGTAGATGACGCGGTTCCACGTCGAGGCTGAGGCCGAGGAGTTCCCGGACCGGATACGCCGGGTCGAGTTCGAACCGGATGTTCGGTGCGAACAGGACTCGGCTGGTGATCGCCTCGGCGAGATCGATCAGATTGCGCTGCAGTTCATCAGGCGCCAACCCACTTCTGGCGATCAAGAGATCGGTGAACAGGGTCTGGCGGAGTATCGCCAGGGCCAAGATCTTGCGCAGCTCGTCGGTCGGGACCAGCTTCCGTCTGGCAAGAACGGTGGCAAGCCTCTCTTCAGGCACCGTCGAGGAAACATAGACTATCCGCCCGTCGAGAAAATCGAGACGCCGCTGGCCGAAGTCATCCAAGAGCACCAGACGTCCGCTGATTCCACCCATCTGGAGCCATTCCAGAAGGTCCCCGAAGTGGAGGCGGTCCAGGTTGCCTTGGATCATTCTCGAGAGTATACCGGTTTCCCGAACGTGGGCTCATCTTGAGTTACGATAACGCCATGCATCTCCTGCTGCTCACCGCCCGCCCCGAGACCCGAACCAATCACCGGTTGGCAGAGACCGCCGTGGACCTCGGGCTGGACCTGGCGTTGATCGACGCCACCACTGTTCCAGCCATTGCCGGGGCAGGAGGCGCATCCCGGCTGGTCGCTGACGATGTCCTCGAACATCCTCCGGACGGGGTTCTGGCGCGGGTGGGCAACTGGAGACCCGCAAGCGTGCTTGCCGTGCTCGAGGCCTGCGTTGACAGTGGTGCCGCCACGCCCAACTCACCCTCCGCCATCCGCATTGGGCGGGACCATTGGCAGACCATCCGCTTGCTCGCAGCGGCAGACCTGCCGGTGCCGTCGACCCTGGCTGGAGCAGACCCGGAGACTCTCGCTGAGGCGGCCGTCCGCGATCTCGGCCTGCCGGTGGTGGTGAAACAGCGGCAGTCAAGGATGGGCGTCGGCGTGATTCTCTGCACGGCCCGAGACCACCTGGAGGCGGTTCTTGATTCATTGTGGAGGGTTGGAGACGAGGTCGTCGTCCAGCGATGGCTTCCGGGAGGTCGGAACAGTCATCGCCTGTTGGTAGTGGGCGCCGAGGTCGTGGCTGCCGCTCGCTTCAGCGCGGGGGCCGGGGAGTGGCGTTCGAATGCAGCTCGAGGTGGATCGGCCGAGAAAATAACCCCCGATTCGGACGAGAAACGACTGGCGGTCTCCGCGGCAAGAATCTTGGGCCTCGGCCATTGTGGAATCGACATGGTGGCAGGAGAGCATGGACCGGTGATCCTCGAGGTCAACCCCACCCCCGGCTTCCTTTGCCTTGAAGAGGCCACCGGGGTCGATGTGGCTCGCGCCCTCGTCGAGCACCTGGTGGCCTGTGTCAACGGCCCACCGGAGTAGGGAGCCGCTGCAGTACGGGCTAGCCCGCATATCCCACCATCTTTCTGCTACTGCGAATTTCCTTGTGCGACGTACGGGAGTACGTCTCCGCGGAAACCCTTGTTTTCCTTGATCTTGCAGAAAAATCGCTCGTGAAGCATCGAGGACCGCGCCGTCCCCTTCGGAGTTTCCGGAGGGGAACAGGCTACGTCGCGGTGTCCGTTGTCGGCGCGGCACGACCGGCTAGCTCGCGGTCGATCATCAGCAGGCCGTGAGGACTCGCCTCGATCATCTTCACCTGGTGGAAGAGGGTGTCGGCCGTCGCCTCCTCCTCGACCTGCTCGGCAACGTACCAGTGCAGCATCACCGTGGTCGCATGGTCGTTTTCTTCGGTGGCGAGGTCTACCAGACGATTGATGCGTCCGCTGATGTATTGCTCATGTTTGAGAACCTCCTCGATCGCGTCCGAGGCCGAGGACCACTCGCGTTGCGGCGCTTCCAGCGTCAATAGCTGGACCGTCCCGCCACGTTCATTGAGATAGTCGAAGAGCTTCATCGCATGGCCGAACTCCTCCTGGGCCTGAATTCGCATCCAGTGAGCGAATCCGTCGAGGTGTCGGCCGGTGAAAAAAGCCGCCACCGAGAGGTAGAGGTAGAAGGAGAAAAACTCGGCATGGATCTGTTCGTTCAAAGCCTGCTCGACCTTGTTGTTCATCACGGTAACTCCTTCGGGTTGGATTGGCGGCGGCGACGTTCGGCCGGCCTCCGAGGCATCTCGCTCAGTATAGCGCCTGCGGTCGGCATGCTACCATGACGGCCGCTATGATGGTGCAACGTTCACGCCTTCAAGGTTTTGGTAGCGGGCTGGTGTTGGTTGCCGCGATCCTCGGCGTGGTTCCGGTGGCCGATGGCCAGGCGCTGCACGTGACCCGCCTGGGGAATGGTACCGAGCTGGTACTCGTGGCTCAGCCGTTGTCGAACGCTACAACCGTAGCTTGGCCGGCCGTGGATTCTGCCGAGGCGGGAGAGACCGGCCTCGTGATCAGCGGCGAACTCACGCTGGCGGCCGATCTCGACGCGGCCCTCAGCGGCGAGGATCCCGCCCCCGCCGTCGTGATTGCCGTGGGTGGGGTCTCTGCAGCCGATCTTCGTGCCCACATCGGACGGCTTCTGGAGGGAAGGCGGCCTCGAGAAACGCTGAAACGTCCGCGGGTCAACCTTGTTGACGGGAGCCTCATACGGCGCCTTGGATCGCCCGGAAGTGAGGCCGAGATTCGGCTCGAGGTTGATCTTCCCGCGCCCTCAGATCCCCTGAGAAGCACCGTCGAGGTGCTCTGGGAACTCTTGCCGGACGTTTTTTCCGAAGACATTGAAGGTCTTCGCAGCCGCATTGACGGCGAACGCGGTGTGCTCGAAAGTCGGAGTGACCCCGAGTTGGCAGATTTGACCGTTCGCCGGTTACGCCTCGGCCTGGCGCGAATCGCTACCGATTCCAGGCTCCAGGCAGCCCAGGTCGATTCCGCCTCGATGCGGCTGCAGGTTCGCAGGAAAGCGCTGCTGGAGCAGGTGCCGGAGGGCGCCGAACATCTCCTGGAATTATGGAGGCTCGGAGGCGTCGAAGCGATCGCCGAGTTTCTCTTTGCCGGAGAGGGAGTGACCCTGGACGGGGTTCGGGATGCGGCACAGCGGTGGCTTCCCCGACATCCGGGACGAATTGTGATCGTGCTACCTCCACGAACATTCAATCCTCGATTCGCCGCACCTCCGGAAGCAATCCATCTCGAAAACGGTCTTGCGGCGGTCATTCTCGATCGCCCCGGGGCAGAATTGGCGGCAGTGAGCCTTCGGCCGGTGATGGTACCGGACGTGGAAGGAGAGTTGAGCGCGACCATTCTGGCACGCCTCGCAGGTGAGCTTCGGGCCGGTGAAGAGCGCCCCGGCTGGGTTCGCGTCAACGTTCGCCCGCCTCTCCTCGAGGTGGCGGCGCCGGCCGACGACTTCGGGGAGCTGAGCGAACTCCTGCACGCGGCCCTCGTGCGGATGGCGGACGACACCAGATCTGTGGAGGGTGACGGCGGCGGGGCGCGGCGCCGGGCGTTGGCTCTGATGGGAGGGATCCTGGGACTCTCGGGAGGTGCGGCGTTGTCGCCGGCCGAACTCCTGCGTCCGGGCAATATTGCCCTGGGTGTGGTGGCCGGAGATGGCGAGGCGGCCGCCGAGGCTCTGCGCAAGTTCTGGATAGGAGGCGGAGAACGCCGAGCCGACGCCGCCGGTCTGCAGGTGGCCCCGATACCCCGGACGAGGGTGGCGGCAGCCGGAGACGAGTCGGTTCTCGTTGTGGCGCTCGAGTTGGATTCCACCGGAGACGAGGCATTTGCGTTGGTAATGGCCGACCTTTTTGCACGGCGGGCGGAGAACCTCGTTCCCGAAGGTTCGGCCGAGATTCTGGCGCCGTTTGTTCCCGGGCGGCAGGTGCTGCTCCTTGTGGCTACCGCAGCCTCTCAGGTTGACGAGCTCGGCGACGTGCTTCGCGAGCGGTGGGAAGAGTTCACGCGGCCTACAACCGAGGAGGAACTGGTTGAGATTCGCAGGCGCGCGGCCGCGGTCAGCGCCGCCGCTTGGAGCGGCGTCGTAGGTCGGTCTCGCCGATGTGCGGCGATCGCGGCCGGAGCAGCGGTATGGAGGGCGCCCAGCGATCTCGAGATGCAGATTCTCCTGGTCTCTGCAGAGCCCGTGAGCGCCGGCCTCGGCAAATTGGCCGATTGGGCGAGCCTGGAGACGACCGGGGCCGGATTGTTGCCCATCCTTGATTTCGACGATCCCTGAGGGAGACTGGATGGATCCGGGATGAAGTGCCTGACGTGACGAGGAGGAGTGGAGTGCACCAGAGCGACATCGACGAACAACTGAGCTACCTCAAGAAGGGTTGCGTTGACGTCATCCCGGATGAACAGCTTGCGGACAAGCTGCGTCGTTGTCAGAAGACCGGGAAGCCTCTGACGGTCAAGGTCGGTTTCGATCCCTCGGCGCCCGACCTTCACCTCGGGCACACGGTCGTGATCCGCAAGATGCGTCACTTCCAGCAGCTCGGTCACAGAGTTGTCTTCCTGATTGGTGATTTTACGGGGCTGATTGGTGATCCGACAGGCAAGAAGTCCACCCGGCCGCAACTCACTCCCGAGGAGATCGAAGTCAACGCAGCAACCTACCGGCGTCAGATTTTCAAGCTCCTCGACCCCGACACGACGGTGATCGACTTCAACTCGAGATGGCTCGGACAGCTCGGATCCGCCGAGTGGATTCGGTTGGCCGCCAAGGTCACGGTCGCTCAGATGCTCGAACGCGATGATTTCCGGACCCGGTATGAATCCCAACAGCCGATCGCGTTGCATGAGTTTCTCTATCCTTTAGCCCAGGCGTACGACTCGGTTGCTCTCGAGGTGGACGTCGAGCTTGGAGGGACCGATCAGCTATTCAACCTCTTGGTCGGCCGCCACCTGATGCGGGAGCACCAGATGGAGCCTCAGGTGGTGATGACCCTGCCGCTGCTCGAGGGCCTGGGCGGTGTCGAGAAGATGTCCAAGTCGCTCGGGAACTACGTGGCGGTGGAGGACGAACCGAACGAGATGTTTGGGAAGCTGATGTCGATCTCCGATGAACTCATGTGGAAGTACTGGCTTCTGCTCACGGATCGCTCAGAAGCTGAAATTGAAGCGGAATGTGAAAGGGTGTCCGCCGGCAAACTCCACCCCATGGATGCCAAGAAGCAACTCGCCCGGACCATCGTTGCCGAGTTTCACTCACCCGATGACGCGATCGCCGCGCAGGGCGAGTTCGAGAGGATCTTTTCGGCTGGTAACCTGCCGCAGGACATTCCAAGAGTCGAGCTCGAAGTGGCGGCGGAGAGCATTCTGTTGGTCAAGGCGCTGGTTCTCGCCGGATTGGCCTCGTCGAACTCTGAAGCCCGCCGGCTCATGACCCAGGGCGGAGTCAAGGTGGAAGGCCAGGTCGTGCGCGACATCAAGGCAACCCTCGACATTGACGGTTCAAACTCCACGCTGGTTCAAGTCGGGAAACGGAAGTTCGCAAGGATCTGTTTTTTGATTCCCTAGAAAAAGGACGTTTCCTGTTCGACCTTCTGCCCCTCTTCGCTCAGACCCTGGATCTGGATCGAAATGAAGGTGGCTCGAAACTTGTGGTCCTGGCACAGCCGCCGGAGTCGCTCATCGAGGTCGGCGTCCCAAAACTCGATGATTTTCCCGGTCGCGGTGCACACCATATGGTGGTGCCCGCCGCCTGGTTCCATCTTCTCGTAGAAGTAGTGCTCTCGCCCGAGACGGCTCTTGCGCACCAATCCACACTGCACCAGCAGGTCGAGGGTCCGATAAACCGTCGCCCGCGACACCTTGCGTCGTTTTGTTTTCATCCGAGCCAGCAGGTCATCCGCGTCGAGATGTTCGTCGGTCGAGAAGAT
>JBGMRN010000001.1:0-12602 GCA_048061535.1 Thermoanaerobaculales bacterium | reverse complement strand
TTTTCATCCGAGCCAGCAGGTCATCCGCGTCGAGATGTTCGTCGGTCGAGAAGATCTCGTCCAGGAGTGCCAATCGTTCCTGGGTTACCTTGAGATTGTTCTCGCGCAGGTATTGGATGAAGAGTTTCTGAGCACGTTGGGCGAGTTTACTGACCATAGTCTTAATCCAGTCTCATTATCAATGTCTCAAAACAAAGGTAACGTCGATGCGACGGCGTGTCAAGAGAGCCCTCCTCAGTTTTTTGATCGAACCCGCGTTCGAACGAGAATTCATCGCGTGGGAAGTACCGGTTCTGGACGGGAACGGGCTAGGTGGTGGCGTGGGCGGACCCCCAAAGCTCACGGTTCCAGTAGGGTACGGTGAGGTTACGACCCAGCCCCTTCGCTGCATACATGCAGAAGTCCGCCTTGCGCATGAGCTCGCGCTTCACCTTGGCCACGTCCAGCTCCTGGTTGTCGAAGTCAGGAAGAACATCGGAGCGTAAGGTGGCGATGCCGATCGAACAGGTGACGACGCCCTGAATGTGCAGGGCAGGTTCCTCCTCGGGATTATTTGGATCCGGAACATCCAGAAAGACCCGGTCCTCAAAATTTTTGCGAACAGTTTCGGCAACCCAAAATGTCTCCTGACGGCCCGAACCCGGGAGGACAAGAACGAACTCATCACCACCATAACGAGCTGCCAGGCCGTTGCCTGGGATGATCTGCTTCAAGGTTGCGCCGACCTCCTTCAATAGCCGGCTGCCGACGAGGTGGCCGTGTTCGTCGTTGACCGACTTGAAGTGGTCGAGATCAAGGAAAATGATCCCACAGTCCTTCTCACCTGCGATGGCGTCGGCGATGACCCATGTGAGGTTGTGGTGTAGATGACGGTCGTTGAACAGCTCGGTGAGGTCGTCATGTTTGGCGATTTCCTTCGATCGCTGTGCTTCGATAGCATTGACGATCGAAACCGATATCGTCTGTGCAAATATCCCGAGAAGCTCGACGTCCTTCCGGGAGTAACCCTCCCTGCCGCGGTGATTGAGGAGCTCGAGGACACCTATGGTGCGACCTTCCACTGTCAGTGGAGCGCAGGCCAGGGACCTGATTTCAAAACCCATCCGTAGTCCGGGACCCTTGCGAAACAGCGGGTCTTCATGGGGGCTGGACGACGAGTATTGGCGGCCGGTGCGGTAGACCTCGCCGATGACGCCGGTTTCTGAAAGGAGCCGATGCTCGATCAGCCGGTCCGCCTGGGCGCCGAAGCTGGCGATGACCATCAGGTAGCTGCCTGCTGACTGATCCGCAATCGCCACGGGATCATCGAGGTAGATGGTTCCCGCTTCCGAGGGAAGGAAGGCGTCGGCTCGGCTGAGGAGTTCGCGAAAAATCCGGTTGAGATCGAGATCTAAGCCGGCGGTGCTCGACCTCGACTCCCGCTTGAGAAAGTGCGCCAGCTTGGCGCTGCTGATGCAGAGGACATTCACTCCATCGAGCGGGTGGCGCGGGGACACCATGAGAGTCTCAGGATAACAGAACGCCGGATCCGCTCCGACGTGCCTTCGAACCGATCCGCGCCACTACTGAGGATGGGGCCCTTCGTCGGTCGCGTTGGCATTTTCGTCGGCGCCCTTTTCATTGTCACCGGAACGCACCGAGTCCTTAAAGTTCCGGATGCCCTCGCCAAGACCCTTGCCGAGACGTGGGAGCTTGTTGACGCCGAAGATGAGAACGACAATTGCGAGCACGATCAATAACTCGGGCAGACCAAGCGTGCCAAACATCTGGACCTCCGTGGCGGCTTCGGATCAGAGATCTTCCCTCTGGTCGTGCTGAAGCCATCGGCCCCCAGTTTAACCTAAGATGAGCGATTCTCGCCGGCGATTTCCACCAATCTCCTGCGCTCTGGGCACTTGCGCCAATACTCGACATACCTCAGGGTATGCCTCCGCTTGTCGCAAGCACCAGAGCATCAAGAGCTTGGCACATCTCACCCGGCAGAACCGCTCATCTTTGGTCTAACAGAAGTTCCGCTAACTCCTCGGGAGCGCCGGCCGAAGCGAGCGCCGGGGCGAGGTCATGAGAAAGAAGTTCGAGCCATGGTTTGTAGACCGATCTGCCGCTCCGAGAGAGCCGCGCAAAGGTGCCGAGGACCTTGAGGCCCCGCTGGACCCGCACCAGCCGCCAGCGTTCTCGCCAGCCGCTCGTTGCGCCGGTCGCCACCGCCCAGGCTGAACGCAGAGCCTCCCGGTCGCCGGCGGTCAGCAGCTCCGGCATCGCTCTTTCCTCGACGAGAGAAACCGCGTCGTAGGTGTCAGGGCCGATGAGCGCGTCCTGGTAATCGATCAACCCGACGTTGTCGTCAGCGAGCAAGAAGAGGTTGTTGAGGTGGTAGTCGCGATGGCAGACTCGCCTCGGGTGGGCATCGACCTCACCTGCCAGAGCGTCCAACCAATCGTTGATCGCCGCGGGTGGTTCGACCTTCCTGAGATGACGGAGGTACCACAGCTCGAAGCCGGCAAGCTCCCACCGAAGGCGGCCTCGGTTGAGGGGGGTATTCCAGCCCGGGAGCTCGACCGGATCGAGGTCGGCGAGGGTGGAGAGAGGGTCGATGGTTCTCAGCGCACGGGACCGACGGTCTCCGGCCGGCATCATGGCAAGGGTGGTCTCCGCGTCCGCCTCGCCAAAATCCTCGAAGACCGCCCAACCGCCATCGATGGCAGCCTCGAGAAGTCCGGGGACGCGCAGACCGTGCTCCTCACACCACCGGCGCACCACCAAATCGCGACGCAAAAACCCGCGGTCGGCGGCGGGATAGCGGGCTATCACCGCGGTGCCGCCGTCGGCGTGCCAGACCCGGGCGTAGCGACGAGTGGATGCATCTCCGGCGAGCGCCTCCTCCCGCACCCACCGGCTTCCTGGCGAAGTCAAACTCGGCATTAAATGACGATACACCAACCCGGCGCGGCCAGCAAAATTTGTTTTTCGGCCCACAGCTTGACGCCATCCCGGGCAGGATCTCATCGGTTAGAGGTAGACTTCGTATTGGCGCGCGCAGTTGGGAGGGGACGGATCACTCTCAGGACAACGAGAGCGCAGACACGTTCGGCGCCATGCACGCCTCACGACGAAAGCTCGTGAAGTGCTGGCCAGGAGCGCGTGCCGCTTTGGCGAAAGGTGTATGAGGGAGCGCCATGAGGCCGGTTTCCAACCTCGTCGGGAAGACGTCTGAGGCGATCAAAGACCTTGTCGCGCCGCAGGTGGGTCGGGATTTCCACCCTGCCCAGGTGGCGCGCTGGGTGAACGTGCGCAACGTGACCAGCTTCGAGGATATGACTGATCTGCCCAAGGATCTTCGCCGGCACCTCTCTGTTCACTTCGCGCTTCGCGAGCCGAAGGTGGTCGAGATCATCGCGAGCGCCGACGGATCACGAAAGTATCTCTTCGGGTGTGACGACGGAGTCGCTGTCGAGGGTGTCGCGATGCTCGATGGGGCCAAGGCCACGCTCTGTCTCTCTTCTCAGGCGGGATGCGCGGTGGGGTGTACCTTTTGCGTGACCGGCGCCTTCGGCGCGGGTCGCAATTTACGCCCGGACGAAATTGTGGGCCAATATCGGATCATGCTTCGTGACCCCGGCACCGACGTCGAACGGGTGAACCTGGTGTTCATGGGCATGGGGGAGCCCCTGCTCAACACAGAGCACCTCGGAAACGCCCTCGATGTATTGACGGAACAGGTGAGCCCGAAGCGAATTACGGTGTCGACCGCCGGGATCCTCCCGGGAATCCGATGGCTCGGCCGGCGGCCACGACCGCCGAAGTTGGCGATCTCCCTCAACGCCCCGGACCAGGATCGCCGTCTGCAAATCATGCCGATCGCCCGCCGCTACCCCCTCGAAGATCTTATCGCGGAGCTCCGCCGGTTCCCCCTCGATCGTGGTCGTCGCATCACCTTCGAGTACGTTCTCATCCGTGGATTCAACGACTCGACCGAGGATGCCGGATTAGTGGCCCGCCTCCTGCGGGGGATCCCCTCCAAGGTCAACGTGATTCCGCTCAACGAGGACCGCGAGCATTTTCCGGAGCTCGAACGGCCGCCTGTCGACACGATCGACGCCTTTGCGGCAGCTCTGAGGGATGCCGGACTCACGATCACCGTACGTTGGTCGAAGGGGGCCGACGTGGCCGCAGCCTGTGGGCAGCTGCGGGGCCGTCACGCCGGCGGTGCAGCCGTCCGGTAGATGAGCGACCATTGGCGGCCGGCGGCTTGGCCGTCGCGGCGAAAGGAAGCGAGCCGGGGGGACGCAGCGGTGCACGGGCCGACCCGTTCGATCGCGTCAGGGAGCAGGCCAAGCTTTTCCAGACGGGCAACGAGGAGATGTCTGAGATCGACGAACTGACGGTTCCGCCACCGGTCTTCATCAACCTTGAGAGCTCGCAGGGCGTCGATGACCTCGGTGCCGACGCGGTAATGCGCCCCCGAAATCGCCGGCCCCAGGACAGCTCTCAGGTTGTCCGGCGCCACGCCGTACTCGACTTGAAACCGGCGCACGACCGAGCCCACGATGTCGGCAGCCGTTCCGCGCCAGCCTGCGTGGACCGCGGCCACGACGCCGTCGCCGGCGAGCAGGATCGGGACGCAGTCGGCGGTCCAAACCAGGAGTCCGATCCCGGATTCGGCGGTGATCAAGGCGTCGCACCGGCCGACACATGCCGCCCCGCGAAGCGGCCGACCAGCCTCCTCGCCGATCGAGGCCACTACCCGGCCGTGGATCTGCGTACCCCAACGGAGGGCATGCAGCGCCGGGGCCGAGGCATTGAAAACGACTTCGGCGCGGCGCTCTTTGGTATCCGGGCTGCGAGCGGGGCCGAGAGCAAAGAGTATCTTCACTTCGCCTGATGAGCCGCTCAGAGTCTGATTTCCGGCGAAGGTGGTCTCAGCCCAGGGGGTGTCGGGATGGGGGATATGCGCCTCCTGCCCAATGATACAATCCAATCCCCGGGGGAGTTATTGGAAAGTCACACGACAGCCTTTGGCGGATCCCGTCAGCAGGCGGGCGCCCGAACGTCTGATACCGGCCCCAGCCTGATTTTCCCACCAGGTTGCGGCGCCTGCCCGATCGTGGAAGGAAGCTGGTGAGATATGTGGGCTGAATCTTCTGTTACCAGGTGTTGCGGTCTGTGATCCGTCTCCGGGACCTTTGCAAGGACTATGACCGGCGCCAGGTGTTGCGCGGTATCGATCTGCAGGTAGATGCCGGGGAGTTCGTCTTCCTCACCGGCCCCTCCGGAGCGGGGAAATCCACGTTGCTGCGGTTACTCTATGCGGCCGAGCGACCAACCTCGGGTGAGGTCTGGGTGGCGGGTCGGAAAATCAATACCTTGTCGCGCAGTAGGCTGCCCGCCCTGCGGCGCAAGATCGGCGTCATTTTCCAGGATTTCAAGCTCCTCCGGCGCAAGTCCGTGCTCGAAAACATCACTTTTGTTTTGCGCCTCCACGGCCTCCCTTCGCGTGAGGCCCAGAGCAGGGCGTTACAGGTGCTCAAGCGGCTTGGACTCCAGCACCGCCAAACCGCGTTTCCCGACGCGCTCTCGGGAGGCGAGCAGCAACGGGTAGCCATCGCTCGTGCGCTCGCCTATCAACCTCGGCTGATTCTCGCGGACGAACCCACCGGCAATCTCGACGCCGATCTGGCCTCCGAGCTCCTGAGCCTGCTCTGCGACATTAATTACCAGGGCGCCACGGTAGTGGTGGCAACTCATGATCACGGATTGCTCGAGTCGATTCCGGCGCGCACCCTGGTCCTTCATCAGGGGAGGATCCACTATGACGGGATGTGGCCACCATGATCCGACATGCCCTCGCAGAGGGTTGGTTGCTGTTGCGCCAGCGAATGGTGGTCAGCCTGATCCTCGCCTTCGCGTTGGCGATTCCGATTGCGCTGGCGGGTGTCACGTTGAGTCTGCACGCGTGGTTGGGGCCCGTGGCTGGAATGGCGGGCCAGGAGAGCGTCGTGGCAGTCTTGCTTCATCCTCGTCTGGACAGTGATCGACGCCGCGACTGGGTGGCTGCTGAAGCTGCTGCCCACCCGGATTGGCGGATTTCAGAGGTCTCGCCAGAGGATCTCGTGCAACGGCTGGAGCGATGGTTCCCCTATTTGGGTGACATCGTGGTCGACGGCGATGCCTCGCTGCCTCCGTTGGTCGAAATATCGACTGCAGATCCCGCGGCCGTGGAGGTGCTCGAGGGACGCCCGGAGGTTCTCGCCGTGGGCCCGCGCTCCTCCTTGCAACAGCTTCTCGGCCGCGTGGCGCGAAGACTGGGCGCCGCCCTGGTCGGTGTGAGCGTGATTTTGCTTGCCGCCGGTGTGCTCTTGGCCGCGATTTGGGTTCATCTCGAGCTTTTCCGCCATTCGGATGAGCTCACGATCATGCGGTTGGTGGGCGCCACCGAGTCGACGATTCGCGGTCCGTTTTTGGTAGCCGTCGCGATGCCGGGAGTGCTTGCGGGAGCGCTTTCGGTCCTCGGATCGTTGGGGTCCGCGGTCGGTCTGTCAAAGCTCACGACGACGATGGGACTGCCCGCAGTCGTCATCTCGCTCGATATTCTGATGATTCAAGCGGCGGCTGCCGTACTCCTGCCGTTGACTGTGGCTGTCCTCACCCTCGCCCGCCACGCCACCGACGAACTGGGCGATTGACTCAACCTCCGCAAAACAGTCACGAAGGTCGACGATGCTTCAAGAAAAACCGCGGCCCAACGGGCCGCGGTTCGATGAACGCTCGGTGATCGGGATTATCTACAGATCTCGGAGTACTGCTTCTCCAGGCCCGGGAGCTGTTCCTTGAGGAGATTCGCGTTTTCGATATCCCCGAGCTTTTCAAGCTCGTTTGCCTGCATCCGTAGCGCGTCGATCTTCTTTTTGAAATCGGCACACTCTTTTTTGACCTTTTCATTCTGGTCCTGATTTTTCTTCTTGATCCTCATTTCGTCGACCTTCTTCTGATTGCCGGCGTTCTGGTACCACTCGGCGGCCTTGTCGTAGTCTTTCTTCTTGTCGTAAACATAGCCGCCCTGGTTGTATACCTGGGTCCGGAGCTTGTCCCTGGCGCCGTTCTTGAGCGCCTCCTGGAGCTCGCCGATCGCGGGGTCGAGCCGGTTGAGAGAGGTGAGGCTTTGTGCGATGTAAAAGTGGACGAGAGCGTTGCGCGGCCGCTGGCCCTTGGCCTTTTCGAACCAGCCGAGGGCCTTTGAGTAGTTCTTGGCGCCGAGCCACGCCTCACCCGCGAGCAGGTGGTGTTCGAAGGTCGGTTTCATCGCCACGAGGCGTTCAGCGGTTTGTGCTGCCTGGGTGTAGTACCGGGTCTTCTCGGAGGCGGACCGGGATCGACGGGCGACGGCGATCGCAGCGTAGGTTGCGGATCGGCCGCTCGCCTCGTCCTTGGGTTTGAGGTCGAAGGCCTTCTTGAATGCGGCGAAGGCCTTGGCGTTATCCCCGGTCGCGTTGTATGCCACCCCAAGAGCCTGCTGGAGGCGAGGGTTCTTGCCGTCGGCACGAATTTGGGCATTGAGAACCCGGATCGCCTCCTCGGGGCGATTGGTCTTGGTGGTGGCCTGGGCGAAGAGAAGGGCGTAGCTCGAGCGGAAATTTCCATCCATCGAGTTGATGTCGAGAGGCTTGAGCACGCTGTAGGCATCCTGATACTCTTTGACCTGTACCAGCGCCTGTCCGAGTGCGACTTTGTACGAAACCTGGTTTCCGTCGAGTTCGACAGCTTTGCGGAGGCTGGCGAGGGCCGGACTGAGCTGCCCGAGGGCCCGCTGCGAGACACCCAACATGTAATAGGCGCCGGCGTAGTCCGGGTTGGTCTTGGTAACCTCCTCGAACTCCTTGACTGCGGTGGCCCAGTCCTTCTTCTTATAGGCCTCGAGGCCCTTGTTCCACTCCGCGCCCACCGTTGCGACCGATGCCAGCAGCAGGATGACTCCCACAACAGCAATCGGTGCCCGGCTCAACCTCGATTTCATCTTCCTGTGCCTCCAGTTGTCGTATGCCGTTTCACTTCAGGTTTTTCGAAGCTCGCCGATCAGAGGACGTACCTGCTCGTCGAACATCGCAGCTGTATCTGCCCCCTTGAGGAGCGATATCGCCTTACTGTTTTTCACCACCATGTCTCTCAATGCGGTGAACCCTTCGCCCCGTTCGATGAGAGTGCGTGCGGCTTCGTACTGCTTCTCGATCGTGCGTTGGCCACCCGCTCCGGCGACATCGATTGCCACGGCGCGGATCTTCTCCGCAAGTCCGAGAAGGGTAACCGGGCTTGGGCCGGCCCGCAAGCCGTCCGCCGCCTCCACTGATTCGCCGGGACTGCGCAGGGCTACCAACCCGGAGGTGATCATTCCGAAGAGTAATTTCGAAACGTCGAACGCCGCCCACTGGAGCAAGTTCGCGATTCCCTCGATCGAGCTCCGTCCGTCGATTCGGGTGACGAGAATCCACTCCTGAGGGCTCAAGGTCACTTGATCCTGGCCGTGATCTCGAGGCGTGAAATACGGCACGAGATCGAGCGAAGGGATCTTCCGAGATAAGACCCGCCACTCATCGAGACGACGGGCGGCCTCCATCATCAGGTTCGCGTTGGAGGCGTGAACGGTGACCTGGTCTGACTCCTCGCCGGATTCGAAGCTGAAGGTCCCCTTGGTCCAGATTGCCATCTCGTAGACCGCGCTGTCCCCGCGGAGATTCCCCACTGTCGCGTCGACAATCTGACCGTTGCGGAGAAAGATCCGCCCCTTCTCGTGCTCACCCTGGACATCAAACGAACCGGTCTTGCCCGAGACGCTCACCATCTGGATCACGTCGGGTAGCGAAAGTTCGGTTAACGATCCTTGGAGGGCCATGTTGGATGCAGGCTACTGGAGATTGAAGCGTACCGTGAGAATGTAGAGAACCTCCACCGGTTTCCCGTTCAACGTCGACGGCTGAAACCTCCATTTGCGAACAGCGTCTTGAGCGGACTCGGTGAGACCGAGGGGGAGTCCGCGGAGGACCTTGGCCCGAATCACGCGTCCGTCCTTGCCGATGGTGCACTCGAGGACCACGACTCCCTGGATTCGTGCGCGTCGTGCTGCCTCGGGGTAGGTCGGGTTCGGACCGCTCAGCCTTTTCGGTTCGGTGATGTTGCCGCCGACCACGAATCGAATCGGCCCCTCAGGTTCGGGCGCAGGCGGCGCATCGGGCACCCCCAGCACGAGGTTGTCATCGGCCACGAAATCGATGTCTTCGTCGGGGTCCTCGTCTCTGATCGGCTCCGGCTCGTCGGGCGTCGGATCCGGAATCGGAACCTTCTGCGTCTTGGGTTTGGGAATCTGCTGTAACTCTCGTTTGGGAGGCTGCTTGAACTTGACCTGTTCGACAACGAAGATCTTCGACTTCTTCTCTCGTGCGTCGGAGAGGACGCCGGCGAACGATGGCCAGTGCATGGCAAAGACGAAAATATGGAAAACCAGGGCGATACCGATGGACCAGCGGAAGAAGGTCCGGTCCTGCTGCTCTTCCTGGCTGAGGATATCGACCAGGGAGGCCGCCGTGGGCTCCCCGGCTTTCTTCGGCGTGGGCTTTGGAGAATCGCTCATAATAGCCCCCTCACTGGATCCCGAGCATGGACCACAGGTTTTCCATCTCGCGGCGGGTTGGAATCGAAATGGTCTTGATCTCGGTCAACGGTTTTCCATAGACATCCTTGTACATGGGCTGGCCGAAGTCGTCTGTCCACTCGGACTTCGCCTGCCGTAGGGTGTCGAAAACGCGGATCATGTCGCCGTAGGTCGCCTCGGGATCGGTTCGCAGGATGACCGGCTTGTCTGGCTTCTGCTTGAGTTTCTCGAGGATGTAGGGAAGCAGGCCGTCAAGCGGCGTCTCCTGTTTGTCGATCTCGATGATGCCGCCGGGCAGCACGTGGACGTCGATAGAGTCCTCCTGCTTGATCTCGGGGGTGTCGGTGTCGTCGGGAAGCGCGAAGTCGAGGCCCCGCGTCGCCGAGAATGCCGATGTGATCATGAAGTAGATGATCAACAGGAAGGAAATGTCGGCCATCGATCCCGTGAAAATCTCGGACTCGACGTCTTTCTTCTTGATGTTCATGACCGCCCTCCTACCCTTCGTCCACTGTCTTTTGGTCGGAAAGCAGGAAGATGTATTTCACCTTGGACTGTTTGAGAGCGTCAAGAACGGCGTCCACCCGTTCATAGGGTACGTCTTCATCCGCCTTGACGATGAACTTTTTGTTGGGATTCCGTGCAACCTCGGTGGAGGCGAAAGTGACGATCTCTTCGTCGGTGCTGACGGCCAGCGACATCTCCTCACCGGTCGAGACGCGGATCGTCAGCGGCGGGTCTGCGTCACGGGGTGCGATCGAAATGACCGCTGCCTTCTCCGGAACCTTCGTACGGATCAGGGTCTCCGGCAGGTTCATCTTGGTCTTGTCCACCTCGACCTTGTAGGTGAGGATGAAAAAAACCAACAGCAAGAAGACGATGTCCGCCATCGACGCCGTGAAGATCTGCGCTCCGGTTTTTCGGTCCTTACCGCGGATGAGTGCCATCTGCGGCCTCCCTTCTATGCCTGGTTCTCGCCCCCCTGGCCGTAGCGCTGGCTGTCCATCTCGATAAAGGTCTCCATCAGCATGTTGGAGGCCGTCTCGATGTCACGTACAAAGCGGGTGATCTTGGTGGTGTACCAGTTGTATGCGAGCTGCGAGGGGATCGCGATGATCAGACCGGCAGCGGTGGTGATGAGCGCCTCGGAAATGCCGACCGCCACGGCCGCCGGGTTGGTGAGGCCCTGCTCGGCGAGGGTGGCGAACGACTTGATCATTCCGGCCACCGTCCCGAGGAAGCCGAGCATGGGTGCCACGTTTGCGGTGGTGGCGAGCACGCCCATGCGGGTCTCGAGCCGGTCGAGCTCATACAGGGCAGCGTTCTCGATCGTCTTCTCGATGTCTTGGCGTGGATGGCCGTATCGCAGAAGACCGGCCTTCATCACCGAGGCCACCGGGCCGCGATTTTCCTCGCAGACCTTGATGGCTTCCTTGACGTTGCGGTTCACCAGCAGCGACTTGCGAATCTTGGTCAAGAACTCGTTGACGTTGATCTTGGCCTTGGCGAAAACGATGAATCGTTCGACGGTGACGGTGAGGGCCAGCAGCGAGAAGAAAAGCAGCGGCCACATGAACATACCACCCTGGCGAAAATAATCTGCTACCTGTCCAGTCACGATCTTGCCTCCTCCTGGTTAGAGTTCTCAGGCGCGGATGAGTTCCATGCCCATCCGGCTTTCCATTCTGTACCAACTATGGGATTCAAGCAAGCGGCTCGGCGGAAAACCGAGACGACGGCTCGAGAGAACCGAAACAGATCCGCTCCCTGCACTTCATTCGAGAATGAAGGCACGAAATCGTAGCACGAGGCCATGGGGTCGTCAACGACCGGCTTTCCAGGATCCGAGGTGAATGTGGGTGAGGGCCACAGCCATCGCGTCGGCGGCGTCGTGCGGAGGTGGTTTGGCAAGGGCGAGGAGTCGCACCACCATGAAGATCACCTGTTGTTTTTCTGCCCGCCCATTGCCGACGATGCTGGACTTGACCTTGGCCGGAGTGTAGGAGCAGACGTCGATGTTGCGCCCGCCGAGGACCGCGAGAATAGCGCCGCGGGTCTCCGCCAGCGCAATGCCGGATTTCGGATTGATGCCCGAGAACGACGACTCAACGGCCGCGCAGTCGGGTTCGAGATCTTCGACGAGCTCGGTCAGCCGCGTCTGCAGATTCGCCAGCAAACCGGGCCGATGGTCACCGCGGGGGCGCACGACGCCCGAGGTCTCGAGCCGGTAGCGGTTGCCCTCGGCCACTACCAAGGCCCAGCCGGTGGCGCGGGATCCAGGGTCGATGCCGAGAACTCGGGTACCCATTACGATTCCGAGAGCAGTTCGTCGTCGATGTCGAAGCTGGCCCACACGTTCTGCACGTCCTCGTTGTCGTCGAAAGCCTCCATGAGTCGGATCATCTGCTGGGCCGCTTTCCCCTCGAGTCGGGTGGTGCTCGAGGGCTCCATTTCAAGCTGGGCTGCCTCCACCACGACCTCGTGACTCTCGAGCGACTCCTTGACCTGGTGCAGCTCGTCGGGGGCCGTAAAAACCCTGAAGTAGTCTTCGTCGTCGGCGTCGAAGTCCTCGGCGCCTGCCTCAAGCACTAACTCCATGAAGGCGTCTTCGTCGATCTCGGGGGTGCGTGGCACGAGGAGCAGGCCCTTGCGGCTGAAAAGCCAGGACACGCAACCGTTCTCGCCGAGATTGCCGCCATACTTCGAGAACAGGTGCCGGATCTCCGGGGTCGTCCGGTTGCGGTTGTCGGTCAGGATCTCGAGCATCACTGCGACTCCGCCCGGACCGTACCCTTCGAAGCTGACCTCCTCGTAGTTCACGCCGGGCAGCTCGCCGGTGCCACGCTGGATCGCCCGCTTGATATTGTCGGAGGGCATGTTGGGCGCCTTCGCGTCGGCGATGGCCGATCGAAGGGGGGGGTTGCCGTCCGGCTCGCCCCCCCTCTCTCCAGCACCGACGGTG